>JABRWC010000149.1:0-26682 GCA_039961675.1 Phycisphaerae bacterium
GCGCTGTACAGCGCGGTGCGCCCCGGCTACTTCATGGTGCGCCCGCGCAGCGAATCCGTGCTGGACGACCTCGAACCGCGGCATTCCCCTTCGTGGCGCAAGCTCGGGCTGGCGTTTCTGCACGCGTACCTGATCGATCGTGTCGTAACGGCAAAAATGCTCGGGGGCCGCGCGCCGGATATCCACTACGTCAAGGCTGCGGGAAAGGCGATCGACGAAGCCCGCGCCGTCAAGGGCACGGCGGCGCTGATGCAGGCAACGACCATGGAAGAGTTGCGAAGCGTCTGCCAGGCCGGCGAGCTGATGCCACAGAAGAGCACGTATTTCTATCCCAAACTGGCGAGCGGGCTGGTGATCAACCCGCTTTTCGCATGAGCGATTCGCGGTTCTCGCGTCGGCCATGAATCGCCGGTGACGTCTACCCCATTATCGGCACTCCGCCGCGAGCGCGGCCGCGACGATAACCTCCGCAGCCGCTTAGGGTTGAATTCACGCCGCGCACCGGGTAGGGTAGCTTGTACGGTTGGAAGGCCGGTCGCGGCGGCGCCGAACACGTGGGGCGGGGGCGAAGGCTCCTTCGGGGCAAACCCGTCGCCGGCATGGCCGCCGTTGTCGCGTCGCGGTCCGTTGGGAGGAACAGAGGAGGCGTCGCCGGCTGCCTCGCACGGCCCGTCGAACCTCATGCAATCGGGTCGATCCCCCCCCGCGGGCACTACGGGACGCTTGCAGATTGTGCGGACGCGGCGCGCAGCGCGCGCGGCCTTTCGGTTCGATCATCCGGATCACGCGCCCTGAATGAGGCGCTCCGCTTCGGAGTTTACGCATGTTTCGGCAGAGCAACGCCTTCGGAAAGTTGATCCTGCTCGGAACCGTCGCGGCGATCTCGGCGGCGGCGCCGGCTCTCGCGGCGACGTTCAGCGTCACCAACAACGCCGACAGCGGCGCCGGCTCGCTCCGGCAGGCGATCACCGACGCGAACGCGGCCGCGGGAAGCGACACGATCGAGTTTAACATCGGCGCCGTCGGAAGCACTGCGACGATCACGCTGCTCAGCGCGCTGCCGAACATCACCAGCCCGGTGGTCATTGACGGCTGGAGCCAGGGCCCGGTGAACTACGCCGGCCCGCCCCTAATTACTCTAACCGACAACAACTTGTTTACTGCGCCCGGCTTGACGGTTAGCAACGGCGGCGACGGAACGGAGATCGGTGGGCTGGTGATCACCGGATTCGGCGGCGCCGGCGTGCTCATCAGCGGCACCGCAGCCAATTGCTGGGTCTACGGCTGCACGCTGAGCAGCAACAACATTGGCGTCCGGGTTACCGGAAGCGGCACCGGCCACATCATCGGCAGCGACAATTCCGGTTCCCCGGCCAGCGACGTTGCCGAAGCGAACGTGATCGCGGGCAACGTGCTCGACGGCGTGCGGATCAACAACTCCACGACTGTCTCGGCCGACGTGTCGCGAAACCAGATCTTCGGCAACGGCGGCTTGGGCATAAACCTCTTCGCCACCACCACCAATGACGGCGTCACGGCCAACGACGACGGCGACGCCGACACCGGTCCGAACGGGTTCCAGAATTTTCCTGTGATCTCTCAAACAGCGACGGCGGGGGAGATTGATATCGCGCTGAACTCCGCGCCGAACACCACCTATCGCATCGAGATTTTCGACAGCGCCGCCGCCGACCCGAGCGGAAACGGCGAGGGCCAGACGTTTGTGGATGCCGACAATCTGACCACCGACGGGACGGGCAACGGCACGTTGACGGGCTTCGCGGTCGGTGTCCTACAGGACCGCATCGTCACCGCCACCGCCACCGATCCGGCCGGGAACACCTCCGAATTCTCGCTGGCGATCGTCATGGACGCGCTGCCGACGTTTACCAGCGCGCCCGACACCGATGCAACCGAAGACTCGCCGTACTCGGACGACGTCCAAACCGATGACGACGACGGCGACGACCGGACACTCACGGCCCCGACGCTTCCCGCGTGGCTGACTTTCACGGACAACGGCGACGGCACGGGCACGCTCTCCGGTACGCCGCTCCAGGCCGACGTGGGACTCAACAATGTCGTGCTCCGCGCCGACGACGGGCACGGCGGCGTGACCGACCAGGCGTTCACGATCAACGTGACCCAGGTGAATGACCCGCCGACGGCGAATGATCAGACCGCTCAGACCAACGAGGATACCGAAGCATCGATCACGCTGACCGGCAACGACGAGGAGGGCGCCGCGCTCACGTTCCGCATCGCCACGCTGCCGACGAACGGCACGCTCTTTCAGGAGGACGGCACGGAGATCACCGCGGCAGACACCGACGTAACATCCGCGATAGGCGTGGTGCGCTTCCTGCCCGACGCCAATGAAAACGGGACGCCGTACACGACGTTCGGCTTCCGCACGCACGACGGCAACGCGTTCTCAACCAACGAGGGCGTCGTGACGGTGAACGTCGTGCCGCTGAATGATGCGCCCGCGGCGACGGACCAGTCGGTTCAGACGAATGAAGACACCGAGGTCGCAATTACGCTGACGGGGACCGATACCGAGAACGACCCGCTCACGTTCCGCATCACCACGCTGCCGACGGACGGGCAGCTTTTTCAGGAAGATGGAACGCCGATCAACGCCGCCGATACCGACGTGACTTCGCCGACCGGCGTCGTGCGTTTTCTGCCCGACACCAATGAAACCGGAAGTCCGTACGCGACGTTTGGGTTCCGCGCGCACGACGGCACAGCGTTCTCCGCAAACGAAGGCGTGGTCACGGTCGACGTCGACGACGTGAATGACGCGCCGGTCGCAACCGACCAGACCGTGCAGACGAACGAGGATACCGAAGTCGCGATCACGCTCACCGGCACGGACACCGAAAACGACCCGCTCACGTTCCGCATCACAACGCTGCCGACCGACGGGCAGCTCTTCCAGGAGGACGGAACGCCGATCAACGCCGCCGATACCGACGTGACTTCGCCGACCGGCGTCGTCCGCTTTGTGCCTGGCCAGGATGAGAGCGGCAGCCCGTACGCCACGTTCGGGTTCCGCGCGAACGACGGCGCCGCCTTCTCCGCTAACGAGGGCACGGTCACGATCAACGTCGTGGCGGTAAACGACCCGCCGGTGGCGACCGACCAGGCCGCGCAGACGAACGAGGACACCGAGGTCGCGATCACGCTCACCGGCACGGACACCGAAAACAACCCGCTTACGTTCCGCATCACGACGTTGCCGACCAATGGGCAGCTCTTCCAGGACGACGGAACGCCGATCATTGCCGCCGATACCGATGTGACGTCGGCGACCGGCGTCGTCCGTTTTGTGCCCGACCAGGATGAAAACGGCAGCCCGTACGCTACGTTCCGGTTCCGCGCGCACGACGGCGCCAACTTCTCCGCCAACGAGGGCACGGTCACGATCAGTGTGGCGGCGGTGAACGACCCGCCGACCATCGCGCCGCAGGGGCCGTTCGCGGTGAATGAGAACGTCGCCAACGACACACTCGTCGCCGTGGTCAGCGCAAACGACGTCGACCTGAACAACGAGGGCGACAACCTCACGTTCTCGATCACCGGCGGCACGGGGCAGGCGCTCTTCTCCGTGACGAAGATCAGCGCGACGACGGCCGAAATCCGCACCGCGGCGACGATCAACCGCGAGGACCGCGGCTGCCCGTATCCCGGGCCGCATACGCTCGAAATCACGGTGACGGACGCGCAGAACGCGTCGGATTCGACCAGCTCGGACATCGACGTCAACGACCTGCCGGAGCCGCCCACCGCGGTCTGCCTGGCGGAGCTGGTCTGGGATCCGGCGATCGACGGCTGCGCTCCGGGAATTCCGGCGAACCGCTTCAACAACGGATCGTTCGACGAGGACTGCTCGCAGCAGGACCCGGCGACGCTCGCGTTCCTGATCAACGGACTACCGCAGGTTGCGCCGGTCCCGGCGCCCGGCGTCTACCCGATCACGCTCACCGTCCGCGACGACACCGGGCTGGAATCGACCTGCGCCTCGGCGCTACGCGTGCTCGGCGACGATTGCAACGGCAACGGCGTGGCGGACTTCTGCGACGTGGCGTTCTTCGGCACGTCGCCTGACACGGGTGAAGCCGGAAGCACAGCGAACAACAACGTGCCGGACGAGTGCGAGGTGACGCGGCTGTTCGTGAACCTCAACGCGCCGGGGCCGCAGCACTTCGGCCTCACCTGGAACACCGCGTTCCTTGACTTGCAGGATGCGCTCACGATCGCCGGAACGGCCACCAGCGCCACACAGGAAATCTGGGTCGCAGAAGGCACGTACCGGCCCGATCGCGGCGCCGGCGACCGCGGCCAGTCCTTCCGGCTGGCCGAGGGCGTGCAGGTGCTCGGCGGGTTTGACGGCGGCGAGATCGACGCCCAGCAGCGCAACCCGGTGACCAACCCGACCGTGCTTTCGGGCGACATCGGGCTGTTCGGCATCCCGAATGACAACAGCTTCCGCGTCGTTACCGCGGACGGTCTCGGGGTTGCGGCCGTGCTGGACGGCTTCGGAGTCGCCGACGGCTTCGCCGACGGGGCCGGTGGCCCGAGCACGTCGTCGGGCGCCGGACTGGGTGTTCTCAACAATTCGATCGTTACCCTACGACGCGTGCTGTTCATGCGCAACCGCGCGTTCGGAAGCGCCGGGGCGGTCTTCGTGGAGAGCGGTAGCGTCCGCATCGAGGACTGCATTCTCGGCCATCCGACCAATCCCCTCGAAGCAAACCACGCCGACGTGCTCGGCGGTGCACTGGCCGTATCCGGCGGGAGCGTCACGGCCCTGCGGACCCGCTTCCTGGGCAACACGGCCCCGGACGGCGGCGCGCTGGCGCTCAACGGCGGCACGGCGTTCCTGGCCAACGTGGACTTCCAGGGCAACCAGGCGACCGGCGGCGTTGGCGGTGCGGCCTTCGCACGGCTGCTGAACAGCACGACGTTCGTCGGCTGCCGCTTCTTCCAGAACTCCGCCGCGACCAACGGCGGCGCACTCGCGATCTCCTCCAACAGCACCGTTGCAGCGACGAACTGCACTCTGGTAAGCAACGTTGCCGGGGGCAATGGCGGCGGCGTCCACATCGACGGCGGCCGCATCGACATCGCCAACAGCATCTTGTGGAACAACAGCGACACTTCGGGCAATGTAGAATTCGCACAGTTGCGTCACGACGTCGGAGGCAGCGTGAGCGTTACATTCTGCATCCTGCAAGGGCTGGCCGCATTCAGCGCGCCGGGCAATCTGGGTCTCGATCCGCAGTTCGAGAATCTGGCGGGCGGCAACTTGAGGCTGCAAGCAACGTCGCCGGCGATCGACGTGGGCCGCAATGATCTCGTTCCCTTCGATCTTGCCGATGTCGACGGCAACGGCGACACCGCGGAACCCATGCCGCGCGACCTCGACGCCGCGCTGCGGTTCACGCAATCCAAGCTGCCTTTGCAGAACGAGGTTCCGCCGATCGTCGACATGGGCGCGTACGAGTTCCAGGAAGACTGCAACAACGACGGCACGCCGGATTCCGAGCAGATTCTCGCCAACCCGGCCGCGAACGACTGCAACGGCAACTTCGTGCTCGACATCTGCGAGCTGCCGGGGAACGACTGCAACGCCAACGGCGTGCTCGACGAATGCGACCTCGATCCGGCGGACCCGGACCAGAACGGCCAGGTGAGCAAGGACTGCAACCAGAATCGCACCCCGGACGAGTGCGACGTGGACCCGGCGGACCCGGACGGTAACGCGCAGACCAGCGCGGACTGTGACGGAGACGGCACGCCCGACGAGTGCGAGCAGGACGGCGATCACGACGGCGCGATCGACGACTGCGACGGCTGCCCGACCGACGCCAACAAGCGCGATCCGGGCATCTGCGGCTGCGGGAACAGCGACGCCGATTCGGACGGCGACACCGTCGCCGATTGCGACGACCGCTGCCAGGGGCTCGACGACCGGCTGGACCGCGACGGCGACGGGACGCCCGATTGCCTCGACTTCTGCCCGGACAATCCGGACAAGATCGAGCCGGGCGTCTGCGGCTGCGGTCAGCGCGACGACGACGCCGACGGCGACGGCGTGGCCGACTGCCGCGACAACTGCCCTGCCGTCGCGAACGCGGACCAAGCGGACGTCGATACGGACGGCGTGGCCGACGCCTGCGACAACTGCCCGACCGTCTCGAACCCCAACCAGCGCGACACCGACGGCGACGGCATCGGCGACGCCTGCGACGCGCCGCCGCCGCCGGATTCCGATGTGGACGGCGTGCCCGACGCGCAGGACAACTGCTCGAAAGTGAAGAACGCCAGCCAGTCCGACGGCGACGGCGACGGTGTCGGTGACGCGTGCGACAACTGCGCGTCGATTTCGAACCCGGACCAGTCCGATCGCGACCTCGACGGCCTGGGCGACCCGTGCGACAACTGCCCGGACGACCTGAACCGCAGCCAGACGGACGCGGACAGCGACGGCGTGGGCGACGCGTGCGACAACTGTCCGGACGTCCCGAACGCCGACCAGGCGGACTCCGACAACGACGGCATCGGCGACGCCTGCGACGCCCCGGTGCTTCTCGGCCTGCCGTTCGGGTCGAAGGGCTTCGAGCCGGTCGAGGGCAACGAGCAGGAGACGCCGGAAATCCCGCTCGACTGCGGCGCCGGCGGCTGCGCCGCGGGCATGGCGCCGATGCTTCCGTTCCTGCTGCTTGGCATGGTCGGCATGAAGTGGCGCCAATCGCGGCGCCGGCCCTGACGGGCGCTGCGGGCGCGAGATGCCCAGCCCCGGACGGGCGAAAGAGCGCTGCGGCTTGCTGGATCGTCGGCTTTCCTTCGCCCCGCTGAGGCTGGCGCGCGTTGCTGACGCACTCCCATGGCTGGGAGCCATGGGCTACGTACTTGCGCCGCCCCCATGGCTGGAGCCATGGGCTACGTACTTGCGCCGCCCCCATGGCTGGAGCCATGGGCTACGTACTTGCGCCGCTCCCATGGCTGGAGCCATGGACTACGTTCTTCCGCCGCTTTGCGGCTTTGGCGTCGCCGCGAGATTCGTTCGCCCCTCGGCGGCTGACCATTCGGGCCGGCGGGTTTTCCACGGCTCATCCCGTGGAAGATGCCCTTGCGACCCCCGGGGCTGAGACTTGAAACAGGTGTGGGTCCGGCGTCTCCCCGCAGCGCGCTACTCCGGCAAACCCGGCTGTGACCCCAATCCCGGCGACGAGCCGGTCAACTCCGCGCGAAGCGCGTTGACCGCCGCGAGTTCTCCCTCGCGCAGCCGTGTGGCGTCCCCGGCCGGCCGCAGCGCGTCGATCGCCTCGGCGCGGTCCAAGTGCTCCAGCGCCGCGCCGGCCAACCGCGGATCGGGCCCGCGGCGCCAGGCTCGCGCCAGCGCCGCGGCGGCCTCGATCCGCAACCGCGGATCGGTGGGGTTCAGCTCCACGGCGTCCTGCCACAACGCTACGACCGCGGCCCATCGCGCCGCGGCTTGCGCCGCGTCCTCGCGAAGCACGGTTTCCGCTTCCGCCTCCGCGCAACGGGCGTTCAAGCGCGTGATCGCCGCGCTTCGCGGATGCCGATCGCGCGCGAGCGACGCGAACGCGGCAGCCGCGGACGTAAGCTCGGCCTGGAGGTCGGACGGCGCGTGCGGCGCCTGCGCCATCGCGAGCAACCGCTCTCCCAACACGCGCGGCGTCTCCGCGTCCCACGCGTCGGCGCGAGCCGCGTCACGAGCGCGCGCCAACGCCGCGCGCAACGACGCCGGGTCTGCCGCTCGACGCAGCGCGTCCTGAGCCGCGGCGCTTGCGCTCTCGACGCGCGTCGCCGGCAGCGCGATCAGCCATAGCTGTCCGAGCCACATGGCACCGACGGCCGCGCCCGACCAAGCGCCGCGCCGGCCCGTACGCGCGGCGGACTCCTCGGAAGCGGCGCGGCGCTCGCCTCCGATGGCGGCCGCGACCAGCAGCGCGCACAGCGCGTCTCCCGCCGGAGTAAGCAGCGAGAAGTCCACCAGGTTGTGCAAAAGCGCGGCCAGCAGCGCGGCGGCCAGGCCGAGCCTCACGCACCGCGCCGCCGGCTCGGAGCGACACAGCCGCTCCGCGCCGATCGCCGCCGCCGCGAACAGAACCGCCCACGGCAGGATCGTCTCAGTCAACCACCAGACGAGCACGCCGGGCGCCGAAAGCGGCGTCCCGGACGCAGCGGCATGCACGACCGCCATTCCGACAATGGACATGACAATGTGAGGCGCCTGGACACCGCCGGCGTCCGCGCTTGGCGCCTCGCCCGAGGCGCGCCGCAGCGCCGACGCCAGCGCCGCGGCGACCAGAATCGCCACACCGCACGCCCCCAGCGGCCCCAGTTCGGTCAGCAGCGCCAGCCAGAGATTGTGCGGATCGGCCACGTCCTCGGTCGCCTGCGGCTGCTTGTGCCGCAGGTACGCGTCGCGAAAGTTGCCGCGGCCGATGCCGGTCCAGGGCGCCTCGGCGTACGCCTGAACCGCCGCGCCCCAGTACTGCCAGCGGAATGCGAGCGACGTGTGGGGCAGCGTGCCGCGCGTCGCGCCGTAGCCGGCGCCGACGAGTACGAGCAGCACGTAGCCGCCGATCAGCGCGCGGAACCAAGCCTGGGGGCGGCGCGTGATTGCACGGCGCGCCGCGATCATCACGAGCAGCGCGGCCAGCGAGAGCGTTCCGGCCGCGATCGCGCCCAGGCTGCCGGTGAGAAAGATCGCCCACCCCAGCAGCCCCAGGTACACCGCCAGCGCCAGCAGCCGCACGCTCGCGCCCCGCCATCGTGGCGTCGCCGACGAGCGTTCCGGCCGTCGCGCCGCGGGCTTGCACAACGCGCCCGCGGCCGCTCCAGACGCCGCGACCAGCGCCATCACCATGCACGATGCCGCGACGTTCGGATGGTAGAGATAACCGAACGGCTCGCGCGACCGCATGCGGCGCTCGTAGTTCACAATCGCCGGCGTGTCGGCGTCCACGCCGCGCCGAACAAGCTCTTGCTTCTGCTCCAGCCAGTATTCGTACGTCTGGTCGAACTCATACGACCACTGCGACAGGCAGCGCAGCGCGTTCGCGCCGCCGCCGGCGAGCGCCGCGGCGAGCAGCGCGTGGCGCATCCACGGCGCACGGGACACGCGCGACAGCGCCAACGTCGCCAGCACCACCGCCAGCAGATGGCCTGCGGCGAACGAAGCGGCCCGCTTGTCGTCCGCGACCGTGGTCGAGGCGACCGCGGCGGCAGTGAGCAGCCCGACCCCGAGAATGATCGCCTTCGGCGCGCGCAGCGACCGCCATGCCGCGAGCAACGCCAGGCCCGCCGCCAGCAGCAGCAGGTTGTCAAGCCAGGCCGTGCCTGCGGGCTTCGGTCCGGACGCCTGCGCCTCGGGCGACAGGAAGGACAACGCGGCGTGCTCGAACGTCTCGGGGATCAGCGGACGAGCGGCGAGGATCGCCAGCAGCACGAAGTACGCCGCACGTTCCAGCGCCGTGGGCGCAGGGGCGCTTGCGGCCCTGAGTTCGGCGTGCGTCGCGTTCCGGCGGTTCATGCGTCGCGCCGCAGCGGCGCCTCCAGGATCGCGATGATGAGCAGCACCATCAGCACGACGGCGAGCACCGTGAGCGTCTCGCGCAGCCCCGCGCCCGGCAACAGCGTGGCCAGCGCCCCGGTCGCCGCCGTCGCCAGGTAGATCGTCAGCACCGCCGACCGGCGGCTCAGCCCACGCTCGACGAGCCGGTGCGAGAAGTGACGCCGGTCGCCGCGGAGCGGGTTCCGCCCCTCCATCAGGCGGATCACGACCACGCTGGTGAAGTCGTACAGTGGCACCGCAAGGATCGCGAGCGGCATCGCAAGGGCGTACGGCGGCATCGGCCCCGCGCTGTCGTAATACGTGGTCATCGCCGAGAGCACGGCGAGCATGTAGCCCAGCACCAGGCTGCCGGCGTCGCCCATGAAGACGTGCGCCGGCGGAAAGTTGAACACCAGGAACCCCGCCATCGCGCCCAGGAACAGGCAACCGAGCGCCGGCACGAGCAATTGCCCGGCCGCCAGCCCGCAGATCACCAGGAACATCGCGCAGATTCCCGCCACGCCGGCGCTCAGTCCGTCCATGTTGTCCAGGAAGTTCAAGCTGTTGGTGATGATCGTGATCCACAGGACCGTGAGCACGATCGACGTTGCCGGACCCAGGAACTGGGCGACCGCCACGCCCCCTGCCATCGCCGTCCAGACCGCGACGCCGACGATTGCCGTCAGCTTCACCCACGGCCCCTGGGCGCGCACGTCGTCGTACAGGCCCAGTACGTGCAGCGCCAGCGCGCCGGCGAACACCGCAGCGAGCTGCCCCCCGCGCTGCGCCAGCCCGCCCGCGTACGCCCGCGCCAGCTCGCCGAAACGCTCCGCGATCCAGCTCTCAGACAGCGCGCTGGCGAGCACGACGGCCGCCGCAGCCGGCCCCCACGCCGCGAGCATCATCGCCGTTCCGCCGCCGTAGGGCGTCGGGCGGCGATGGGTCTTGTGCGAGTTCGCTCCGCCTGGGCGGTCCACCAGACCGAGGCGCGGAGCGACGCGGATGGCCATCGCGGTCAGGCCCAGAGAGAGCGCGAAGCTCACGCCAAGCGCCGCGCCCAGCATCGTCGCCGCCCAGCGGGCCGACTCGCTCATTCGCCCGCCCCGGTTGGCTGCCGCTGTGACTGGCGGCGGCGCGCGAGCAGCCGCTCGCGCACGCGCACGAAGAACTCGTGGTACTGCGGCTGGTGGTAATCCGGAAACGTCCAGGGCCAGGTCTGCCACCGGTCGTGGACGAAGTGCAGCGTGCATTCGGCGAAGATCCCCCGGCCGAGATAGACGCGGTGTGAGCGGTCCTTGGTCGTCGCCAGCACGAGCTTCCCCAGGTCCACGTATCCCGGGTCCAGGTTTACCGGCCGGACGATGCCCAGCGCGGCGCAGTCGTCCGCCAGTTCCGCCTCGATCGCGTTGGTTTCGAGCTTGATCTCCAGGATCGATTCCGGCGAGATCGACCGCTCGAAGCTGATGAACCAGCGCTTTAGGTCCGGACCCATCTCCTCACGGTAGTACTCCGTCTGGTCGAACGACCAGAAGTCGCTCTCCAGGTCGGTGGGACCGAAGCGGCGGACCAGCAGGCGCCGGGCGCGGCGCAGCAGGCCGACGTCTCCGCCGATCAGACCGCAGATGAGCTGCACAGGCTCGGGCGTGCGCGGCTTGCCCATATGGCCGAGAGTGTATCCCGGCAGTACATTGGATTCGACGGCCGAGCCTTTGCAGTGGCACAGGTGTCTAACCTGTGAGCAAACTGGCAGTCGCACAGGCGTCTCGCCTGTGAGCTGCGCTTCGCATCGGTAGAGCGAACGTGAACATCGGCATCTTCGAGGACTTCGGCTACAAGCAGCTCCTGCCCCTGACCTGGCTCCGCCCCTGCTACGAGTTGCGCTGCGGCCGCGACCGGCTCATCGACAAGCTGCGCGCGCATCTCAGCGCCGAGATCCATGGAATCTGGGTACGCGACGCGCTCCGTGAGGTGGCGCTGGAGCGGATTGAACTCGCCAAGCCCGATCCCGGCGCGGGCTGGTGCCTCGTCAACGCGCGCCTGCTGCTCACCAATGACGTCCTTCCGCCACCCGTCGGCGTCGGCTGGTCGTACCACGGCGACCTGCTCGCGCTGAGCATCTCGGCCGAGGAGGCCGCAACGCTTGACGCCGCCGTGTTCCGCGACGAGTTCCGGCTCAGCGAGTGGCTCGGCGGCCGCGACATCCGGCCCGCGCCCGAGGGGTTATGTGCCCTCGCGCACCCGTGGGACATCGTGCACGCCAACGGCGCGGAGCTGCACCGCCAGTGCAATGAAGGCGGCGTGCTTGCGGGGGAAGTTTCCCCGGGCGCCCACCTGCTGAACCCTCGGGATATCCACATCGCGGCCGGGGCGCGGATCAAGCCCGGCGTGGTGCTGGACGCCGAGAACGGCCCAATTCACGTCGACCGGGACGTGCTCATCCAGCCCAATGCGGTGATCGAAGGCCCTTGCTGCATCGGCCCGAGGTCGATTATCCGGCCGACGGCAGTGCTGCGCTCGAACACGACCATCGGCCCGGTGTGCCGCGTGGGCGGCGAGATCGAGGCCACCGTCTTCCAGGGCTACAGCAACAAGCAGCACGACGGGTTCCTCGGCCACAGCTTCGTGGCCGAGTGGGTGAACCTCGGCGCCGCGACCGTGACCAGCGACCTCAAGAACACGTACGGCACGATCCGCGTCTCAATCAACGGCGTGCCGGTCGAGACGGGGCAGCACTTCGTCGGCGCCACGATCGGCGACCACGCCAAGACCGGCATCGGCACAATCCTGCCCACCGGCGGCGTCATCGGCGTGGCCGCAAACGTGTTCACGCAGAGCGCCGTACCGAAGTTCGTGCCGTCGTTCGCGTGGCTGACGACCGAGGGCATGACGGCGTACCAGATCGAGAAGGCGATCCGCATCGCGCGGACCGTGATGGCGCGGCGCGACGTGCACCTGACCGACGCGGAAGTGCGGCTGCTCGAGCACGCCTGCCAGCTCGCGCGCGAGGTGGAGGCGGCCGGATGGGCGGCGGAAGTGTGAACGCGATCGTGGGCTGCACCCCAGATTGCGCAGGCTGACCCCGGCGGCGATTGAACGTGGGTCGGGAACTCTGGTGCCCTGTCTCACAAATTCGTCCTGAAAGTTCGTGAGCGCAAAGCTCTGCTTTGCGTGGCGAACCAGAGGTGCGCCGCCCACGGATTGATGCCGCGAATTCCTGAGACAGGACACCAGGATGCCGTCGCGCCGATTTTTCGCTGGCTTGCGCACGGCTCGATCCGATCTGGCGCAGCAAGTCGAGTCAGTGGTCCGACGTAATTACCGGCACAGCCCGCCGTAATTCGTCAGCAGCGCCGACAGATCCGCCAGATCGATGCACCCGCTGGCGTCGAAGTCGGCGGCCGGGTCGAACGCCGGGTTGCCACTGCAAGTCTGGAAGCCACTGAGCAGCCCAGAAAGGTCCGCCAGGTCTACGTCGCCGTCGCCGTCCACGTCGCCGTCGCACGTCTGCGCCTCGCATTCGTCCGCGGTCCCGTTCTGATCCACGTCGGCGCAGTCCGTTCCGGCGCCTTGCCAGCTTGCGCCGGCGAGCAGGCAGTCCGACTCCACCAGCGGCAGGCAGAACCCGGTCGCAAAGCAGCACGCGCCCGTCGGCAGCGGGCAGTTCACCGAGCCGCACGTCGTGCCGTCGCCCTGGAACGTTCCGCCTTGCGCGGCGCAGTCCTCGGGGCTCACGTCTTCCAGGCAGCTTCCGTCCGGCAGGCAGCAGGCGCCCATCGGAAAGCACACGTACGTCGCGCACTGCGTTCCCGGCCCGCCCGAGACGCCGCCCGCGAGGGCGCAGTTCTGCTCCGTCAGGTTCAGGCAGCCGCCGGTGGCTTCGAAACAGCAGGCGACGGTCTGCGGCTGGCAGTTGGCCTGCGCGCAGGTGACGTTGTTGCCCTGGTACGTGCCGCCCTGCGAGGAGCACTGCGCGGCGGTGAGCACGGAGCACGAGCCGTCGGGCATGCAGCAGGCGCCGGTCGGCTGCGGGCAGCTCACCTGGCCGCAGCTCGTGTTGTCGCCCTGGTACGTGCCGCCCTGCGACGAGCACTGTGACGCGCTGAGCGAAACGCACGAGCCGCTCGGCAGGCAGCACGCGCCGGACGCCTCATCGCAATCCACGACCGCGCGGATCACGAAATCGCCGCTCAGGCCCAGCGAGCACGAATTGAACCACGAGCCAGGCGGAATCGCGTACAGCCCGTTCTTCTGCGCCTGGCAGCCGTTCACGTCCGTACAGACGCTCGCCCCGGATAGCCCCGGCGTGTTGTCGAACTGGAACGAGACCACGAACCGCTGTCCGGCGGTCACCGGAATGTCGATCGGAACCGTGCCCGCCTCGTCCAAGTAGCGGAACTCGTTCATGAACCCGTCGGTCATCAGCGGCGCCTCGAGTGTGGCCAGCACCGCGCCGGGGTTCGGAAACGTCCCGTTGGCGTAAATCGTGATCGAGTGCTCCACCGACGGCGGCGTGCCGCCGCTCGCGGATTGCCAGAACACTTGCACCGCGACGATCCGGCCGTTGCACGGCGACGTGAGCCACGCCGCCGCGCGCTCATTGGCGACAAACCCCGCCTGAACGGCGACCGTGCCGCCGTCCACGAGCGAGTCGTTTTTCACCACCACTTCGGCGGCGGCGGCGACGCCGCCGGCGCTTGCCAGTAAGCATGCGACGAGGACCAGTGCGACCGGGCGGCAGCGGAACATGAACCGATTCCTTTCATCATGCAGTCGGAGCGTCGCGCGGACTGGAAGACCCCACCGAAAATCGGCGCGCAACGATCGAGCGATCATCCGATTCTTACCGGTCTGGCGGGTCCGAATCAAACCCATTGCACGAATCTCGCCCCTCTTGCGCGCATTATCAGCCCCCGAGCGCCACGCAGCGACTCGGAGTGCGTCCGTTCGTCGGCGACGTTGCCGCCGTGCCGCGACGAGGCGCAGCACACAGCGCAGCCGTACGCCGTGGCCGGGTGCGGACCGGAACGGACGGCGCATCCGGACGGAAGCGCGGAAACGCTGGAGAACGCGGAAAATGTCATGTTTCGGTAACTGAAGTCATTAGTATGCAAAACGTTTAAATGGGCGATGCAGGACTCGAACCTGCGACATCCACCTTGTAAGGGTGGCGCTCTAGCCAACTGAGCTAATCGCCCGCACAAGTCGAAGCCGCGCCCGGGTAGTGTACTCATTCCGCTCCGCCGGACCAGCGCGGCGGTGCGGAGGATACCGGTGCAGATTGATCCGAGTCGCGACCGAAAGGGAGCGGGGAACGCGGGAAACGCAATCGCTAATCCCTGCCACCTTACGATCGCGGCCCGGTCGGAACCGAACTGAACCAACGCCGAGCGGAGCGCCCCCCGGCCCGGTTGCGCTGGCCGTCCGCGACGCGCTCCACACAACCGCGGACCGGAAGGCGCGCTCGCCGCTGCGCTGCACGCGGTGGCGATCCCCGTTCTGGAGCCTGCCTTGGCGACGGACGCTTGCGGGCTTTTTTCGGGCGCGGTTGGAAACGCCGTCGGGTGCGTGCCTAGTATTCGCTGGAAGCGGCCGCGCAGCGGCTCGTTCAGAAGCGGCGTCGTGGACGGGACTTGCGCGCCGGCATGCACGCGCATCCGTCCGGACGGCAAATCGGTTATCGGAGCGACGCCGCCGTCGCGAGCTATCCCCGGCAGCATTGGGTGGAGGGAACGATCCGGGATCGCCTGTATCGGCCGGACGCGACGTTTGAGGGGAGGGATCGGCTTGAATCGCCTTCGAGGCTGCATTGCGGCGGCGCTGACGCTGTTGTCGGCGTCTGCCTCCCTGGCGGACCTGACGGGAAACGAGTGGGTCAACTACGGCTCCGAGCAGAGCGTGATCGACTACGCGTCCCTGGGTTGGTCGGCCGCGTCTGAGCGCAACACGATCCGGCCGGAGACCTCGTGGGCCGTGGAGGACGTGGTTCTTCCCAGCGCCGCGCTTGCAGTGCAGCGCATCGAGTGGATCGGCGTACGCGACCCACAGTACGACTACGATGCCGATTTCATCATGCTCGGCGCGGTTCCCGATCCGAACAGCGGCGGTTACCTGCCGGACCCGGACAACCGCGTCACGGTGACGGATCAGGCCTGGGAGATCGAGGAACTGCTGCTGCTCGACGCGGACACGCAGGTTTACCGCGGCCTGCTGGACTTTTCGAGCAGCCCGATCGACGTCGTCGCGGCGCACCTGTTCCTCGGCGTCCGGCTCGTTGGCGTCAGCGGCGATGGCGGACCGAACGACGGCCGGAACAGCATCGCCGTCTCGTCGATCTCGCAGTCGCACACGGTTTTTGGCGGGCTGTCACAGGCGGCGTTCCGCGGCCTTGCCTGGGGGTTCCCGGAGTGGGCGCCAATCAGCGGGCTGTTCGGCACGCCGGACGACCGGTATGAGCTTGCGTACCGGATCGTGTTCGTGCCCGAGCCGATGGGTGTCGTCGGGCTTCTCATGGCGGGGGCTGCATTCGGGAGATGGGTTTTCCGCGGCTGAACGGCCGCGATTACAAGTGAAGAACGATCGGTTTGCCTGAGTCCAATACTCTTACGCCGGGCTCCCCAAACCGACTGAGCTTCGGCTCAGCCGGGCGGCGAGAACGGACCGGGTCCAAACCGATCGTTTCTTTTATTTGCGCGAGGGCGGACGGAACAAGGATTGGCGCCTTCGGCGTGCGACGATCTGTCGCGCGCCCACACGTTGCGGCCGCGCCGCGAACGTCATGCTGAGGCCGCGAATCGCGGCCGAAGCGTCTCCCTGGGCAGGCGGTACGCAAGTGTTGAGGCCGAGATTTTTCGCCTCGCTCGCGCTCGGCCCGAAATGACTGACGCAGTGGCGTTCTCGTCTCGGCTGCACTGCGCGTGAAATAACGGGCGCCCACCGCGCGGCCGCTATGGCTGGTTCGGCTCCGGTGCCGCGGCCTCGATCCGAGCCAGGAGCGCCTGCAACTGCGTGACGAGCTTGCGGTCCTTCTGCTGGCGCGCGAGCTTCAAACCCTGTTCAGCCAGCTTGCGGGCCTCGTCGGATTCGCCCGCAGTCCAGTAGGCAAGCGCCGAGACCTGGAGTATCAGCGCGTCCTTTCGCCCGCTGACCTTCAGCGCGCGCTCCGCTAGCTGCCGCGCCTTGGCGGGGTCCCGGCGCGAAACATCGCTTCCGATCGTGTAGAGCTGGATGAGCTGCGTGAGCATGCCGAGGTTGTTCGGGGCCTTCTCGATTCCGGCCTCCAGCAGCCGCAGCGCGTCGGCCTGCCGTCCCTGGCGGATGCACGCCTCCGACGCAGCCACGAGCGAGCCGGCCGTTTTCGCGTCCGCCCGCAGCGCGGAGAGCAGCAACTCCAGACCTTCTTCAACCTTCCCGCTCTGCACCAGGGCGTTGCCCAGATTCGCCTGCGTAGGCACGTCGCCCGGCCGCAGCCGCAGCACCTGCTCGAACGCGGCCGCGGCGGCCGTCATGCGGTTCTGCGCGGCGAGCGATACGCCCAGGTTCTGGTAGGCGGTGGCGTCGTCGGGCTTGGCGCGAACCGCCTGCTCGAAGCAGTGCTGCGCCTCCGCGTAGGCGGCCTTCTTCATGCGGATCAGGCCCAGCGCCACCCAGGCATCGGATTTCAGCGGAACGCGGTGTTCGTCGGCGCGGCGCGCGGCGGCGTCCAGCAACCGTTCGGCGTCCTGCTGGCGGTCGAGAAAGAAGAGCGTTTGGCCCGCGCCGGCCTGACTCTGGATCATGTTGTGATCGATTCGCAGATCGACCCGCGCCGGCAACCGCGAAACGACCAGCCCCATCGCCGCCACGACGAACCCGCCGAGCGCAAGCGACGTCCAGCGCATCCGGATGAGCTGTTCAACGAGCCACGTGGCGCCGAACGCCGCCAGCAGGATAAGCACCGGGAGCGTCGGCGCGCGGAAGCGCGAGTTCACGAAGAACAGCACCACGCTCGCCATGTAGACCAACACGAACGCGGCCAGGGGGACCGAATCGCGACCGCGGCGAAGCGACGCCAGCAACCCGAGTGCCGCGAGCGGACCGACGATCGCGAAGCCGAGCTCGGGCTGCGTGAAGCTGAACGGCAGCCAGCCCACGATCGGCGTGAACGTGCGCGTGATGAACGGGATGTACTGATCGTTCGGGATCTCCCAGAAAGTCCAGAAGTAGCCGAGCTTCCGAAGCAGCAGGGCCGCCGCCGCAGCCGGCTGTAACGTGATCCAGCGCCACGCCTCGCCGGTGTACCAGCGCGACTGCTCGGAGGGCCTGAGCGTCCGTCCGGCGGCCCGCTCGGCGCGCTCGGCCTGGGCCTTCATCGCCGCATCCCACTCGCCGGGATCGCCGACGATCCGCGCGGACATGCCGTCGGACTGCGGGTTGTTGCCGATGTAGAAGTTGACGCCGCCCTGCGACGCGATGAGCACAAAATCGTGCCCGACAACGTAGTTGCGGATCGTGATCGGCAGGATCGGCAGCAGGCAGCCGACCGTCAGCGCCGCCGCCCGCCCCAGCCCGCGGCGCCAGGTTGGCCGCGAAGCGAGCAGAATCCAGCCGAAAACCACAGGTGCAAGCAGCAGGATGTTCGGCCGCGTGATGGCCGCCAGACCCAGCAGAACCCCGCTCAGCCCCCATAGCCATGCGCTTTGCCGGCGGCCGCTGAGCACCAGGACGATGAGCAGCAGCACCAATTGGAAGCAGTACAGCGATTCCGTCAGGAGTTCGCCGTCAAAGTAGATCAGAACCCAGTACGTCGCCGCCGCGAATCCGGCGATCGCCCCGACGAGCCGCCCGAAAACCATCCGCCCCAGGATGAACAGTAGCCCGCAGGTCAGTGCCCCGATGCCGGACTGAATCAGTCGCGGAACCAGGTCGCTCACGCCGAAGATGGAATAGACCGTGCCCAGGAACCACGGATACAGGGGCGCGCGGAAATAGGCCGTCGGCAGGAACTCACGCTCGCGGCCCTCGGCGAAGGCCTTGGCCCACTCGACGTGGTAGCGCGCGTCCAACTCGGGGTGCGAGAAGAACGGACTCGACTGAAGCTGGTGGACGTACGCGATTCGGATCGCCAGCGCCGCGGCGACAATGAGCGCGAAGATCAGCCCGTCGGCAAGGCGTCCCATTGGGGCGCTCCGGGGAGCGCTCGCATCGGGAGGTTCCGCAGCGGGCTGGCTGGCGCCGTTTGTCGCCGCTTCTTCAGCCACAGACTCAAAGCCTTTCGCGCTGCGCACCACCCTCTCCCGACAACGCCGCTGCTTGTTCGTGCGTTAGGCGGCCTGAGCAGGCTACCGCGTGCGCCGGCGCGTGTCCAAGTCGGAGAGCACGACCCGGAATTGAGCGAAAGGTGCGGTTTGCGGAGTGGAGAGCTTCATCCCTGTCGCCGCGAGCGCAACGGCGGCGGTTCCGCTGGCGACCGCAACCTTGACAGTCGACGCATGCGCGCGCCTTCCCGCGCGCTGATGGAGAATGGCGCGGCCTCCTTGGGGCGGGCCCGCGCACCCGGAGGCCGGACGTCACTGGATCATGCCCGCGTGACCAAAGTCGGAGTCCGCTGCTTCCGTCGCGGTTCGGATCGCGCCGCTACGGGCACGCAGTTCCGAAGACGGTCAACAGCGCTGAGAGGTCCGCGAGGTCGACGTCGTTGTCGCCGTCGATGTCGCCTTCCAGCCCGGCGCCGCTCAACCCGTAGTTCGTGAGCAGCGCGCTGAGGTCCGCCCGATCGATCTGTCCGTTGTCGTCGATGTCCTCGGGGCAGTCGGGCGCGGCGATGACCTTGAGCCGCAGGCTGGTCGTGCCGTAGCAGACGTCCCAGGCCAACCCGGCGGGCAGCGTCGGCAGGCTCACCGGGCTGAACTGGCCGCTTCGCGAGGTCCAGCTCACCGGGTAAAACGTCGCGCCCAGCGTCGGCACATATCCGTCCGTAAGGCGCACGTCGAGCTCGCCCGCGAGCGTCGCCGCCCCCTGCACCGTCAGCCGGTCGTAGTTACTCGTGCCGGTCCCGCGAAGGCGGATGCGCAGCTCCGCGGACGAGCCAGTCGTGAAGTTGCCGGTCACGACGAGTTGGCTCCCGGCGGGCAGGCTGCTGTCGCTGGGCAGCAGGAAGTTGTTGTTCTGGACGGCGCCCTGGATCGTGGCGGGCGTCGCGCCGGGACCACCGGCGTACATCGGGCCGTTGTTCACCAGCGCCTTGTCGGCGGGGAGCACGATTCGCCCGTCGGCTCTGACCGTCAGGTTGGAGTTGTTCTCGACCGCGTTCGCGTAGCCGGTGCCGCTGGCGCTGAGCATCCGTCCGGTCGGCACAGTGAGAGTGGCGTAGTTCACGACGCGCAACGCCGTGAGGTCGCCGTTCAAATTGACAGTGCCGTAGTTGGTCAGCCGGCTGGTGCTGAAGTCGCCCTGGTAATAGGTGAACGTCCCGTTGTGGGTCAGGTGGCCGCGGAACGAGCCGCCGTTGGTCGCGGCGCTGCCCATCTGGAACGTGGCGTTGTTGACGAGCTCGCACAGCCCGTACGTGTCGCCGAACGCGTGCGGCCCGCGCAGAATCGCGTTCCGCCAGAGCTGCACGGCGCCGGCGTTGTTCGTGAAGTTCCGGATGCGGCAGTCGGCGTTGTTGTCGAGGTTTATACCCTGCGTCGAGTCGTTGGCGCCGTCCCAGGCGTCGAACACACCGCCGTCCTGGTCGAAGTAGCCGGTGTGGTTGATGAACGCGGCGGCTTCGAGCACACCGGCGCTCAGGCCCATGTACAGGTAACTGCTGGAGCCCGCGTCCGGGTCGCCGTCCCAGATTTCGACGTTGCCTGCGACCGTCGCCGTCCCGCCCTCCTGTTCGTATTTGCCCAGCGTCTGCACGCCGATGAGAAGGTCATCGCCGACGTTCAGCGCGGCGGTTCCGTCGTTCTGGTTGAGCTTGTACCAAGCCCTCATCGGATGCGTGCCCTGGCAGCCGACGTTGATGTCGCCGGCCGTCGTGACGGTTCCGCCGCTGTGTGTGAAATACCCGTCGCCGTTCCAGGCGATCGAGATGTGATCCACGTCGAGCGTGCCGCCCTTCATCAGGTACGTGCCTACGCCGCCGGTGTTAAAGCCCAGCATGATACCGTTCGTGCCGACCTGCTCGAACGTGCCGCCGGTCTGCTCGAAGGTTCCCGTGTCGCCGTTGCCGATGACGACCTGCCCCTGGACGGTGAGAAACGAAGCGGCGCCGGGCTTGAGCCAGTACGTGCCGGGGTCGTGCTGGCCGACGTACAGCCGTCCGACGTCGACAAATCCGTTGACGTGATCGAAGTCGCCGGGCGCGGAATAGCCGACGTAACACAAGTCGCCGACGTACAGCCCGGCACTCATGTCGCTTGCAGTCGCCAGGTAGAAGTGGCCCGAGTTCGTGCCGTTGGACCCGACGTACATGACGTCGTTGACCCACAGGAACGCCGGCCCTTCCATCCAGTACCAGGCCGGACCGCTTTGCGCGATTTGCAGCTCGTTCGTGGTAAGCACGTACTCGGGATGGAAGATCATGGCGTCGTAGCCCGCGGTGCTGCCGTTGAGCTGAACGCTGTTGAAACTGCTCGATCCGGACCAGTCATACTCAACCGTCTTGTGAGAAGTGGTACTGACGTTGACGTGAACGTCCTCTTTCGTGAGCGGGCAGTGACTCAGGCTCCAACTCCCGGCCACGTCCCAGAGGTTGCTGCCGTGTGGCAGGAAGTAGTTGTCCGCCGCCGGCGCGGCGGCGCAAAACGCGCCGATCAGCAGGCTCGCAAAGAGTGAGTCGCTTCCGCATCTCCGAGTGGCCATGGTCTTACCCCCTTGTTGATTGAAGTCCGGCGCCTTCGCCATTGACGCGCCGCGTACCCCCCAAACGCGCCGAGCGGTGTTGCGGTCAGCGTCGTTTCAGAGGGAATTGCGACAACGGCGCCGCGCGCCCTTGGCCAAATCCGGGGATTCACGCAATTCGAGAATTTGTGAAATACCGTCGGTCGGCCGGCGTCGCCTTCGCGTCGAGGCAGTCCCCAAGAAACCGCGCAGCATCCGGGTATGATGGGCTTCGCCCCAGGGGGCGATTCGTCATTCATCCGATGGCCACCAGGCGGCCGTACATCGGTCGCACTCCGATGAACCCGTCGAGCGACGCCACGACACTGCTGCACGCATTGCCCAACGGCGACCCGCAAATCGCCGAGCGCCTCTTCCGCCTGGTGTTCGACGAGCTTCATCGGCTGGCCGAGGCCCAGTTCCGCCGCGCGGCTGGGCCGCGCGGTGGAGCTGGCGCCCGAGCTGTTCGGGGAGCAGCACCCGGAGATCGTGCAGGTCACGATCAACCTCGCCGGGCTGCGCGCCTCGCAGGGCCGCTACGCCGAATCGGAGGCGCTGGCGACGGAGGCGCTGGCGCTCAGCCGGCGGATCAACGGCGACGATCATCTGGACACGTTCAAGGCGCTCACGAACCTCGCGCTCGCGCTGCGCAACCAGGACAAGCTGGATGCAGCCGCGGGCGCCTATGCCGAGGCCGTCGAACTGGCGGAAGCACTGTTCGGCGAGAACCACGCGACCCGGCTGAACTTGATGAACAGCTACGCGGGCCTGCTGTATCGTCAGAGGCAGCTCGACAGAGCGGAGACGGTCATGCGCTCGGTCGTGGACGGCCGAACCGAGCTGCTCGGTTCCGAGCACATTGACACGCTGTTCTCGATGAATAACCGGGGACTGCTGCTGATCGACCGCGGGCGAAACGACCAGGCCAACGAGCTGTTCGCGGACCTCGTGGCCCGCGTGGACCGGGCCGCTCCGCCGGGGCATTGGTTCCGCTGGGTGACGCGCAACTCCTACGCGCGCACGTTGATGAACCTGGACCGGCGGGCTGAAGCCGAGCCGCTGCTCCTGGAATCGTTCGAAGCGCTGCACCGCGCGCTGGGGGACGAGCACATGCACACGCGCGGCGTGCTTGCGAATCTGGTCGAGCTGTACGAGGCGTGGAACCGCCCACAGGAAGCCGATCGCTGGCGGGCACGGCTGAACGAGCCGTCCGCGGACGGCGACGAGGCGGGCGCCGACGACTCCGGCGCCGACGACTCGGGCACCGACGACGCGGGCGCCCACGACGCGGGCGCCCACGAAGCGGGCGACGGCGATGCGGGGGTTGGCAACGCGGGAGCTCCAAGCTCACGCCCGCCATAGTCTGGCGCTTGCTCATCGGACACGAAGCACTCGCTCGTGATGGAACCGCAGTCGAAGACTCGCCTGCGGTTGGGACGCCGATGCGCCGTTTCGATCAGAACTGCGGGCGAGCGATCCGTGAGCGCAAGCGAGCGCCCAATCCGAACCCCACACCGCAGTGCGGGGCAAGACCGCTCGCTCACGCTCGCGGCTCGGCTGAGCGCGGGCATTGACCTTGCCCGTTCGAGCGGCGATCGTCCGGCAGCGCCCGCTCGTTCAGACCCGCCCACGCATCCGAACCCCGCACGGAAGTGCGGGGCGCATTGCGGGCGAGACGCCCGCGCTCCCGGTGTTGCCAACGGGACGCCGACGCTCCCCGTCGTCACCCCCGCGCTGGCGCGCGTCCCCACTCGTGACCCCCGCGAAAGCGGGGGTCCCCATCGTCACCCCCGCGCAGGCGGGGGGCCCCATCGTCACCCCCGCGAAAGCGGGGGTCCAGTGCGCGTCGTGATCCCTGGATTCCCGCCTGCGCGGGAATGACGCAGTGCTGACCGTCACCCCCGCGAACGCGGGGGTCCAGTGCGCGTCGTGATCCCTGGATTCCCGCCTACGCGGGAATGACAGATAGTGCGCGGGAATGACGGTTGGTGCGCGGGAATGACGGTCCCCATCGTCACCCCCGCGAAAGCGGGGGTCCAGTGTGCGTCGCGATCCCTGGATTCCCGCCTGCGCGGGAATCACGGTTGTACGCCTGGATTGCTGCCTGCGGGGGGATGACGGGCGCCCACGCGCTCATCGCACGCTCAGCACGCCTTCCGCGCGCCCCCGCGCACGCCTTCATCACGCGCTTAACGCGCACAGCCGCGCATGGATCCCCGCCGCCGCAAGTTTGCCGTCCTGCACCGCGCTGACGACCTCCTCCATCGCGCCCGCGCGGCAATCGCCGCCGGCAAAGAGCTTCGGCGCGCCGGTCGCCATCGTGGCCGGATCAACCTGCACGCGCCCCTCGCGCGTCAGCGTAATTCCATCGATACCGCCGAGCAGCTCGCGCAGCGGCTCCTGTCCCAGCGCCTTGATGACCGTGTCGCATTCAAGCTCGAACTCCGACCCGCGCACCGGCGTCAGCTTCGCCTGCCGGCCCTTGCCGCTCAGCCGTGTCCGCACGAAGCGCACGCCGCGCACGCGCCCGCTCTTGCCGAGGATTCGCACCGGCTGGGCGAGCCACTCGAAGCGCACGCCGCTTGCGGCCGCAAGCTCCACTTCGTGTGCAAACGCCGGCATCGCCTCGCGGTCGCGACGGTAGGCGACCACCACGCACTCAGCCCCGAGCCGCACCGCCGCGTTGGCCGCGTCCATGGCGGTGTTGCCGCCGCCGATGACGATGACGCGCCGGCCGACGCGACACCTGCCGGGCGGCTGGGTGTGCGTCCGGGCGATGAGCTCGAGCGACTCGACCACCCCCTTGAGATTCTCGCCGGGGATCGAGAGAGGCGCCGTGCGTCCCAGGCCGATGGCCAGGAACACGGCGTCGTACTCGGCCAGCAGTCTCCGCAGCTTCGCGGCGTCGGTGCGCTGCCTAAGGCGGATTTCGACGCCGATGCGCTTGACCCGCTCGACCTCGGTCAGCGCGAACGCGGTGTCCTGCTTGTAAGCGGCGATACCGAGCGTGTTCAGCCCGCCGGCGACGTTGCGCGCATCGAAGACAGTCACCCGGTGGCCGCGTTTTCGCAGCTCATGGGCGCAGGCCAGCCCGGCCGGCCCGGCGCCGATCACCGCGACCGATTTCCCGGTGTCCGGTCCGGCGGCGTAGAAGCGCATGCTCTCGTCCTGTGCGGCGTCGCACGCGTGGCGTTGCAGCCGGCCGATGAGCACCGGAGATTTCAGGTGTGTGTTTTCCACGCAAGCGCCTTCACAAAGCACCTGCGTGGGGCAGACCCGCGCGCAGGAGCCGCCGAAGATGTTCGCGTCGAGGATGGTCTTGGCGGCGCCGATTGCGTCGCGGTGCAATATCTGGCGGATGAAGCGTGGGATGTCTATGTGCGTGGGGCAGGCGCGCGTGCAGGGGGCGTCGTAGCAGTACAGGCACCGCGCGGCCTCGACGAGCGCTTCGGCGTCGCCCAGCGGAGGGTGAAGCTCAGCGAATGCCTTTCGATCGCGGCGTACGTTCGGCGACACAGATGGTTCCTTCGACGATTGCGAAGTTGCGCGTGCACGCCTTTGGCCCGATCGGCCGCGTCGCTACGCCAGCGCCTCCCGCCGCAGGAATCGCCCGTGGCCGTTCCGCCCGACGAATTTGTAGTCGCGTACGATCTGCGCCCCTCGGCAGAACGTGTGCTCGGCGAACCCCGCCAGGCTCCAGCCCTGAAAGGGGCTCCAGTCGCAATTCGTCTGCATCTTGCGGAAGTCCACGGTGCGCTTGCGTGTCGGGTGAATGATCGCGATGTCCGCGTCGCTGCCGACGGCGATCGTCCCCTTACGCGGATACAGCCCCATGACCTTCGCCGGGTTCGTGCAGCAGCGGTCCACGAACTGGCTCAGGGTCAGGCGCTTCTTCAGCACGCCATGTGTGTAGACGATCGGCAGCAGCGTCTCCAGGCCGGGCATGCCCATGGGGATGCGCGTCCAGTCGCCCTTCCACATCGCTTTCTGCTTGCGCGTGAAGGTGCACGTGTCGGTGGAGACGTTGCACACCTCGCCGCGGGACAGCCCCCGCCACAGCCGCTCCTGGTCGGCGCGCTTCTTGACCTGCGGGCAGGTCGCGTACAGGTGGCCGTCCTTGCCCTTGAACACGCTGTCGTCAAGGACCAGGTACTGCGCGCAGGTCTCGGCCAGGATGTTCACGCCGTCCGTCTGCGCACGGCGAATCAGGTCCGCCCCGTCGGCCGTGCTCATGTGCACGATGAACGAGCGCCCCCCGGTGGCGCGGGTCCAGTGGATCACGCGCTCGATCGCCTCAGCTTCAATGTAGTTCGGCCGCGTGATCGTGTGCAGGTACGCGCCGTGCTTGCGCATTTCGGCCGGCGTGTGGTGACGCTGGATGAGCAGATCCAGCACGCGGCTGCTCTCGGCGTGTACCAGCAGCAGTCCGCCCTGCTCGCGCAGCGCCTCGAGCGCGCCGAAGATCGCGGCGTCATCCGCCTGCCAGCCCTCGCGCTCGTAAATCATGAACTGCTTGAACGTCGGATAGCCCTGCTTGAAGATCCTCGGAATCTCCGGAGCGTGCTTGTTCCACTTGGTGATCGCCACGTGAAAGGTGTAGTCCACGCAGGCCTTGCCCTCGGCCTTGGCGTGCCAGTTGTCCACGGCCTGCTGAAGCGACTCCTCGCCGTACGGGATCGCGAAGTCGATCACCGTGGTCACGCCGCCGCACGCCGCCGCGCGCGTGCCCGAGTCGTAATCGTCCGCCGACGTGGTTCCGCAGAACGGCAGCGCGAGATGGACGTGCACGTCGATCCCGGCGGGAATGACGTAGCGGTCCTTGGCTTGAACCACGCGGGCGTTCGGATGGGTCTTGACCAGGTCGCGGCCGATCGCGGCGATGTGCTCGCCGCTGATGGCGACGTCCGCCTGGAGCGACTGTCCGTTCGTGACGACGGTTCCGCCGTGGATGATCGTGTCGGGTTTCATCGCGCACCTGGGCTTCCGAGTTTGTGCCGCATCGACTCGATTCCCGCCATGCCGCATTGTGTGGCGACCTGCGGTTGCGTCAAGGTGTGCGACTCGGCTGCGAACCGGGGCGGCGGCGCTCCCGGTGTGATGGGGGACCGGTTTCCTGACCGGTCAGGCCGGCGAGACGCCGACGCTCGCCGTCGTCACCCCCGCGCTGGCGCGCGTCCCCACTCGTCATCCCCGCGAAAGCGGGGGTCCCCATCGTCACCCCCGCGAAAGCGGGGGTCCAGTGC
>JABRWC010000150.1:0-11475 GCA_039961675.1 Phycisphaerae bacterium
CCGTAGGAGAGTAGGGGTTAGCAGTCCGTTGAAAAAACGGTCCCCCAATGGGCGGACCGTTTTTTCAACGGACTGCTAACCCCTACTCTCCTACGGTCGCGGCTCGGGCGGAACCGAACCTTACCAGTGCCCGTTGTTCAAGGCTTCTGGTCAAGCGGCCTGACGCCCGTATACTAGAGGGTTCTTGCCCTCGCCTGGCCGGCAGCTAGGCATCCGACGGCCCGAGCCATGGCGGCGTGCGGGCGCACGCCGGAAAGCCGCGGGCCCGGCAGAAAACGAGATGGGAGTCAATCTTGAGCGCACACGGCCTGATCCCGCCGCACGGCGGAAAGCTGGTGGACCTGGTCGTCTCCGACACGCGGCGTGCGGCGTTGCAACGACAGGCGGCGGGCGCGCCGCGCATCAAGCTGGCCGAACGCGAGCGTTGCGATCTCGAAATGCTGGCGATCGGCGCGATGAGCCCGCTGAAGACGTTCATGGGCGACGCCGACTTCCAGAGCACCTGCGAGAAGATGCGGCTGGCCAACGGCCTGCCGTGGAGCATGCCCATCACGTGTTCGGTTGACAAGGGGACGGCGGACCGGATCGAACTCGGCCAACCGGTCGCGCTGACCGACGAGCAGGACCGGCTGCTGGCCGTGCTGACCGTGGAAGAAAAATATCATCACGACAAGCAGCTTGAGGCGGAGCGCGCCTACGGCACGACCGACCAGAAACACCCGGGCGTGGCCGTGGTGTACTCGCAGGGCGACGTGTGCCTCTCCGGGCCGCTCGAGGTGCTCACGCCCCGATACGAGCCGAACTTCCCCCAATACCGCCTGACGCCGGCCCAGACCCGCGCGGCGTTCAGCGACCGCGGCTGGCAGACGGCGGTCGCGTTCCAGACGCGCAACCCGATCCACCGCGCCCACGAGTACATCACAAAGTGCGCGCTGGAAATCTGCGACGGCCTGCTGGTGCATCCGCTCGTCGGTGAGACCAAGGAGGGCGACATCCCGGCCGACGTGCGCATGCAATGCTATGAGCTGCTCTTGAACAACTACTACAACCCCAAGAACACGATGCTCGCCGTGTTCCCGAACGCGATGCGCTACGCCGGCCCGCGCGAGGCGATCATTCACGCGATCCTGCGCAAGAACTACGGCTGCACGCACCTGATCGTCGGCCGCGACCACGCCGGCGTCGGAACGTACTACGGCGCCTACGACGCCCAGAAGATTTTCGACCAGTTCGAACCGGCCGAGATCGGCATCACGCCGCTGAAGTTCGAGAACACGTTCTGGTGCAAGCGCAGCGGCGCGATGGCCAGCGACAAGACCACCAACAGCAAACCGGAGGAGCGCGTCTCGCTGAGCGGCACCGCGGTGCGCGAGATGCTCGCCAAGGGCCAGCGCCCGCCGGTGGAATTCACCCGGCCTGAGGTGGCCGACGTGCTGATCGAGTCCATGCGCTCCCGCTGATCGGAGCCCGCCGTGAGTGCCACGTCAGAGCGCCAGCCGCGCTACCTCGCGCCGCAAGGGGGCGATCTGTTCGCCGTAGCCGGCGACGTGTACCGCATCGTCGCCCGCGGCGACGAAACCGGCAACGCGTTCGCGCTGCTGGAGGCGACCGTTCTTTCCGGCGGCGGCCCGCCGCCGCATACGCACAGCCGCGAGGACGAGGCGTTCTTCGTCCTGGAAGGCGCCGTGACGTTCGTCGTGGAGGGCCGCGCGCAGCTCGCCCCGGCGGGCGCGTACGTCTACGCCCCGCGCGGCGTGCGGCACGCGTTCCGCAACGAACGCGCCGAACCGGCGCGGATGCTGGTTCACTTGTCGCCCGCGGGTTTCGAACGCTTCTTCGAAGAGGTCGGACAGAAGCTCGACCATCCCGGCCCGGCGGCGCCCCCGAGCATGGAGCACATTGAGCGCCTGATCGCGGTGGCGCCGCGGTACGGCGTGGAAATCCACACGTCGTCGGGGCCACCGGAGCGGGCCCCGTGATCGCGCGACGCGTTCGCCGCGGAACACGACCCTGCTGGTCGCGGCTCGGATGGGACGCCGCGTGTTGACTGAACCGACATCCGTTGAGCGCTAGCGGAGCGACGCGGGCTGCGGCTCAGCCGCAGAAATCCAGCCCCAGGTCCACGCCCGGCGGCGAATGCGTCAGGGCGCCGATCGAGATGCGCTCCACGCCGGAGTTGGCGATCAGGCCGACGTTCCCCAAGTTGACCCCGCCGCTGGCTTCAAGCAGAGGGCGTTTTCCGCGTCGGAGCCGGTTCCGCAGCTCCACGGCTTCTCGTAGCCTTTTCTCCCCAAAATTGTCGAGCAGGATGACGTCGATCGCTTCGACGCTCAGCGCTTTCTCAAGCTGCTCGAGCGTGTCCACTTCGACTTCGACGAACCGGACCGGCCGGTCGCCGATGCGGCCGATCATTCCGCGCAGCACGTCGGCGAGTCGCTCGACGGGCACACCGGCCAGGTGGTTGTCCTTGATGAGCACGGCGTCGTACAGCCCATCGCGGTGGTTCGATCCACCACCACAGCGGACCGCGTATCGGTCCAGTTCGCGCCAGCCGGGCAACGTCTTTCGCGTATCGAGAATCTCCACCGACGGGTTCGCCGCCTTGGCCAGATCGACGAAGCACCGCGTGTGCGACGCGACGGCTGTCATGCGCGTCAGGAAGTTCAGCAATGTGCGCTCGGCGGCCAGCAGCGCCGCTCTTGGTCCCCGCAAGTCCGCCAGGTCCGTCCCGACCTTGAAATACGTTCCGTCCGGCATT
Source organism: Phycisphaerae bacterium (assembly GCA_039961675.1). Taxonomy (GTDB): domain Bacteria; phylum Planctomycetota; class Phycisphaerae; order UBA1845; family Fen-1342; genus JABRWC01. The sequence continues at coordinate 2,759 of JABRWC010000150.1, forward strand.
CGCGGCGAAAACTCAATGAGCGTCCCGAGGCGCTGATGCAGCGCGTCGAGGATCAGGGGCGCGAGCTCCAGGCCGCAAACCACGCCCATGCTCATGCGGGCGCGCAGCCGCGCTTCGGCGGGGCGCTGCGGGTCGTCGAGCAGCGAGGAGGTGATGTCTCCCGCTTCTCCCAGGTCTTCCTCAAGCGCGGCGTGAATCAGCGAGCGGGTTTGGAGCCCGAAATCCATGATTGGACCTGCCCCGCGGTGCGGCTACGTGCCCGAAAACTTCGGCCGGCGCTTCTCCAGAAACGCCCGCACGCCCTCGCGGTGATCGCTCGTCTGCCCGGCGGTCTGCTGGAGAAACGCCTCGTACTCCAACTGGTCCTCGAGCGATTCAACCCAGGCTTTGTTGAGGGCGCGTTTGGTCAGTCCCAGCGCGCGCGTCGGCATCGCCGCCAGGCGCTCCGCCAACTCGCGCGCCGCGTCGGCCAGTTGCTCCGGCTCGACCACCTTGTTCACCAGCCCCAGGCGCGCCGCCTCTTCCGCACCGAGCTTTTCCCCCAGCCAGCACAGCTCGATCGCCTTCGAGTAGCCGACGTGTTGCAGCAGCGTGAGCGTCGCCGCGCTGTCCGGAACCAGCCCGATCCCCGCGAACGCCATCGTGAAATACGCCGTCCGCGCCGCGATCCGCAGGTCGCAGGCGAACGCCAGGCTCGCTCCCGCGCCGGCCGCGACCCCGTTGACCGCCGCGATTACCGGCTTTTCCAGCGTGCGAATCCGCGACACCAGCGGGTTGAAGCGCCGCCGCAGGTGCGCGCCGAAGTCCAGCGGCTGACCGCCGTCCTGGTAACTGCCCTCGATCTCCTTCAGGTCCTGGCCGGCGCAGAACGCCTTCCCCGCGCCGGTGAGCAGCACGCAGCGGACCGCGTCGTCGCGCTGCGCGTTCTTGAAGGCAGCCGCGAGCTCCACGCTCATCTGCTCGTTGAACGCGTTGTAGGCATCGGGCCGGTTCAGCGTGACGGCGAGCACGCCGCGCGCCGACTCGACGGTGAGCGTCGAAAACGGACTGCTCATGGGTTCCTCGCATGAAAGCCGGCGCTATTGCCGGTGCGCCGATAGCGCCGGCGCACGGCTCGCGAACCAGCGCCTCCGATTAGCGCCCGGCGAACACCGGCGAGCGCTTCTCCAGGAACGCGCGCATGCCTTCTTTCTGGTCCTCGGTCGCGAAGAGCATGTAGAACAGCTTGCGCTCGTACTCCAGCCCCTCGGACAGCGACGTGTCGAACGCCTTTGCCACCGCCTCCTTCGCCAAGCGCAGCGCCAGCGGGCTTTTGGTCGACAGCTCGTTGCAGATGTTCAGCGCCTCGCTGAAGTAGTGCTCCGCCGGCACCACGCGGCTGACCAGCCCCAGCCGCAGCGCTTCCCCGGCGGTGATCATCCGCCCGGTGAGCACCATGTCCATCGCCGCCGCCTTGCCCACCGCGCGCGTCAGCCGCTGCGTGCCGCCCGCGCCGGGCATCACGCCGATGTTGATCTCCGGCTGGCCGAAGCGCGCCGTCTCGCTGGCGACGATGATGTCGCAGTGCATCATCAGCTCGCAGCCGCCGCCGAGCGCGTACCCGCTCACCGCCGCGACGATCGGCTTGGCGACGCGGCGGATGCGCTCCCAGCGCGCGAACTGGTTGCGGTAGTACATCTCCACCATCGACGCGCCGGCCATTTCGGTGATGTCCGCCCCGGCGGCGAAAGCACGGTCGTCGCCGGCCAGCAGCATGCAGCGGATTTCCGGGTCGGCGTCGAACGCCTCGAGCTGCGCGACGAGCTGCTCCATCGTCGTCAGGTTCAGCGCATTGAGTTTGTCGGGGCGGTTCAACCGCAGGACGCCGATCCGGCCGCGTGTCTCGATGAGAACTTCGTTGGCCATGGCGAGAATCGTACCCAGTCGCACGGGCCGGGCACAGGGGCCGCGCCTACGCCAGCCCCGCCGCCAGCAGGTCCATCAGCCGCAGCAGGCCGACGGGCCGGCCGTCTCTCGTGACGACCAGATGCGTGATGCGACTCTCGCGCATCTCGCGCAGGCATTCCACGGCCGGATGAAGCGAGTCGACGGTCGAGTGACGCACCGGCGGCTCGTCCGGAGAGCGGCGGCTCCGCTGGTACGCCTGGCCGGCGTTCAGCTCGCGCGGGTTGTCGACGCGCTCGAAGATGCGCCGCAGGTCCCCGTCGGTGAACGTGCCCAGCAGTTCGCCGTCTTCCCGCACGATCAGCGCCAGGCCCATCTGCTTGCGCGTCATCTCGATGATGAGGTGCTGGAACGTGTCCGCTGCGCGCACCAGCGGGAGCTCGTCCCCCGCGTGCATCAGGTCCGCGGCGCGCAGCAGCAGCCTGCGGCCCAGAGAGCCTTCGGGGTGGTACTGTGCGAAGTCCTCCGCCTGGAAGCCGCGGGCGTGCAGCAGCGCCATTGCCAGCGCGTCGCCCGCCGCGAGCATCATCACGCAGCTCGTCGTCGGCGCCAGGCTGAGCGGGCCGGCCTCCGGCAGGTTCGGCAGCAGCAGCACGTGGCGGCTCAGCTCCGCCAGACGCGACTCCGCGACCTGCGTCATGCCGACCACCGGACCGCCCAGCCGCCGGAAATGCTGCACGAAGCGCAACATCTCTTCCGTATTTCCGCTGCGCGAGAGCGCGATCAGGCACTGCCGCTCGGTAACGATGCCCAGGTCGCCGTGCAGCGCCTCGACCGGGTGCATGAAGACCGCCGGCGTGCCGGTGCTGGTGAGCGTCGCCGCGATCTTCTGCGCGATGATGCCGCTCTTGCCCAGCCCGCTCACGATCACCGGAGCGCTGGAGCCGATGATCGCGCTGACGAGCTGCTCGAAGCGTCCGTCAAGCTGCTCGGCGAGCCGCCGCAGCGCCTCGGCTTCGTCGGCGACCAAGCGGCGGGCAATTCGGAGCGACTCGGTCACGGCGTCGACGCTCCTTTCGCGGCCTCCGGCTGGGGCGCCGTCGCCGCGACCGCCGGCGCCTGCCCAGATTGAATCGCCTGGAGTTTGGCCCGCACGCCCGCCACGAACTCCGCGTCCAGCGGCCGGTCGCGATCGGGGTCGGCCGCCTCGACGAGCGCGAGCGCTTCCTTCCAGCACTTTTCCGCCGCTGCGGCGTCGCCGTCGCGAAACGCTGCGTCGCCGGCGTGGTCCCACACGGTGGCGTCACGGCCCTCGCGAAGGCGCGTGGCGCGTCCCAGCCAGAGCCGGGCCTGAGCAAAATCGCCGGCCTTGTAGTACGCCCAGCCCAGGCTGTCCAGAAACGCGGCGTTGAGCGGCTCGGCCCGCACGGCGAGGCGGATCATCTCCGTGGCCCTCGGGACGTTCGTCCCGTGGTCCACCCAGGTGTATCCCAGGTCGTTGTTCAACCCCGGATCGTCGGGCGTGAGCGCGAGAAGCTCTTCCATCACCTGGACGTATTCCGCGTCGCGCTTGGCTTCCATGAGCACCTGGCGTTTGAGCGAGAGCGCCGTGTAGCGGGCGCCCACATCCTGCCCGGCCGATTCGCTCAGCCAAGCGTCGCAGCGCTGTACGGCGTCGTCGTAGCGCTTCGCTTTCACGAGCGTCAGCATGAGCTCGGCGCGCACCCGGCGTGTCTCGACCTCGTTCAGTAGGCGCTCCGACAGCAGCGCATCCAGCTCCTTGATCGCCGCGTCGCTGTTGCCCATCTCCGCCTGACAGCGCGCCATCCAGAACCGCCGCCGCTTCGCCGCCGACCAGTCGCCCTCGAACTTCCGGGCGGTCTCCAGCGCCTCGCTTGTCCGGCCGGCCTTCGACAGCGTCTCGACCAGCCACTCGGTCAGGTCGGCGTCGTCCGGCGCCTTGGAAAGCCACTCGCGAATCCTGGCCTCGACCGTCGCGAATTCGCGCGCCGCAAGTCCCGCCCGCACGAACTGCTCGCGCCAGGCGGCGGCCGGCGCCGCGTCGAGCCGCTCGCCCGCGAAGCGCAGCGCGTCGGCGTAGCGCCGAGCGCCCACCAGCAGCTCCAGTCGCAGGCCGTTGAGCTCCGCCAACTCGTCGGGGTCCTTCGTTTCGCGCTGCCACTCTTCCAGCAGCGCCAGCGCGCCGTCGGTCTCGCCGAACTTGTCGTACGTGTCGAGCAGGCTCAGCCGGTAGTCGTCGCGGTTCTCGGGGTCGCAGGCGATGAGTCGGCGGTAGATCTCGCGGCACTCGTCGATCCGGTACTCCGCCAGGCAACTGTCCGCCAGAAGCGCCAGCACTTCGCGCCGGTTCGGATAACGCTCCGAAAGCAGACGCAGCGTCTCGATCGCGCTGGCGTGAGCACCGGTGAAGCGGCTCAGGTTCGCCTGCAACACCTGCGACGCGTAATCGTCCGGCTTGACGGCGCGCACGCGGGCGAGCACCGCCGCAGCCTCGTCCGTGCGCCGCCACACGAACAGGCCCGCGGCCAGCAGCCTCCCAGTCACGAAGTCCCGCGGATGCTCATCGAACTGGCGCCGCAGCTCCGCCAGATGCTCCTCGCCGAACGGCGCCGCGAGATAGCGCATGGTGGTCGTGATGCGGCGCACCGAATCGGCCGGCAGGGCGTGCATGTCCAAACGCAGGTACTGCTCGCGCGCCATCTCGCGCTTGTCGTCCAGGACGTAGCACTCGATGAGACCTTCGGCCGCAGCGCCGAGCGTCGGCTCGGCCAGCAGCGCTTCCTGGTAGAAGCGCTGCGCGCCCAGCAGGTCGCCGCGGCGCCGGCAGTGCTCCGCCAGCGCCAGCTTGTACGCCGGCTCGTCCGGCGCGGCCTTTACCGCCGCACGATACTCCTTTTCCGCCTCCGGATCGTCCAGGCCGTCCAGCGCCTGAGCTAGGACGAAGTGGGCGGGGCCCGATTTCGCGTCCTGTTTCAGCAGCTCCTGCGCCGCGTCGCGCGCCGCCGCCCAGTCGAATCGGCCCAGGTGAACCTGCGCCCGCGCGATCCGCACCCACGGCGAGCCGGGATCGGCTGCGCTGCAAGCATTGAAGAACCCATCGGACAGCGCGTCGCGGTTCGCTGCCGCGGCCGCCAGGCCCAGCACGAAGTTCGCCGCGAAGTCCTGCGCCTGCGCTCTTGGAAAATCCGCCACCGCCGCCACCAGACCCTCGGCGCCCTCCGGCGTGACAGTCCAGACCGCAAGTTTCGGCAGGAGCTGGGCCGGCTGTTTGGGATGCTCGCGGACGAACCCAATCAACGCCTCCAGCGCGCCGTGAACATCGCCCGCCGTATAGCGCACGTCGGCGACCTGCCACGCGAGCTCGAAGCTGAGCGGCCGCCGCTCGGCGAGCGCCGCGGCCAGCCGCAGGGCCGGCTCGGGCGACTGCTGCTCCGCGAGCAGCCGCGCCAGGGCCACGGCAACCGTCGGTGATTCGCCACGCTCGAGTTCGCCGATCGTGTCGTCAATCCAGGCTTCCAGCCGGTCCGCCGCTCGGGCGGCCGCGATTGCCGTGGGAAGGAGCGTGGCCGTGAACTCGCGCCGCTCGCTCTGCGCCAGGCAGAACTGGAACGCCTCGTTCGCCCGATCCACGTCCAGCAAAGCCGCGGCGTGGAACCGAGCCACTTCGACGTCCTCCGGCCAGGTCTTGACGGCCCAGGCGCTGACGTCCGCGGCCTCTGCCTTGCGTCCGAGCTTCTCCAGGAGTTCCAGCCGCAGCTCCAGCGCGCCGTGCGGCCTGGTGCGGAGGAACTGCTGGATTTCGTCCGCGTTGCGCTGCTCTTCGTGACTGACCCAGATGGCCGTGTCGAAGCGCTCGTAAGCCTGGCTGGCGGCCAGCAGGTAGCCGCGCTGGGCGAGAACCTGTCCGAGCAGCAGCCAGGAGAGCGTCACCTTCGTGTTGTTCAGCTCCCGCTCGGCGGCGAGCGTCGCCGAGCGAAAGTGCGCGATCGCGTCGTCAAGCTGGCCCTGCTGCTGGCTCAGGCCGCCAAGAAGGAAATGCGCGTCCACTCCATCCGGGCGGTATGCGAGCGCGAGCCGGCCGGCGTCGCGCGCTTCGGCGACGCGCCCGAGCCGCGCCAGCGCCAGCGCGCGGAGGTGATAGCTCTCGTACCCGCGGGCGGCGGGGTCCTGGAGCAATGCGTCAAGCGTTTCGAGCGCTTTGCCGAACTGGCGATCCTCGATCTCTTTCCGCGCTTGTTCGTACCGGGCTTGCGCTCCCGGCTGACTTGCCAGGTCGCCGCCCGTCTGCGTGGCGGGTACGGCGAAACCCTTGATCTCGGTCAGGGGTACGGCCGCGCGCGCGGCCTCGGCGGGCTCCGTCGTCTGCGCGAGCGCCCGGCCGCCGAGGATCCCTCCGGTCAGCGCCAGGATGGCCGCGGCGCGGAGCACTTCGCGCGCGCGCCGCATCGGCCTGCGTGCCATTCAGGGCTCCTTTCCGCGGCGGGCCCGCGATCGCGCGTGCCGCTTGCCTTGGCCGAGTGGACCCGGTCGACCGCCGCGCCGACTAGCCGCGGCGCGCGGTCGCTCGCCGCGGGCGCCTTCGCCTCGCGGCGCTGTGCGCCGGCTTCCGTTCCGGCTTCGTCGCCGGCTTGACCGCCTTGCTCCGTTCCGGCGCCGGTTGATGCGTGCCGGAGGCGCGGGCGGGAGCGGCGGGGGATGCTGCGGACCTGACCGGCGCGCGACGAGCTCGCCGGCGGGAATCGTGCGCGTCGGCGGCCGCGCTCTGCGGCTCGAGCTTGCCGTCGCGTTCGGGCGGCGGGGCGGGCCCGAGATCATCCGAGCCGCGCGAGCCTCCCGCCGCGCTGGCGACCGCCTGGAGCATGTTGCGCGAGGTACGGTCCGGCGGCGTGCTCAGGATGCGTTCCACCTCGCCCTTTCTCACGGCGGCGCCCATTTCGGCCCAGGCGGCCTTGCGCAGCAGCGCCACGGCGTCGGGCAAATCGTCGGCGTCGAATTGGCGTTCGAGGAAACTCTGGGCCTCGTCGAGCGTGCAGCGGGGATCGACGATCGCCTGGGAGCGCGCATAGGCCCACATGGCCTCATCCAGCGGAAACGCGGGCTGCTGAAGCCCAAGCAACTGGATGCGCGCGATCGTGTACGGTTCAAGGCCCTCGATGCGCCTCAGGTACGCTTCCGCCTCGCGTCGCGACATTGACTTCAGACGGTCGAGCAGGACGGCGTGCTCGTCGAGGAAGATCTTGTTCAGAGCGCGCGACAGGTCCTCCGCCTTGCGCCGCGCGTCGGGGTACTCGCCCAGGACATCGGTCAGCTCGATCACCGGGATCACGCGCAGCTCGTTGTAGTCCACAACGCACGCGCGCAGGCGCTCCAGTGCGTCGCGCGCCCGCGCCTCCTGCACGTCGCGCGTCAGGATGCCCAGGATCAACTGCGTGACCGGGTCGCCCTGCGCGGGCCGCGACGCGCGTCCAAGCTTGGCGCGCAGCGAGCGATAGAGCAGCTTGACACGGCGGGCACACTGGGTCGCACCTTTCATCGCCTAGCGGTCCTCCGACGCACTTGGGAGCTCCTCCGCGTCCGTGCCCGTTGCAGATTCGACTCGGCCGACATCGTGGCCGACCGCGGGGCGCGGACCCGGCGACGATTCCGCCGCGTCCGCCTCCGCCGGCCGCGGGCCGAGTTCGGCCATGGCGCGGTCGATCAGCTCCACGGTGCGAAAGGCCTTTTGCAGCGTGTCGTCCAGGTGAAACGTGAGCTCGGGGACGGTGCGCAAGGTGAGCGCGTCCGCCACCAGGGAGCGGATCCGGCCGCGGGCCCGCCGGATCGCGGCGAAGCCGAGCTTGCGCTGCGGCTCGCCCGTCATGATGCTCAACCACACGTGCGCGACGGAGAAATCCGGGCTGACGTGCACGCGCGTGACCGAGGTCAGCGGTTGGACACGCGGGTCGTTGAGCCGGTTTTGGATCGCGTCCGCGACCACGTCCCGGATCACGCTCGCGACTCGCTCCGTTCTTCGCGACACGGGTTGCTGGTTCCTTACGGGCCGGTCCGAGCCGCCGCGGCCCCGCGGCGGCCGTCAGAGCAGCTCGATGTCGTAGGTCAGAAGCGAGGCACGGCCGAAGGCACGGATCTGGTCGACGATCCGAGCCAGCGCGCTCTCGACGAACCGTGCGTCGTTGGAGACCATCGCGATGCCCAGCGTCGCGGCCTGCCGATGGTCCAGGTCGTCCACCTCCGCGACCGAGACGTTGTGCGTGTTCGCAATGCGATCTTTCAGGCTCTTCACCACCCGACGCTTGTCCTTCAGCGACAGCGCCTCGAAGATCGCCAGCCGCACCGTCAAGACTCCAACGACCATCCCTGCTGCGCCCGGCGGCGGCAGCCGCGCGGCCCTGTCGGCGGGGCCCGTCCCCGGGACCGTCCACAGCCGCCTACAGCTCCGGCGCGACCTCCACGACTTCGAACGCCTCGATCACGTCTCCGGGCTTCACGTCGTCGAACCCGTCGAGCTTGATTCCGCATTCCAGCCCGGCGCGAACCTCGCGCGCGTCGTCCTTGAAGCGCTTCAGCGAGGCCAGCGGCGTGCGCTCCACAATGATGCGGCCGTCCCGCACCAGGCGCACCTTGTGATTGCGGTGGATGACGCCCTCCACCACCAGGCAGCCGGCGATCGTGCCCACGCGCGAGACGTTGAAAATCTGCCGGACCTCGGCCCGCCCGCGCTGCTCCTGCTGCTGGATCGGCTCCAGCAGCCCCTGGAGCGCCTTGTGAACGTCGTCGAGCACTTCGTAGATCACGCGGTACTGCCGGATCTC
>JABRWC010000151.1:0-35966 GCA_039961675.1 Phycisphaerae bacterium
CCTGCGCACCTACCTGCAAACCGGCACGCTCCCACCGCTACCCGACACAAACACTGCAAACGGGTGAACTGTTACCCCGTCAGAATGCGATTCCGTTCAACTGGGGACGGGGCGAGGTGCGAGAACTGGCATAGCGGAAATGGCTCGAGTACGCCGCCTTCTGCATCAACCGCCAGCGAGCGCCCCCAACCCGAATACGTCTTCTACTGGGTGTCCGGCCAACTTGGCTGCCGCGGCCAGGTGGTTCGGGGCGTGGACGACCAAATTCATGACCCCGGCCTTGACTTCCTCAGGCGCAAAGCGCTCTGGGAAAAGATGTAACGCGACGAGGAACGCGGCATCCGAGTTCCAATCGGTCAGGTGAAAACCTATGTCGGATGCAACTTTTGCGTCGCACTCGCTCGCCATCGCCTCGGCGACCTTGTCGTTGATCTCTGAATCATGGCGATCCCCGGCGAGCCTGCGCGCGCGATCACCCGCAAGCTCCCGAAAGATGTCGAGAACTTTGGCTTGAACGGTGTGTTGTGCCTTACTCATTCGTTCATCCCGGAGCAACTGGTGGCGGACCCATTCTGTTTTCTAGCCACCTGAAAAAGTCCTCGGCGAAACGCCTCCATGACTCCTGCGTCTTGCCCTTCATGTCCGCTGTCTTCTGGGCTATTTTGTTGAGCCATGCCCGCATCTCGGCGATCCACTGATTAAAGTTCTGGTTGTCCGGCCCACCCGTCGCGACCTTTGCGGCGTGGAGCATCAGTTGCGGCAGAAGTTCACGGCATTTTTGAACCGCTTCACTCTGAGAAACCGAGTACACGGCGAGAACGGTCATGGTCGTAGCGGACTGCATGAGACTCTCGCCAAGGGCGTGCGCCCCGCTCATCGCCGCATCCACACCCTCCAGGAACACGTCAAATCCCGCGCCCGACATGCCACCCGTAACGCCCCACTGGTTTGCCGTGATCATGCTGCCCAGCATCGCAGTCAGAAACATCGCCGCGATACCAACGCGCGCGGCGTCGCTAGCCCGCAAATCGGCCTCCCAATACGCAGTTGTCAGAACATCTGCATATCCTCCGCCGAAGAAGAATAGCCCCAGCGGGTCATTGCGATTGACGGGATTGCTCCCCACATATTGATAGATGTTCATGCCATTGAGATAGTGCAGTCGCGGGGTTGGCTGAGGCAGGTCGACCATCGGAGCACGTCCGTGGAAAGTCGTGTCATTGATGATCGGCGCGCCCGTGTAGTGCGGATCCCGCTGGAGAAGGCGCCCCGTGCGAGGATCCTGCTCAGCGAGCGCGACCTGACCGCCCACAAAAGTAACGAGCAGGAACAGTGCAGAGATCCTTCGCTTCATGGTTCGTTCCTTTCGCCGTACGGGTCCGCCGGCAGTTTGAGCGCGGTCTTACCGCCCGCCTTACGGTGCGCTTCGAACGCTTCATTCACTGCGATGAAATGCCGGTATGCTTGCAGTTTGGGGTTTAGCATCGCGGCCGCCTCGTAGCACTGGCGAGCGTTAGCCAGGCGTCCGATGTCGTTGAGGCAGTGGCCGCGCGATGCCAGAAAGTCCGCCAGCTCTCCCTGCGGCGTCAGGGACGTGAGGAATTCACCGCTCTGGACCCACTCGTCCTTGATGGGGTGTGGCCAGGAGCGATAGTGCTCGTCCGGGTACGTGTTCATCCCGCGGCCGGAACCCTCGATGTTCAGCCGCTCGCCGTTTCCGTCCCAGCGGACGAAGGTGTGCTCGCGTGCAAGCACGAGCTTGAGCGGATAACCGAGCCGCCGGCCGATGGCGATGTACAGCACGGGCAGCGACACGCACGTCCCACCGTTGTCGCTGCCGACCACCCCGTGAATGAACAGGTCCTTCGAGTTCTTGAAGTCCGGCTGGTCCACGCGGGCCATGTTGTAATGAACGCCGAGATCAAGCTGCAACACCGAGACGAGCGTGAGCATGCGGAAGTCGGCTTCGGAGTTGTTATTCTCGGCCGGATTCCGCAGGAAACGCGGGTAGTATTTGTCGGTCTCGGCCTTTACGCGGGCCGCCCACTCGTCGAGCTTCTTCGTGATGGCCTCGATATCGAGGTCCTCGGAGCCGGGCAGGTCCTTGGCGCAGAGCAGGTTCATCACCGCGATATCGACTTTCGCCAGGTCGTCGGCCGGCAGGGCGAGCAGGTCGCTGATTGACTTGGGCGCGGGCGCGGCGGGCTTGGCGCTTGGCGTGGGCGTGACCGTGCTCAAGGCGGCCAGCGAAGCTGTCGGCTGAGCGGCCACCGCGCGGGCGGGCTGCTCGCGTGGCGATCTGCCCCACGCCGCAACGCCAGCGATGGCCGCCGCCACGAGCGCGACGCCACCGAGGGCGAGGAGCGTCGCCTTCGATGAACGGTGTGTCGATCCGCCGGATGGCTTGGCGGCCGGCCCGACCTTCGATCTGGATCGGTTACGGCGGGCCATGCGGGCATTCTACCCGCCGAAACGGGGCCGTCCAGATGCTTCCAGTTGCCAGATTCTTCGGATCGGCTTTACGAAATGGCCCATCCGCCGGAAAGAAGTTGATGTGTGGGCAATGGCCGCCCCCACCCCCGACCAGCAAGGAGATGACCATAGAGCGTATCGGGCTGGCCTTCGACGAATTCGCGGACCTCAAGCTCAGGCCCCACGCGGGCGCGGATTGGGTGTTCCATGAGGCGGCCGAGATGGAGCGGCGGGAGATGTTCCCGATGGCGTTGATCGTCGCATCCAACCACCTGCGGTCGCGGGGCTACGACTGCCGGCTGGCGCTGCTCGAGGCGCTCGCCAAGAACGGCGTCGTGACGCCCGCCGCGCCGGACGCCTGGTCGCAGGCGGACGTGGACGTCGCCGCCCGCGGCGCTCTGGCCGGGCGTTGGTCCGGGGGGGGGCCAGGCCACGCTCACCCGGGCCGTATCATGTCCCCGGGCGCATCCCGACCGGCGGCGGAGCACGGACTATGGTTCGAATCTTCGGCATCGTCAACGTGACGCGCGACTCGTTCTCAGACGGCGGGCGATGTCTCGACCCCGCAGCGGCGATCGCCCACGCCCGCCGGCTGCTCGATGAGGGCGCTGACGTGATCGACGTGGGGGCGGAATCGACGCATCCCGATGCGGAAGACGTGCCCGCGGAGGAGCAGATCGCGCGGCTCGCGCCGGTGATCGAGGCGCTCAAGGCGCGGGGCGTCGCGGTCTCGGTCGACGCGTATCAGCCGGCGGTGATCCGCGAGGCGCTGCGATGGGGCGCCGATTACGTCAATGACGTGACGGCGCTGCGCGATCCGGAGGCGGTCCGCCTGGTCCGCGACGCGCCCTGCGGGCTGATTCTGATGCATTCGCGCTGCGCCTCGGCGCGCGCGGAGCGCGGCGGCGGGAATGCCGCGAACCGCGCGGACGCCGCGGGAATCGTGTACGAAATCATCGAGTTCTTCCGCCGGCGGCTGGACCAACTCGCGGCGCAGGGCATTGCGCGCCCGCGCCTGATTCTCGATCCCGGCATGGGTTACTTCCTGGGCGCCGACCCGCGGCTCAGCTTCGAGGTGTTGCGCGGATTGCCGCGCTTGCGGTCGCTGGGCTGCCCGCTGCTGGTCTCCACGTCGCGCAAGTCGTTCATCGGCGCGATGCTCGGCGGCGCAGACGCGCCGCGTCCGGTGGACGGCCGCGCCGTGGGCACGGTGGTGACGGAGTTGTGGGCGGCGCTCCAAGGCGTCGAGTACGTCCGCACGCACGACGCGCGGGCGCTGCGCGACGCGCTGACGGTTTGGTCCGCACTGCGCGGCTCGGATCGGCCCGAGCCGTCACGCCAGCAATGATCCGTGAAGCATGACGCTCGCGACCGTGAAGTAGATGATCAGACCGGTGACGTCGCACAGCGTCGCGACGAACGGCGTCGAGGCGCTGGCGGGGTCGAGTCCCAGGCGCCGCAATCCCAGCGGCAGCATCGACCCGACGAGCGTGCCCCACAGCACCACCACGACCAGGCTCCCGCCGACGGTGAGCGCCACCTGGAAATAATGATCGGTGTAGTTCCCCCAGCCGAGCAGGTGCCACAGCACGGTCCGCGTCAACCCCAGCCCGGCCAGCAGCAGTCCAAGGAACAGCCCGACCACCACCTCGCGGCTAGCCACGCGCCACCACTCCCGAAGCTTCACCTCGCCGAGCGCCATGGCCCGCACTACGAGCGTCGCCGCCTGCGATCCGGAGTTGCCGCCGCTGCTGACGATCAGCGGGATGAAGATCATCAGCACGGCCGCGGTCGCCAGCTCCGATTCGTAGTGCTCCATGACGTTCGCCGTGAGCGTCTGCCCGAGGAACAGCACCACGAGCCAGACGGCGCGCTTGCGGATGATCTCGGCGAAGCCGGTCTGAAGATACGGCGCGTCGAGGGCCTGCACGCCGCCGATCTTCTGGATGTCCTCCGTGGCCTCCTCACGGACGACGTCGACGATGTCGTCCACGGTGACGATGCCCTTGATGCGCCGCTCGGCGTCAACGACCGGCATGACGGTCAGATCGTGCTCGGCGAAAAGCTTGGCGACGGCTTCCTGGTCCATCTCCTCGTCGACCGTGACGACGTCGGTGCGCATCACCTCGCGGATCGACTTGTCGCCCGGCGCGCGCAGCAGCTCGCGCAGCGAAACCACCCCCAGCAGGTGCTGCTGCGAATCGAGCACGTACGGGTAGTACACGTTCTCGATCGTGCGGGTCTGGCGGCGAAGGTAGGTGATGGCCTCGTCCACGCGCATGTCGGGCCGCAGCCGCGCGTACTGCGTGGTCATCAGCCCGCCAGCCTCGTCCTCCTGGTACGCCAGCAACGCGGAGACCTCGCGGCGCGTGGATTCGTCCAGCAGCGCCAGCAGCTCCTCGCGCGATTCGTCCGCCGCGGCCTGGATCACGTCGGCGGCGTCGTCCGGCGCGAGAAGGCGCAGCCACAGCCGCCGCTCGCTGGGACTGAGCGAGCCCAGCAGGTCCGCCTGGTCGCGCGCCGGCAGCCCCTGGAAAAGCTCCTCCGCCTCGGCGCGCGAGAGGATCGTGAAGCCTTCCAGCTTCTCCCCGACCGACAGCGCTGGCCAGGCCTCCATCAACTCGGCGTGCGAGAGCGCGTCGTCAACCATGCTTGCCCTTCTCCGCGGCCTTTCGCTGCCTTATTGTTCCGGGCAGGTTCCTGTAGGTCGGGCGAGGCGAAGCAAAACCCACCCAGCGGGGCGCCCGCCGCGCCGGGACTCCAACCCCCGCGGGCGTCGTGAAGCGGGTATCGTAGCAAGTCGCCCCACCGCCGGCACGCCGACCCGCGGCGGGGAAATCCCGGCGACCTACGCGTCCGCACCGGGCTCGACCTGCGTCTCGTTGTCGTCGATCACGATTTCCCCCTTGCGGCGGCGGCCGGAGCGCCGGCCGGTCTCCGTGGACTTGGGCTTGCGGCGCGGGGCGCGCGGCGGCGCCCGGCCGGTCGCGACGTCCTGGTCGAACGCGCGCTTGCGCCGCAGCAACTGGTGGTAGTGCTGGCCGAAACGGTGCGCCTCGTCGCGGACCTGTTGCAGGAGCCGCAGCGCCTCGTTGTTTCGCGCCAGCTTCAAGGGCGCCTGCCGCGCCTGAACGTAGACGACCTCCTCGCGCTTGGCGAGCGAGATGACCATCGGCGGACGGCGCGCCTCGCCCCGCTCCGACTCGATCGCGCGGTGCATCCACTCGAACGCGTCGAGCGCCGCGTGAAGCTGGCCCAGCCCGCCGTCGATCAGGATCACGTCCGGGAACAACTCCTCGGCGCCGGCCGCGTGCCGGTAGCGCCGCGAGATGACCTCGCGGATCATCGCGTAGTCGTCCATGCCTTCCACGCTCTTGATGCGGTAGCGGCGATAGGCGTTTTTGAACGGGCGCCCGTCCATGAAGCACACCAGCGCGCCGACGGACTCGTCGCCCTGGAGCGTGGCGATGTCGATCCCCTCGATGATCCGCGGCGCCTCCGGCAGTTCCAGCAGACCACCGAGCTTCTCCAGCCCGGCGGCCGGGTCGATGAAGAACACCTCCGGCTGCTCGTCGCGCTCTCCGCTGCCGCTGAGCGCCAGCGACTGGATCGCCTTGATCCGGTCGCGTAGCACGGCGGCGTCCTCGAAGCGACGCGCGGCGGCGGCCGCCTGCATCTCCGCCTCCATCCGCCGCAGCAGCACGCTGCGTTTGCTGCGCAGGAGCTGAATCAGGCGGCGGATGTCCGCCGCGTAGTCGTCGCGGCGGATCAGGTCGGCGCAGGGAGCGGTGCACTGGTTGATCGCGTGCAGAAGGCAAGGGCGGAAGAAGCGGCGTTTTTCGTCGTCCTCGCGTATATCGAGTTCGCAGGTGCGGAACTTGAAGACGCGCTGTAGCGCGTTCACGGCGTCGCGAAGGCCCGCGGCGTTGGTGAACGGGCCGAAGAGCCTGCTTCCCTTGAGCCGCGGCGAGCGGGTCACCCACACCGCGGGGAAGTCGTCGCCGGTCGTAATCTCCAGGTACGGAAAGGACTTATCGTCTTTCAGCCGGGCGTTGAACGGCGGCTGTATGTCCTTGATGAGCCGGTTCTCCTTGAGCAGCGCGTCGACTTCGGTCTCGCAGTCGAGGAAGTCGATGTCGCTTACCCGGCTCGCCATGTGCGCGATCTCGGGACCGCGCGTCGCCAGCAGATCGGCCGAGTTCTGAAAGTAGCTCGCGACGCGCGCCCGGAGATCGCGCGCCTTCCCCACGTACAGCACGCGCCCCTCGGCGTCCTTCATCAGGTAGACGCCTGGAGTGGTCGGGAAGCGGCTGATTCTCTCGCGCAGGCGGTCAATTCGCTCGTTCGGCTTGCCGGGCATTCGCGCGATTATAAGCACGCCCGACACGGACGCGGACCCGCGGGCTGCGTGCTTGCAAATGCCGGCGCAAGCGGCTAGAAACGCTCCCCGGCACTGGGTCTCGGCCGTTTGCCCGCAGCGCGCCTGCGGAGGGCCGACGGGCGGCCGAGTCGTCGGTGCATTGGGAAGCTCGGACGGAGTCCGCAATGGAGGAATACCTCAAGCTCAGGCGTCTCGTCGAGGAGATCGCGGAGGACGTCGACAAGGCGACGGGCGGCAACAAGGCGGCCGGCACGCGCGTCCGCAAGGCCATGCAGGACATCAAGAACGCTGCACAGGACGTCCGCAAGAAGATTCTTGACATCCGCGACACAGAGCAAAGCCAGCCGCAGTGACGTGCGTTGCGCGCACGCGCGGGGCACGCGGAGGACCTCAGCCGAGTCATGCCCCCGCAAGTACTCGTTGATCCGACGCAACTCGACTTCGACCACCCCGTCGCCGGACCGGAACAGGTCCAGCGGCTCAACCGGCAGCGGTACGAGTTTCAACTCCTTGACGCGGTAGTGCTCTGCGACCGCGAGCGCGTCCTGATGGCCGGCTACCATGATGTCCGCCCGGATGCCTGGTGGGTGCGCGGGCATATTCCCGGGCGACCGCTGTTCCCTGGCGTGCTGATGATCGAATGCGCCGCGCAGCTTTCGAGCTTCCTGTACCACCAGTTCTACGGGCCGGAGCACTTTCTGGGATTCGTGGGCGTGGACGGCGTGAAGTTCCGCGGAACGGTCGAGCCGCCGGCGCGCTTCGTCGTCGTCGCGCGCGGTCGCGAGGTCAAGCGCAAACGCATGATCTGCGAGACGCAAGGATTCGTCGAAGGCCGCTTCGTTTACGAAGGCGTCATCACCGGCATGATCGTCTGACCGCCCACCCGGCGCGAAAGGTCCGTGCGCAAGCACAGACGCCGCCACGCGTGCGTGACGGCGTCTGTTGGTCGAACGTGTCGAATGGGCCGGTGAATTCCGCTACGAACGGCGCTTCGCGGCGGCGAGCAACGCCAGCATACTCATCAGTCCGACCGTTGCCGGCTCCGGCACGAGCGTGGCGCTGACGATCGTTCCCGGTGCGCTGCCGAACGACGGCCCGGAGATCCAGTCCGGACCGCTGGCTGCATTCAGGATCGACACGAACTGCTCCTCCCATGAGCTTCCCCAGACCCACACGGGGTCCTCGCCCGGGAGCTCGTCGCCCTCCGCGACCACCCAGTAGGTCGTGCCCGCTTCGAGCAGCGGATTCAGCGTCGAAGTGGCGGTCTCCAGCACCGGGGTCCAGCCGACCGCGCTGGTCGCGATGTCCCAAGATTCGATCGCCACACCGCCCGGGTAGGTCATGCCGCCGGGCGTCGCGTCTTCCTGAAGCGAGAGCGTGAATGTGCGGCCGGGCGCGTCGAAGTCGTTGCTCATGATCCACACGCCGATCTCGTCCAGCGTGTAGTCCTGGTCCGGCGTGAACGCGATTGCAACCGACTGATTGATGAAGATGTCGTAGCCGATGTAGCCAAACCAGCCGGGATCGGGCGTTCCGGTATCCAGCAGCGTATCGGCGAAGGCGCTTCCGCCGCCGAACGCGAGCCCGATCGCAGTCAGAGCGGTCTTGGCGAATCTGTTTCTCACGTGCAGTTCCTCCTGTTCCCCGGATGAGTGGTCCAGAAACCTGGCTCGTTGGCACCATTTTCACGGAACCCGGTTGTCGTGTCAAGGAAGTTTCCAGGAAACTACCAAGAAACAACATTCCGACCGGGAGTCGCACGTGCTATCATGCGCACAACTGACCGAAACTATGGAGGATGCAAGGATGTCGGAACCCGCGACGGAAAACCTCGAAGCCCGCATCGCGGAGATCGGCGGTTCGCTCGCCGCCGCCTTCCGTCGCGTGCTCGGACAGGTCCGCGGGACGCCCGCGGGTCCGCAAGCCCTCGCGACCACCCTCGGACTCGACAAAGTTCTGGCCAGCCGGCTTCTCAATGCCACGCGCTCCGCCGACCCCATCGCTGTCGTGCAGCACGTCCCGGGACCCGAGCCGCTTCGGCGCGTGCTCCGGGCCGCCGCCAAACGCGGCGTTGCGGCCCCACTCATCGCCGAAGCCGACGCGGCGGTGGCTCGTTTTGAAGAGCTGGTCCGCAACGAAGCCGGCGACCGCAGCGCGCTTGAAGCGATCATCAGCGGCTGGCTGCCGGAATCCCGCCCGGATTTCGAGTTGCGCCGCAAACAGGCCGCGTTCCGCGCCATGAGTCAACTCCGCGGCGCAAGCGTAAACATCAACCTCTCCACCGTGCTTCTCGCGCCGGCGCAGGACCCCCGGCGAATTGACGTGGTCTGGGTCATCGGCTTGTTGGGGCTCCAGCGCCTGCGGCCGGGAGTGCGGGTCAAGTTCACCACGCGGCGGCTCGACGGCGGCGAGTCGCCGCGTCAGCCGCGCTCGCTCGGCGGCGCGGTGCTCGACAGCCTGCTCGACGCGCGGCTGGACGAGTTCTGCGTCAACACCCCGGCGGAGCTGGAGCTTGTCCGCACGGGCGACGTGGTCCACTACATGCTCGCCGGGGAGGCGTTCGGGCCGAACTCCTCCACCGACTTCGTGATCGCCGAGGTCAACCGCAACGAGATCGCGCGCGTCGGCTCGGACAGCGGGCGAAAGACCTACGTGTTCGCGGAGGTGGACACCCCGAGCAAGCTGCTCGTGTTCGACGTCATCGTTCAGCGGGACCTTTTCGCAGGCGCGTCTCCCGAGCTGATCGTGTATGACACCTCCGGCGAGGGCGTCGCGAACCCGAACGACCCGACGCGGGACGTGGATCGCTACGATACGATCGAGACCATCCAGCTCATCAGCCCGTCGGGCGTCGACGCGCTTCGCGTGGCGCACTTCCCGCGGTATGTTGAGCTTCTGCGGCGCGTGTTCGCCAGCACCGGCTGGAACGACGCGGAGTTCCGCACGTACCGCGCGCGGGTCGATTACCCGATCTACGGATCGCAGGTGACTGCGGCGTTCCCGCCGCCGGGCGCTCCGGGGCGCGCATAGCTGTCGACGAGCCGGTGGCATCGGGCGCGAATGGCGATTGGCGCCGATTCGCTCCCGCGCGTTGCGCTTCGGGTTCGGATAGCGCTTCGGGCGTCCCGGCAAACGGGTTCCAGCTCGCGAAGCTCGCGCACGAGGCAAATCTCGCAGCCGTCACGATCAATGAACTCGATGTTGCTGGATTCCGCTTGGCTGCACGACGCACTTCCAAAGGCGCACTCGTGGCCCGCGGCGGATGCGGTCGTAGCGCTCGCGGAGCTGCCCAACTCGCCGGCCGTGCTGTTGTTCGTGGACGCAGACGGCCACCCCGTTCAATTGCTGACCTCGCAGACGCTCCGTCGCGTCGCGCTGGCCCGGCTCACAGCGGCGGCGGGCGACGCCCCCACGGCGCGCGCCGATCTGGCCGCGGTGGTGCGCGGCGTTCGCTGGCGCGACGTGACCTCGGCGTTCGAGGCGACGTGGTGGTACTACCGCGTCGCCCGCCGACTACACCCCGAAGACTACCGCAGGCGCATCGGGTTCGGCCCGGCTTGGTACCTGCACGTGGACTGGACCGAGCCTCTGCCGGAGATTCGCGTCACCGAGCGGGTCTGGATGCTGTGTGGCTCGTTCGTCGGGCCATGGCCGACGCAGCGGGGATGCCAGCAGTGCCTTGAAACGCTTTGGGACCTGTTCGAGCTGTGCAGGCATCCGGAGCAGTACCGCCGCGCGCCGCACGGCGAGCGGTGCGCGTACTACGAGATGGGCCGCTGCGACGCGCCGTGCGATGGGACGGCGCCGTCGGCGGCGATGATCGAGCGCACACGCGCGGCGTGGCGCTTCGCCTGCGGCGCACGGGCTGAGTGGATCGAGGACGCGACGCAGCGGATGCATCGCGCCGCCGGCCAGCAACGCTTCGAGCAGGCCGGGCTGCTTAAGCGCCAGATCGCGCACGCCGAAGACTGGCAGGCCCGCTTTCCCGGGATGCGGCTGATCGACGACTCGGCCGAGCTGTTGCTTGTGCCCGCAGTCCGACGGCGTGCGTGGAAGCCGTTTGTGCACCGCGCGGGAGCGCTTGAGGATGGCCCGCTGTTGAAAGAGCGCGAGGCGCCGCAGCAGGTGGCCGCGTGGATCGAGCAGCAGCGCGCGCGGCTCGCGCTCGACGTTGAGCCTGCGATACGTATGGAACAGTCGTGGCTTGTGGCCCGCTACGTCGGCCGGGAAAACGCGCAGACCGTGATGCGCATCGCGCCGTTGGAGGGCCTGTCCGCTTCCGTGCTCGCGCAGCGCATCGAGGCGACGATCGCGCAGGCACGCTCCCGTCTGCCGAATTCCGGCGAATCGACAGCCGGACCCGGCTGAGCCGTCCACTCGCGCCGCGCGGGGCGGCCGACGTTTTTTCGGTCCGCCGCCTCGTCGCCGCCGTCCTGGAGACTGTGACCGCGCGTTTCGCGCCGCCGCGCCGGCCGCAGGCGCAGCGCGCCCGAATTGCGCGTGACGCCCGGCCGGCGCGCGGCCAGAATGCGCGCTGGGTGTTTCGGGACTGCGACCGACGGTTCGTGCGTTCGGCCGCGTTCGATTCGGGGATAGTGCACGGGAGGCGATCCATGAAAGCTCCGCGCTGGCCGGTTGTGGCGGCGTTTCTTGCGGGTCTGGTCTGTACGGGCTGCCCGCTGCCGATGGGCGACGCGAACGGCCAGAGCACGGACGACGACGTGGGCAAACAGCTCGAGGAGCTTCAGTCGAAGATCGCCGCGCTCGAAACGCGCCTGCGGCAAAAGCTTTATGGAAACGGCGCCGCCGGCGAGCGCATTGTCACCAGCGACATCCGGCTTAAGGGCGCAGACGCGAACCGGCAGTACACGGATTTCATCGTCGAACCCGGCGTGACACTGACGGTGCAGAGCGGCACCGTGATCCGCTGCACCGGCACGTTTATCAATCGCGGCACGATCATCCTCGAGCACGGCACGATCGGCTCCGACCGCGAGGGCGGCGACTCTTCCACCGTTCTGGAATCGCTTCGGCCCGCAGCCATCGGCGTTTCAAAGCTCGCTGCCGCCAGCGCTGAAGCCGGAGACGCCTCGTCGGACCGCGCCGGCGGCCGCGGCGGCGAAGGACTCTCCGAGTTCGAGTCGCGCATCCTGCTGCTGCCGCGCACGCAGGCCGGCGGCGCCGGCGGATCGGCGCTCGCCAGCGGCGGCGGCGGCGGCGGGGCGCTCACGGTCATCGCCGCCGGGGAGATCGTCAACCAGGGCCAAATCTCCGCCGACGGCGAAGACGCCACGGCCGGCGGCGGGGGCGGGGGGGCCGGTATTCTCGTGTTCGCCTCTGCGGTCAAGGTCACGATCGCGGCCTCGTCCAGCATCGCCGCGGACGGCGGCGACGGCGGTGACGTGACGGCCGATGCTGCGCCCGGCGGCGGCGGCGGCGGCGGAATCGTGCACCTGATCGCCCCGGAAATCGACAACCAGGGGACCATCACCGTCAGCGGCGGCGCCGCCGGGTTTACGACCGGCGGTGACTTGATCAGCGCCGCGGTCCGCTCCGGCGGCGGCGGTGGGGGAGCATCGGCCGGCGCTGGCGGTCGCGGCGGCGGCGTTCCGGCGGGCGACTCGCCGGCGACACCTGCCGAACCTGGCGCGGAGGGCGACTTCATCACCACGCTGACTGACCCCGCAGCGCTGTTTTGAGCGCGCGGCGGCGGCTACACTGTGATCGAGCCGGCGGATGAGTTCCGCGCCCGGCGCTGCGCGACGCGTTGCGGAAACAATGCGTCGACGTTGTCCGGCAGCGGCGTTTCGCCGGGAGGATGCGTGAGCCGGTGAGCCCGCCGGAATTCACTGAACCGCAACATGCCATCTGACTCCGCCGCGAATGGCTGCGCTTCCGGGATCGCGGCCGGCGTCCGGCTGCCGGTCGTGGGCCGCCCGACGCGGATTCGGCCGTCGCGGATGTCGCTGCGCCGCACGGCGGTCCTGATCGCCGTCCACGTCGTGATCGTCGCTCACATTCTGCACTGGCTCAGCGCCGGCTCGACCCTTACGCCGCTCGAGCCGTCCGAGGCAATGGAGTTCGGCAAACATAGCGTGATCAACGCCGGCGTGGTGCTGTTCGCGCTGGCGATCCTGAGCACGCTGCTGCTGGGGCGCTGGTTCTGCGGGTGGGGCTGTCACCTGGTCGCGCTGCAAGACCTGGCGCGCTGGCTGCTCGGCAAGATACACCTGCGCCCCAAGCCGCTGCGTTCGTCGATCCTCGTGACCGTTCCGCTGCTGGCGTTCCTCTACATGTTCGTCGCGCCGCTGGCGTACCGCCTGATGATCGGCGAGGAGATCGGCGTCTGGCAGACGAAGTGGACGACGCGCGACTTCTGGGCCACGTTTCCGACCTGGATTCCCGCCGCCGTGGCCGCGCTCGTCGTGTGCGGCTTCGTGGTGGTGTACTTCCTGGGCGCCAAGGGATACTGCACGAACGCCTGCCCGTACGGCGGGGTGCTCGGGGCCGTGGACCAGCTCGCGCCGCTGCGCATCCGCGTGACGGACGCCTGCGAGGGCTGCGGACACTGCACGGCGGTGTGCAGTTCGAACGTCCGGGTCCACGAGGAGGTCCGCGAGTTCGGCATGGTTGTCGATCCAGGCTGTATGAAATGCCTGGACTGCGTGAGCGTCTGCCCCAACAACGCGCTTTACGTCGGGTGGGGCACGCCCGCGCTGTTCGCCTCGCCGCGAACGCCGCGGCGCGAGCCGTCGAATCGCGACCGGCGCGCCCCGAGCATCGCGCGGTGGGCGCTGTTGATCACGTTCATCGTCGCCAGCTTCGCCGTGTTCATGGGATTCGACGTGGCGTTCGAGTTTCGGCCCGTGGATTGGCAGCTCATCGGAATGATGTCGGCCGTCGCGCTGTTGATCATCCTCCTGCTGCGGCCGCGCTCGCCGCGCAGGCGTCCGCTCCATCTCGGCGAAGAGGCGGTGCTGGCGGCGGGATTCCTGGCGTCGATGCTGCTGTTCCGCGGGCTGCACGACGTGGTGGCGTACCTGTTCGCGCTGGGGCTGGCCGCGATCGTCGCGTACCTGGGCCTGCAAGCCGTTCTCCTGCTGTGGAGGCGCGACCTGTCGATGCACGGATTCCGGCTGAAGCGCGGCGGGCGCTGGCTGCCCGCGGGCTACGGGCTGGCCGGACTGGTCGCATCGCTCGGAGTGTTCGGCGCATACGCGGGCACGCAGCAAGTCGAGATGACGCAGACGCGCCGCATGCTGATGGAGATCGAGCAGCTCGAGCGCAGCGCGACCGCAACGCAGCCCGCGGACGCCGGCCGCGAGCGGCTGCTGGAGCTCTACCGCCAGGTGCTGTTGCGCGAGCCGGACCGACTGGAGCCGGCGCTGGGGATCGGCCGGTTGCTGATGGAGATGCGCAATAACGCTGGGGCCGAGAAGGTCTTTCAGGACGCGCTGCGCCGGCACCCGGGAAATGCGCAGCTCCTGACCAACGTCGGCGTGCTCGAAGCCACCCGCGGCGATTACGACCGCGCGATCGAGCACTTCCGGGCGGCGGTCCGGGCCGACCCGGCACTGCCCCAGGCGCGTTCCAACTTGCTCAGCCTGCTGGCCGTTCAGGGGCAATGGAGCGAGGTGGCCGAACACCTCCAGGCGTTGGCCGGGCTCCGGCCCGAAGACCCCGAAGTGCGGGCCAAGCTGGCGCTGTGCTATGGCGAACTGGGCCGCTTCGACGACGCCTTCGAGCAGCTCGACCGCGCGCGGGAACTGGCGCGCGGCGAGCCGCGCATCCTCACCGCGCTCGAAAACATGCGGCTGTCGTTGCAGGAGCGGCGAGGCGCGCCGCCCGCTTCACAGCCGGCGCCATAGCTCATTCACGTCCGGCAACCTCGAACTTTCGTGCGGGTCTATTCCAGTGTGGCGGCTGGGCGGCGGCGCGCCGTGCTCCCGCCGGAGGGGAGTTTTCCGTAGAATGCCCGCCGCGTGCGGGGTGCGAACCGGGGCCTGGCGATGGGCGTCTGGGGATTCCCGAAGTCGTCGCGGCCACTCGGGAGTGGACAGCTCGCCGGCGTGCGCCCACGTCGGAGACCGTGTAGGTCGCGCGGCGCACGGGCGTAGTTCGCGGCAGTCGGCCATGAGCGACTGGGCACCGGCCGGGCGGCTACCGACCGACGCCGGGGAGAAC
This sequence comes from Phycisphaerae bacterium, assembly GCA_039961675.1. GTDB lineage: Bacteria > Planctomycetota > Phycisphaerae > UBA1845 > Fen-1342 > JABRWC01. The sequence goes on from JABRWC010000151.1 coordinate 15,038, forward strand.
AGACGATGTTCACCGCGTTGAATCGTACGATCAAGCGCGCGGTCCTGCGACAACAGAAGAAGAAGCCCGTCGTCATGATCAGCGACACTACGCTGCGCGACGGGCTTCAGATGCCCGGCGTGCGGCTGGACGCGTCGCAGAAAGCGGCGATCGCCGAGGCGCTGGCGGAGGCCGGCGTGCATTCGATCGACTGCGGCTTCCCGGCCGCCGGACCGCAGGAGCTGGAGGCGATCAAGCGCATCGCGCGCAGCGCGCGCGGTCCGGTGCTGTCGGTGCTCGCGCGCAGCCGCAAGGAGGACATCGACCTGGCCGCCGAGGCGCTCGCCGGCGTCTCGCCGTTCAAGAAGGCGATCACGCTGTTCATCGGCACCAGTCCGCTGCACCGCAAGCACAAGCACCAGATGAGCAAAGCGCAAATCGTGGACGCGGCGCGCGGCGCGATCGAATACGCCCAGGGCGCGTTTGAGATGATCTCGTTCGGGCCCGAGGACGCTTCGCGAACCGAGCCGGAATTCCTGTACGAAGTCTACGAAGCGGCGATCGCCGCCGGCGCGCTGTCGATCGGCTTCACCGACACGGTCGGCATCCTCACGCCGCGCAAGGCGGCCGACGCCGTCAAGCGCATCCAGGACAACGTGAAGGGCATCGACGACGCGATGCTCGGTGTCCACTTTCACAACGACCTCGGGCTGGCGACGGCCAATTCGCTGGCGTGCGTCGAAGCCGGAGCGAACATGGTGCAGGGCACGGTGAACGGCATCGGCGAGCGGGCCGGGAACGTCGCCATCGAGGAGGTCGTGCTGGCGCTCGTCCTGCACCACGACGAGTACCGCAAGAAGGTGAGCGTGAACCCGGCGGCGCTCTTCGCGCTCTCCCGGCAGGTGCAAGAGCTGACCGGCGTGGAGACGCCGGCGAACAAGGCGGTGGTCGGACGCAACCTCTTCCGCACCGAGGCGGGGATCCACCAGGACGGCCTGCTCCAGAACATGGACACGTATACGCCGTTTCCCCCCGAGCTGATCGGCGCCGGGCCGGTGCAGATCGTCCTCGGTCCGAACAGCGGACGCGCCGCCGTGCGGCACCACCTCCAGGCTTCCGGCGTCGAGGCCAGCGACGAGGCGGTGGAGCAGGTGCTGGTGCGGCTGAAGGACGGGAACTACTCGGCCTCGGAGAACGCGGAGATCGCGGCGTTCATGGAGCGCATCCGTCCGTTCATGGTTGCGGACGAGTACTTGCACCGCAAGAACGGCGCTGCGGCGGCCCCGCCTGCGGACAACGCGCAGGTCTGAGACGCCGCTCTGGACACCTCCGCGGGAATCAACGCTTGTCGCAGACCTCCGTTCAACCTGGGCAGGGTGAAACCGGCGAGCCGCTCCGCGGCTTGCACGTGCTGGTCACCGGCGCGGCGGGGCTGGTCGGTCGGCGGCTTGTGGCCGACCTGATGGCACTGGGATGTCGCGTGCGCGGCGTGGACCGCTCGCCGGCGGACCCGCCGCACGGCACGCGCTACGAACACATCGTCGGCGACCTGTGCGGACCGCACATCGCCAACCGAGCGTGTCGCGGGGTGGACGCCCTTGTTCACTGCGCGGCGGTGCAGTACCACGACCGTATTCCGGCGTGGTCGCGCGCGGCGCATTTTCAACAGAACGTCGTGGCGGGCGCCGCGCTGGCGGCCGCGGCGGAAGCCGCCGGCGTGGCGCGGATTGTGTACGTCTCCAGCGACATGGCGTATGGCGTTCCGGACACGTCGCCGCTGCCGGAAACGCACGAGTGCCGCCCGGCCGGCCCGTACGGACGGAGCAAGCTCGAGTGCGAGCGGATTCTCTGCGCGGCGCGCCGGCGCGGCGCGCGCGTCGCAATTCTCCGTCCGCGGCTCATCATCGGGCCCGGCCGGCTCGGCGTGCTGCGGCCGCTGTTCGACCGCGTCCGCGCGGGCCGTGCGATCCCGCTGATCGGGGCGGGGCGGAACCGCTACCAGATGGCGGCCGTCGCCGATGTCTCATCCGCTTGCATCCAATGTCTGCGGCGGGGCGCGGACGGCCTGTTCAATCTGGGGTCCGACCGGCCGCCGACCGTGCGCGAGCTGCTCGCGGAGCTGTGCGTTCGCGCCGGATCGCGCTCGCGCCTCGTTCCGCTGCCCGCGCTGCTCGTTCAGGCGGCCCTGCGCGGACTCGACCTGGTCTCGCTTGCGCCGCTCGCGCCGGAGCAGTACCGGCTCGCGGCCGTGGATTGCGTGCTCGACACCTCCGCGGCGCGGCGCGTGCTCGGCTGGCAACCGCGGCACACGGACATCGACATGCTCTGGCAGGCCTACCTGTCGTACACGGGCGCCGGCACGCAGCCCAGCCCGGTCCGCGCGCAGCGCGTGGCGAGCGCGGCGGACGTGCCGGCCATGCCGCCGCCCGGCGCGCGTCCGCCGGTGGACGCGGCGCGGCGCGAGTGACGCGGGCCGGCGCGGCCGCGGCGCGGGGGTCGTTCAACACGAGCGGACTGCCGCCGAAAGGGAGAGCAAAGCGAGGTGAGCCTGGATTCGATGACCCCCAATGCACCGAGTTCCGTGGTCCGCCCCGCGCGCGCCCGCACGAAGTTCGGCTGGGGCCGCGGAACGCTGGTGTTCATGTTCCTCGCGGCGGCCACCCTCCTGGTTCACGGCTGGTCGCTGGGCGACGGCTCGGTGCTGGACGACCACTGGCACCAGAAGTCGCTGCGCGAACTCGGCTGGTCCTACCAGGACCTGATGCAGGCGCTGGTCATCGAACCGTCGCGCTTCATCCAGATGTGGTGGCAAGTTGGCGTCGCCCGCTTCGAGTACGGCCGGCCGTTTTTCATCGTGGCGATGAAGCTCATCTACAACGTGCTCGGCGGAAACGACCCCCGCGCCCTGCACGCCGCCGCCGTGCTGCTGCATTTCGTCTCCGCGCTGCTCGTGGCGCGCATCTGTTTTCTGTGGACGGAAAGGCGCCTCTGGGCACTGGTCGGCGGCCTGCTGTTCGCGATCTACCAGCACGCCGTCGTCACGGTCGCGTGGTCTTCGTCGTTCAACATCGTGATCGCTACGACGCTCATGCTGGCGTCGATCCTGCTGTACTTCCGCGCCTCGCGGCTGGAGGTGGGACCTGCCGCCGTGGCGCTCGAAGCCTCACCCGCGCCGGCCTCGTACCCGCTCTTCGCGCTGGCGACGACCCTGTGGTTCCTCGCGCTGCTGACGCGCGAGAACGCGCTGATGGTCCCCGTGGTGCTGGTGCTGCTGGAATGGCTGCACGGCGGCCAGGCGCGGATCGTCGCACGGCGCGGCTTCTATCTCACGTTCGCGGCGCTCGGCGTCGCGTTTGTCGTTTGGCGCGCGCTCGAAGTCCGGCAGGGAATGCCGGAGCTGTACTTCCGGCGGCCCGACGGCGACCTGCCGGCCTACGGCGCGTGGCTGGCGGCGAAGCTGCTGCACTACGTGGCGGCGTCCGTGTTTCCCGCGCCGATGGTCGCCGGTCCGACCGGCCGCTACGACCCGTGGTCCAGCGTCCCCGAAGATTGCCTGCTCATGATCGGGATCATCGTCGTCACGCTCTCGATCAGCCTCGCCGCGTCGCGCCGTATCCGCGGCGCATGGGTCTGGACGCTCTGGATCGTGCTGGCCGTCCTGCCCGTGGTCCCCGTCATCGCCACGCCGCATTCCGGCTATCTCTCCGGCGTCGGATACGCGATCGGCGCCGCGCTGGCCGGCGCCGGCGCGGCTCACCTACGGTTCGCGCCGGCGCGGTACGGCGTCCGGCTGGCGGTCGCGGGGCACGTGGCGCTGATGGCCGCCATGTCGTTGTTCAACCGCTGGCAGTGGTACTCAACCGTCGAGGGCGAGCGCTACGGCGTGGAGCGCGTGCTGGCGGCGCGGCCGGAAGCGCCGGTGACGGACGTGTTTTTCCTGAACCTGCCGCTGGTGAACATCTACATCAAGCCGGCGCTGGTGGAACGGATCGGCGGCTCGTTCGAATCGGTGCGCTGCCACGCGCTGACGTTTTCGCCCGATCCGTTTGAAATTCGCCAGCGCGTGTACGTGGAGCAAACGGATGAATACAGCTTCAACGCGCGGACCGAGTCCGAGGCCTGGTTCTCGCGGCTCCTCGGCCGGCTGATGCTGGACGGTTTTGGCGGCGGGCGGCGGTTCTCGACGGGGCAGGAGTTCGACTGCGGAGAGTTCCGCGTGCGGATCGCGCGGGCCGACGAACACGGTGTCTGGGAGCTTTCGTTCCGGTTTCGCCGGCCGCTGTCGGACCCGCGCTACTGCTTCTACGTGTTCACGAAGAACTGCTACGCCACGCGCCTGCGTTTCGGGCTGCCAGGAAGCGCGACGCTTCCGCCGCTGCCGTCGGAGCCGATCCTGGCTTTGGAAGTCGAGCGTGCGATCCTCGCGCTGGAACGCCGGCCCGCCGCCGCCGAACTCCTGTTCGCGGCCCGGCGCAGCCGGAACCCGCAGATTGCTGGGCCCGCGGCGGAGGCGCTGCGCGAAATCGTGCAGTATGTGGCGACCGCCACGGCCGCGCCGGTTCAAGAGCTCTTGGACGAGGACGACTCCGACGCGACCTGGGAGCGGGTGCGCGCATGGTGGCGGCAGTCGGTGGATGAGGAGACGCTTCGGACGACGTGGGGCTGGCGCGAGCGCTGCGCGGAATACGAGGAACTTCGCGAAGAGGTTCCGCACGCGCGGCGAAACATGGCCAAGCTCATCCGGACCGACTTTTATCTTACGGGTCCGCCGTTCGACGACCCGCGCTGACGGGGCGCCTCGCCGGCGCCGCGGGCGTCGGGCGCCGGGGGTGAGGTGACGAACGTGAGCCGGATGCGGAAGATCATCTTGCGATGCATGCTGGCGACAATCGCGGCGAGCCTGGCAGCCTGGGTGACGTTCTCCGGCTGCGTCAGCGACCGGCCGCTGCGCGTCGTGCTCGACCCGGACGTCGTGGTTCCCGACAACTGCGCGATGATCCTGTTCGTCGACGGTATGGATCAGCCCCGGACGCGCGAACTGCTGGCCCGCGGCGCGCTGCCGCACATCCGCGAGCACTTCGTGGAGCGCGGCGTCGAGGTCGAAAACGCGATCGTGTCGCTGCCCCCGACCACCTATCCGAACGCGGTCTCGCTGCTGACCGGCCGGTTGCCCGGACACCACGGGATACTGGGAAACCAGTGGTATGACCGTGACACGATGCTGTTCTGCAACTACGGCACGAGCGAATCGTATCGCAGCGTGAACGAGCATTTCACCTCGCCCACGCTCTACGACCTGCTCGCCGACGAGCTGACCGTCAACGTGCAGTGTCACACCAGCCGCGGCGCGACGCACAGCATCGACAACGTGAACATGAGCGCCATCAAGTGGTTCCTCGGCTGGTACGAGGGCTACGACCGGCGCACCGGCCTGTCCGTCGAGGAAGTGGCCGAGATCGCCAACCGCGAGAAACGCTGGCCGATTGTCACGATGCTCTATTTCCCCGGGCTGGACGAGGTCGGCCACGCCTGCGGCGTCGAGACCGAGCGCTACGCCGGCGCGATGCGCACCGTGGATGCGCAGATCGGCCGCGTCATGTCCGCGCTGGAGCGCGCCGGCATCCGGCGTCGCACGTACTTCGCGCTGGTCACCGATCACGGTCACGTGCAGACTTCGCCGCAACGGACGTTCGAGCTGATCCGCTGGCTGCGCGAGCAGCGCGGACTGCGCGTCCGCGACCTGCTCTCGCATGACGAGGACGACGTCGAGCCGCTCAAGCGGCTGGAACACGTGGACGCCGTGGCGCTCGACGGCGCGTATCGCCGCGCGGTGATCCACGTCCCCGGCCCTGGCGGCTGGCGCGAGCAGCCCTCGCTCGAAGCCGTGATGCGAATCGTGGCCGGCTCGGACACGGCCCCCGGTCCGCCGCTGTTCGAGTGTCACGGCGTGGGACTGGTGTGCGTCCGCGGCGCCGACGCGAGCGTGCTGGTGTTTTCGCCCGCGGGTCAGGCGGTTATCGAACGCCGATTCGTCGAGGGCGCGCCGCAGTATCGCGTGGCCGCGCCGCCGGACGGGCCCGAGGCCCGCGAGGTCGGCGACCCGCTCGGCTATCGCCAGGATCCCTCGCTGTCCGCGTTCGTCGATGCCGGCTGGCACCCGTCACGCGAATGGCTGACCGCCACCGCCACGTCGCGCTACCCGGACTTTGTGCCCCAGATCGTGGAGATGTTCGAATCGCCGCGGGCGGGCGACATCGTCGTGTTCGCCGACGAAGGTTGGACGTTCCGCCACGGTGAGCAGGGGGGGCACGGTTCCGCGCTCTGCACCGATGTGCGGGTGTCGATGTACTTTGCCGGGCCGGACGTGCCGCAGGGCGCGAAACTGCCGTGCGCGCGGCTGGTGGACGTGATGCCGACGGTGATGAGCATGCTCGGACGCGCCGACCGTCTGTCCGCGGCTGGACCGCTCGACGGCATGGACCTGTTCGCGACGATCCGCGCCGCCGGGACCACGGTCCCATGAGTCCGCTCAAGCGCTGGACCATCCGCGCCACATCGTACCCGACACTGCTCGCCAACCGGCTGCTGTGCGCGCTGGGTGTCTGGCGGCGCTGGAATTGGATCGACGATCACGTCGCACTCGGCGGACTGCCAACGCGGCGCGACGTCCGCCGGCTCCTCGACGCCGGCGTGCGCGCCGTAGTGAACCTCTGCGACGAATTCAACGGACACGAGCGCGAGTTTCGCCGCGCCGGCGCCGCGTACCTGCGGCTGCCCACGCCGGACTATCACAGCCCCAGCGTGGCCGACCTGGCCCGCGGCGTCGAGTTCATCCGCGAACGGGTGGCGCGCGGCGAGAAGGTTCTCATTCACTGCAAGGCGGGCCGCAAGCGCAGCGTCGTGCTGGCGATCTGCTACCTGGCTGCGTCCCGAGGCGCCTCCGCCGCACAGGCCGCGGAGGCAATCCGCCGTGCGCGCCCGCACGTCGATCGCGCGCTGGATCGGCTGGCAAACGTGCAGCAGTTCGTCTCCCGGCACGTATCCGCGGCGCCGCGATCGGAGTAGAGGGAATTGCGACATACGCGGCCTGGGACGAAGGGCTACGCGTCGAACGAAGCGCGTAGCGTCAATTTCCGCGTCGGACGTTGCGATCGTCGTCGGCCACGGCGGGCCGACGCTACCAGGCTCGCGGACCGACGCTACGGAGTCTCCGAAACGGTTCCGGCGCGCTCTCGCGCCCGCGGAATCGGCACGCCCAGCTCCCGCAGCCGCGCCGCCAACTCGTCCATTTGCAACACCAGCGGAAGCTCGCCCGCGGTGCTCATGACGAACGCCGACGAGCTGTCAGCGCGCAGGCTGCCGTGGGTCGCGGCGGCGGCCATCATGGCCTCGAAGTCCTTGCTGCCACAGTACCAACCATCCGCGAGCGATACGAACACGTCCGGCGGGTGCTCGAACAGATCATGCGCCGCGCGCCATAGCCGGCGCAGCGGATCGGGGTACGTGTGATCGACGGTCGCCTCCCACCAGTCGCGGTCGGAGGCGAAGCCCGCCGCATCGAGCCTGCCCAAATCACGCAGCGCCTGCACGATCGGCGACAAGCGCAGCGGGTCGCCGCGAGTCGGCTCGTAGCGCCATCGGCCCGGCTCGTGGCGGATCAGCGCGTCGGCGTCGTGCGCCAGCACCACGATGCCGCGCGCCTCATCGCGATAGCACGTCAGTTCGACTCCGGTCAGGAGGGCCACGTCGCGCGCGACGGCCGCCGGGCTGCGCGTGTGGATCGCGGCGCAGGTCACCAGCCCCCACTGCGGCACGACCACGTCGTCGGGTCCGTCGAGCCTGTTGCGGACGCGGTAGCCCATGCGGCGCAGGTGCTCATCCAGCGGCAGGCGTCGGCTGGGCGTGGAGTTGTGCCCGTGGTCCGACAGAAGCGTGATCTCGGCTTCGCCGCGAGTCTCGCGGAGCAACTGCTGGCACAACCGGTCGAGCCGCACAAGCGCCGCGAGCTGCCCGTTGCGGCCGCGCTGCATCATGAGCGCCGACGTGCCCATCGAGTACGAGACATACGCCGTCGCGCCGGACCCCAGGAACCGGTCGTGCGTCTTGCGAAGCTCGTTGTCGAACCACGGCTCCGGGTTGGTATACGCCTCCCCGTGCAGGAGATTCGGCAGCCGATAGTCGCACAGCGCCAGCCAGGGGGCGTTCTCCTGGTCCAGGTAGTTGAACAGCCCGGACTGCAAGCGGCGGCCGTCGAAGTACATCGACTCCACACCCGGACCGGGCGAGACCTCGAAGAACTCGTTCAAGCATGGGTCGGTCATCACGGGGAACGGGCTGACGACGCGGCTGGGCGGAGCGAAGCTGCGGAACCGGCCGCCATTCCACAACTCACGGACCAGCCCATAGGGCACGCTGTCAAGGATCAGGATCAGGTGCCGCCCCGCCCCCCATCCGTCCCCGCCGCTCGTCGCCGCGGCGTTTCGGCCGCGCGGCACGCGCAACTCAAACTGCCCGTCACCGTCCTCGTCGTATTGCAGAGCGCAGACGCGACCATCGGCGCCGAGCACCTCGATGGAATCGACGCGCCCGTCGCCGTCGGAGTCGTAACCACGCTCCAACTCCCCCGAAGGCAGCGTGCGCAACGTGGCCGGCGCTGCGGGAAACATGCGGGACAGCGGCGAGGCGCAACCAATCCCGATCGCTGCCGTCCACGAAAGGCAGATTACGGTGAGCGAGCACCGGCGGTTGCCGCGTGATACATGCCGAATCAAGGAATCGCCGTCCTCCCGTATCGCGGGGATCGAACTCGATCACCTCGGCCCTGGTTTGTCCGCGGCGGCGGCCGGCCCGCGCGTCGCAGGAGGCGCGTCGTCTCTCACCCGCCTCTTCCGTGGCGAAACTTCTATCGTGCAACTGCGGTGCACGCAACGCCGGGGTGCAGCGCAGTCCGCGCGGCGCGGAACGTCGAAGTACCGATGCGTTGTGAACGGTGAACGAGGTGAATGGTCGGGCCAGGGTCGCGACGGGCGAAGGTCGGGAGGATCAGTCGTCGAAGGGATTCGGGAGCTCAGGGTCCAGCATGGTCCAACCGTCGCCGAGCGGCTCGGTGGTGTCGATGTGGATGTACGCGGCGTGTCCGTCGAGATACAGGACCGTGTGGCCACCGACCTCGCCGTGGTGTCCCTTGTACCGGCGTTGGCGCGAGATCGCCTCGTTGGCGGGTTCTTCCAGGTAGTAGATGAAGCGGTCGCCGTAGCGCATCGCGAGCCGCGACAAGCCGATGTCGAGCGACGTCTGAAGATCCGAGTTCGTCACGAAGCTGCACTGGCAGCTCGTGTAGAGCATGTTCTGCGTGTAGCTCGATCCGATGTCTTCGTACGCCGACACGTCGTACGGCTCGCCCCAGGGCAGGAACGCGTAAGAGAACGAGTCGCTCGGACAGCGATACACGGCCAGATCGGGACGCTCCTCATCCGGAATGTTCCGTTCCTCTGTCGGCGACACCGCGCCGGGGTAGAGGTAGTAGTTCATCGGCCGCTGTCCAGCGGACCAGCGCAGAATCCACGGCCAGCGCTCGCGATTGCCGATGCCGCCGAAGCTCCAGGGCGCAATCGTCTCCGAGCGCATCGTGTCGCGCACGCCAGCCGGCACGCGGTTTGTCTCGTCGTAGTAGCCCTGGTGGGCGATGCCGATCTGACGCAGGTTCGTCAGGCACTTCACAATGCGGGCCTGCTCCCGTGCCAAACGGAGCGCTGGGAACATCAGCGCAATGAGCGCCGAAATGATGCCGATGACAACCAGCAATTCGACGATCGAAAATCCGAGCCGGCTCCGCGGGAGCGCGCACAGCGACCAGGACGCCCCTACCGGGGAAGAGACGGTACGCGTCTCGCCGCGCCCCGAGATCATCCCGCGCTCCGGTCGGTCCAGGCTGTTCGACACACCCGCGAGAGGAAACCGCCTCGCGATTCTGCACACCGTAAAGGCGTTGGCCGGGAAATGAACGGCGACGTAAACGCCTATTTGAACGGCACGCAACCCTCTCCACCAGATTCTAACGGACCTGGCGGTGCGAATGCTAGATTTCAGCGGATTATAATACCGCTGAAAACCGTTGTCTCGGCCATTGTTATGGGACTCCATTCACGCCGAGCGACCGCTGCTCACGAGTTCGCGCCGCAGACGCGCGATCCGGACTCGGTCGCGTTTGACGGCGAGGCGTCGTTTGGGGCACCATTCGGTACGGCTGAAGTTCAGGCCGGCTCGGTTCCGGCGATTCATCCGCGATGGAGCGCTCCGCCGTGCGAAGAGCAGCAATCGTCAGCGCCGTCCGCACGCCGATCGGGCGATACGGCGGCGCACTCGCGAGCGTGCGACCGGACGACCTGGCGGCGCTGGTGATTCGCGCCGCGGTTGACCGAGCGGGCATCGACGCGGGCGCGATCGAGGACGTGTACTTCGGTGCCGCGAACCAGGCCGGCGAAGACAATCGGAACGTGGCGCGCATGGCGGCGCTGCTGGCCGGGCTGCCCGAGTCGGTGCCGGGCTGCACGGTGAACCGGCTGTGCGCCTCAGGACTCGAAGCGGTGAACCTCGCCGCGCGGATGATCGAAGCCGGTCACGGCGACGCGTTCGTCGCCGGCGGCGTGGAAAACATGAGCCGCGCGCCGTTCGTCATCCCGAAAGCGGAATCGCCGTTCGACCGCACGGCGCAGATTTTCGACACGACGATCGGCTGGCGCTTCACGAACCCGAAGCTGGCCGAGAAGCACTATCCGTTCAGCATGGGCGAGACCGCCGAGAACGTCGCCGAGCGGCATCAGATCTCCCGCGCGGATCAGGACCGATTCGCGCTGGAGAGCCAGTCGCGCGCCGCCCGCGCTATGCAGTCCGGCCGCTTCGACGACGAGATCATCCCGGTGCCCGTGCCGCAAAAAAAAGGCGCGCCGCAGCCCGTGAACCGGGACGAGCACCCGCGCCCGGAAACGACGCTCGAAACCCTCAGCCGGCTTCCGGCCGCCTTCCGCAAGGGCGGCAGCGTAACCGCCGGAAACTCCTCCGGCGTCAACGACGGCGCGGCCGCGCTCGTGCTCGTCGAGTTCGAAGCGGCCAGGAAGATGGGGCTGCGGCCGCTGGCGCTGGTCGGGCCGAGCGCGACGGCGGGCGTTGACCCGGCGTGCATGGGTCTGGGTCCGGTGCCGGCGACTCAAAAACTGCTGGCCCGCGCGGGGATGAGCCTCAGCGACTTCGACGTCATAGAGATCAACGAGGCGTTCGCCGCGCAGGTTTTGGCGTGCGTGCGGCTGCTGGGGCTTGAAGGCGCGAACCTGAATCCCAATGGCGGCGGCATCGCGCTCGGACACCCGCTGGGCATGACCGGCGCGCGGCTGGTGACGACGATCGTTCACGAGATGCGCCGCAGTCCGGGCATTCGGCGCGGGCTGGCTACGCTCTGCGTTGGCGTGGGGCAGGGTGTGGCGACGATCATCGAGCCCATCTGAGCGCCCGGCCCACGGCGTGGTTTCCTCGGTTCAAGTTGTACGTTTCGCTGTTCACGCTGCATCCGCCCGCCGTCACCTCGCGCCCCTTGCCGCCTGTCCGCCGACCGAAATAGACCGTGTTCGGGTCGAACCATGGGCGAAGGCGACATTTCCGCTGGGCGTTCTTCGGGGATGTTCACCGACGTATCGCAGCCCGGTTGCTTGCCCACCCATTCGGCCGGGTCGCTCACGCCGAGCAGTTCAAAGACGGCATCGTCCAGGTCGCGCCGGTCATCCTGCCGCAGCTCGTCGGGCAGCACGAACGGTCCCGCGGCGATACGCCGGGCGCGCTCAGGGGCGCGGCAGTCCATAAGCTGTTCTTCGATCAAGCGGCCGACGGTCCGCCGGCTCATCGCCTTGACGGCGGCGGTGAGCCGCTTCGCCAAGTCGGCATCGACGCCGGGCGGAGCCGCGCGCTATGCCAGAGTGCGAAGGAATGCAACCGCTGTCGGCTTGTCCTTGAATTGGCCGCGATCCTCGTCGTTAGGGGGCAGTGTCAATTCCTGTGTAAATTGACTCTGGGGCATCCGTCACGTTTGTTCACGCCGCGGGGGATTTCGTCTTCGTTCTGTTCTTCTTCACTTCGGGCAGCGGCACCTGGCTGCACAGGTTGGCCGACTCCAGATGCCGCCAGGTTCGCGACAGCCGCAGCAGCACCTGATGCACCAGGTACACGCCGCTGCGGGTTTTCTTGAAGCGCCAGGCCGCGTTGGTCCGCAGCCGCACGCCGGCGAACGGCGACTCGATCACGTTGGTCGTCCGCAGGTGCGACCAGTGCGCCTCCGGGAACCGGTAGAACGTCAGGCAGCGGTCCAGATCGTCCCCCAGGCAGTCGGCCGCCCGGGCTTCCGCCTCGACCGCCGCCAGAACAGCCACCCGCTTGACGCTCGCCTTTTGTTCGGTTGTAGTAGCCATCGGGCTGCTCCTGGGAAACGACTTTCGTTTCGAAGCACACCAGCAGGATGCCCCGCGCTTTCAATTTCCACAAGATTTCAGGCTACCTCTTTTGGTCGCCGAGCTCGAGCGGTTCGTCGTCGAGCGCATCAAGGCCATCGGCAAGGACGATGAGGTTCTGGCCTGACCCGTTCCTGTGTCAGCACGCGCGCCTGGAAGCCGCGCTGACGCTGCTGGCGTCGGCGCTCGGACAACTGACACAGTTCAACTCCACGCACCTGCCCTTCGGCTACCAGGGCCCGCAGAACCCAATCGCGCGACTGGATGGAGCGCCGAGCGCTGGAACGTGTCGGCAAGCAGATCGTCGGCCTGAGTTGGCGCCAAACTTCCGCCGACGCGCGCCGGTGGGCGATTGGCCCAGGTTAGGTCGGCGCCGCCATATTCAAGCGGCGCGCGCGGCCAGTCACGGGTAGATCTTCCCCATCATCCGCGCGAACGGGATCGCCTCGCGGATGTGCTTCAGGCCGCAAATCCACGCCAGTGTGCGCTCGACGCCCAGCCCGAACCCGCCATGCGGAACGGTTCCATAGCGGCGCAGATCGAGGTACCACTCGTACGGCGCCGGGTCGAGCCCTTCTTCGTTCATGCGTTCCAGCAGAACCGCAAGGTCGTCTTCACGCTGCGAGCCGCCGATGATCTCGCCGTAGCCTTCCGGCGCGAGCAGGTCGAGGTTGTTCACCACGCGCGGGTCCTCGGCGTTGCGCTTCATGTAGAACGCCTTGCACTGCCGCGGGTAATGGGTCACGAACACGGGCCGGTCGTGCAGCCGTGCGATGATGGTCTCGTCCGAGCCGCCGAGGTCGCCGCCCCACTCGAAGTTCGCGGCCAGCTCCATGTGCCTGGGGATGTTGGCCGCTTCCTGCTCGCGCTCCTCCAACTCCTCGCGGTGGTCAATGATCTCGGCCGCCAGCTTGTCGGCCTGCCACTGCTTGACGCCCGGCCCCTTACGCTGCGCTTCCTTCTGCTCGATGAGCTGCTGGAGCTCCGCCGCGCGCGCCGTAACGCGCGCCAGATCGTCCTGAAGCAGTTTTTGCACGCGGTCGCTGTGCAGCATCTCGGCCGCCTCGCTGTACGTGATGCGGTAAAACGGCTTCTTGACGGTCTCCAGCGACGTCAGGTCGCGCTCCAGGATCGCCAGCTCCTCGCGGTGGTCGCGCAGCACGCGCTGCACCAGCTCACACACGAAGTCCTCGGCCAGCGCGATCACGTCGTTCAGGTCGGCGTACGCGATCTCCGGTTCGACCATCCAGAACTCGGTCAGGTGACGGCGGGTCTTGCTCTTTTCGGCACGGAATGTCGGGCCAAAGCAGTAGACCTTGCGGTGCGCCATGCAGGCCGCCTCGACGTAGAGCTGGCCGGTCTGCGCCAGGTAGACCGGTTCGCCGAAGTAATCCACCTGGAACAGCGTCTGCGCGCCCTCCCCGGCGGACGGGGCGAAGATCGGCGTGTCGATCAGCACGAAGCCGCGGGTGTTGAAGTAGCTGCGGATCGCGTCGATGAGCGTCGAGCGAATGCGCAGGATGGCCCACTGCCGCTTGCTGCGGAACCAGAGGTGCCGGTGCTTCATCAGGAATTCGATGCCGTGCGGCTTGGGCGTGATCGGATAATTCTCGGCGTTTTGCACCACGCGTACGGCCGTGGCCGTCAACTCGTGCCCGCCGACCGAGCGCTCGTCCGCGCGGACCACGCCCTCCACGATGAGCGAGCTTTCCTGCCCCAGCCTCCTGGCGGCCTCGAAGACGTCGGCGTTGGCGTCGGACTTCTCGAGCACGCACTGGCACAGTCCCGTTCCGTCACGGACGATCAGAAAGAGCAGTTTTCCGCTGGAACGGCTGTTGTAGAGCCAGCCGCTCAGCGTTACGGTCTGGCCCACGTGTTTGGCAAGTTGCTCGATCGTCGTGGCGGTGGCCATGCAGCTCGGTCCTTTCGTCCGCAATGCGCGAAGTCCGGCTAGTGTAGGGGCGGATTCGCCGCCCGTTCAACGCGCGAATAACCGTGGAAAGGGGTCGTCTCTTTCGCCGCTCCGAGGCTGGATTTCTCTGCCCTTCCGTCCCCATGGCTGGAGCCATGGGCTACGTTCTTCCGCCGCTCCGCGGCTGCTCACTTCGCCGCTGATCCTGCCGGCGGGTCTGCTTCGAAGCGCGGCGGCAGGCATCGGGGGCCGTTCAGTACGCCGCACGACTCCCAGAATCTTGCTGGCGCTGATGCTCGCCCTCTTCGTTGCGGCGGGTTGCGCACGATCGCAGCTTGCGACGACACAGCGCCTTGCGCTCGCTGGGGCGCAGATTCCGCTTGAACTCGTCGAATCCTGGCTGCGCGAGAGCAAGAACCCCGCGTTCAAAGTTGAGCGTGTCCAGCCCGTGTACCTGTCGCAGCATGGTTTCGAGCATCTGGCCGGCGGAACCGCCGACATTGCCTGCGCAGATCGCCAGCTCAGCAAACTCGAGCGGAAGGAGCGTTTCGCCGACGGCCGCGTTCAAGGTTTCCGCATCGGGTTCTACGGATATGCGCTGTATGTGAACCCCGCCAACAAGCTGGACAGCATCTTCGCCGGGCACTTGGGCCTCCTGTTCCAGCGGAAGATTCGCGACTGGAGCGAACTCGCCGCGGGGCAGACGCCGGGGCTGGAGGGTCCGATCCGGCTGATCGGGCCGGAAAAGCGCACGCGCGGCGGCGAGGTGCTGATGCGGCAGGCGAAGATCTGGTTCGACCGCCCGACGTGGGAGCCGCGCGAGACGGACGCGGAGATCATCGACGCCGTGGCTGCCGATCCGCTGGCGCTGGGCTTCGCGAGCGTGGGCTACGACCAGGGCGTTCGCTACCTGGGTCTGCGGATGGAGCGCGGCGCCGAACCGGTGTTTCCCTCGCTGGAGCAGATCGAGAACGAGACTTACGGGCTGGCCAAAGTGATCTATCTCTACGTCCGCACGCCCGTGTCGCCCGCCGTTCAGGCGGCCCTGGACTACCTTCACAATCCCGAGGGCCGCCGCGCCATCGAGTCCACCAACGTCTGGCCGGTGAGCCAGGATCGCAGCCGGGTCGCCGAAGATCGTTGACCGGTGCCCCCCCGCCGCCTCAGCCCGCCGCCCGTTCGCGCCGCGCCATCCCCGCCGCGATGATCGTGGTGACCGTTGCGGCCACGACCGCGGCGTAGAGCGGCACCAGATAGCGCATCTGGAGAAAGATGCACAGCACGCCCATCAGCGCGTAGAACGCCGCCAGCGCGTAGCTGATCACGGTCACGCGCTTGACGCTCAGCCCGCGGTCGACGAGTTGATCGTAGAAGTGGCTGCGGTCGCCCTGGAAGATCGGCTTGCCGTTGCGCCAGCGGCGGAAGATCGCCAGCGCCGTGTCGAACATAGGCAGGGCAAAAACCATCAGTCCTCCGATTACCCAGCGCAGCGTACCGAAGCGTGCGAAGAGCAGGATCATCATGCCGCAGTTGTAGCCCAGCAGGATGCTCCCGGCGTCCCCCATGAAGATCTTGGCCGGGTTGAAGTTGAACGGCAGAAAGCCCAGCGTCGCCCCGAACAGCGCCGCGGCCATCACCAGCCGCAGGTGCGCGTCGGCCTTCGCCCACTCGTGCATCGCGATGAACGTCGCGATGACGAAGAATCCCAGCGAGATCACGCTGGTCACGCCGGCGCACAGCCCGTCCAGCCCGTCGATCAGGTTCGTCGAGTTGCACGCGCCGAGCACGATGACCACGCCGATGCCGATGCTCAGCACCCGACGCAGCGCCACCGGAACGTCCCACCCGGCCAGGAACAGCACGCTGTCCACCAGGTCCAGCCCGGCCCCGGTCACGATCATCACTACCAGGATCACCGCCCCGCCGATCGCCAGCCGGATCTTCGGCGGCACGTCGCGTACGTCGTCCGCCAGCCCCAGGATCGACATCACCACGCCACCCAGCATCACGGGCAGAAGCAGCCGCCATTCGATCTTGAACTCAACCACGATCGCGCACAGCAGCGCCACACTCCAGCCCATGCAGATTGCGGCCCCGCCCAGGTACGGCGTCGGGCGCGCGTGCGGCTTGAGGTACGCGTCGGGCATGTCCATCACGCCTGTGGAGCGCGCGATCGCGGCCGCGATTGGCGTCGCGAACACTGTGAAGACGAAGGCCAGGACGGCGTACCAGGCGTAGGCGTAGAGAACCTGGGCCAGCGACTCCATGGTGGGCGGCAGTATAACCCGCGCCAGGCGCGCGGACAGTCACTCAGCCGCTGGCGCTCTCCGGCTCGGCCGGACCGCCGGCGGTCTCGGCCGGTGTGGGCGCCGTGTCGAACTGGCCCATCATGCGGCGGTACTTGTCCTTGAACAGCGTGCGCAGCAGAAGTCCCGTGGGACCGCGGAATCGCGTGTACGCCGGGAACGGAGTCGGCACAAACCCGACGCCTTGCTTGAAGTCCTCCAGCGCCGCGACGTACGACTTGATCGCGTAGTGCGCCTTCTGCACGCCCGGCACGAGCGCAGCGTTGGCGACAAACGTATACATGAGCGCCTCGTTCACGCGCAGCTTCAGCATGTCGGTGCGCGACGCGATCGTGTCCACGTAGGCGGTATCGCCGATGACCTTGACCATGTTGAACCCGGCGACCTGACCGCTCTCGCGGTCGCGGCCGACGATCACGCTCACGCCGGGCAGCTCCATCATCCGCGTGAAGGTGTTGTGGAACTCGGCCCGCTCGGCGGTGTGCCGCCAGCCGGTCCGCTGCGTCAGGTCGTTCCAGGCCTGCCGGCAGTGCTCGAGGGCCTCCGCGTCGCGGCCGGCCAGGCGTTCCACGACGCAGTTCTTGAGCGATTTGCGGATGCCGTTGCGGCGCTTCAGCGGGACCGAGGCCGGTCCGTAGCTCGGCACGTCAACCACCGTGTTGATGACGAGCTGCGAGTTCGCCTGCTCCGCGTCCGGAACGACGTGCTGGTACGCCAGGAAGCTGCCGGACAGCGGCGGACGCGCGCCGCCGCGACCCACCGCCGCGTAGCAATCGACCAGCCACGCCAGCCCCGGTCGCGGCGAGAACCACCAGCGACCGTCGGCGTCCCTCACCGGCAGCGAAAAATTGCCGAAGACGCGGCTTGTTCCCGTGTGAAACCAGTACGGCAGTCGGCGGGCGTCGCAGAGGGCCAGGCAGTGCTCCTCAACGGAGCAGTGTTTGAGCGTCAGACGGGGCGCCTCGATTGCGGCAGTGGACTGCGCCATTCGACCGCCTGCCTCCTGTCCAGCGCGTAGTGCCGGCGAAACAGTCCGTTCAGGTACGTCTCGACCCTGTGCCGGCCCAGCGGCCGGAATCCCACTGACTCAATCACGCGGATCGAGGCAGTGTTGTCGCTCCGAGCCCAGATATACGGCGGCCGGGCGAAGCGTTCTCGCAGTTCCGCCAAACTGTGCAGCAGCAGCCGTCGATACCATCCCCGCCGACGATACAGCGGGTTCGTCCAAAACGGCCCCATGCACACGCCGTCGTCGGCCAGCCACCAGAACTCGCGCTCGACCAACTGCCACTTCAGCAGCCAGCCGTATGCGATTAGGTCTTTGTCGGACGTGGCGGCCACCAAAACCGCGACGCCGTGGCGGAGATACCATAGCATTCGCCGGCCGCCGAGCCAACCCATGTGGCGATGAAGCATTCGGACGAGATCAGCGTCCGGAGGCGAGTGTTCGTCGTAGGAGCGCACGTCCGGATCGCGCTCGCCGGCGACGTGCTGCGGCGGACGCCCAAAAACGGTGTATGTGCGGCGACGCGCGGTCAACCGCTCGATGATGCGACGAACGTGCACTTGATCCCCGGGCCACCGGGGCGCGGATCGCCATAGCCCCGGGCACACCCAATCCCGCCCTGCGACGTTGGGCGCCACCAACGTTTCGGCGGGAACGGGCAACAGGTCGGACTGTCACTTTCCTGAATTCTACGACGCGCAGATTCGGACGTGCAGGCCAGACGCCGCGATTTATAACGCGGAGTTTATAACGCGATCGCGGGCGAGCAAGTCATTATACACGTAAACCCTATCAAATCATCGCACCATCGCTCGTGCTCCGGGGAACGGAGTCGGCGCGCGGCGTGCGGCCTGTCGCCTTACCGGCCGGTTCCGTGCGTGCCTCGCACGGCTTGCGGCGCCGTGTTGCGTGGGAGCGGTTTCAGCAGCGGGCCGCACAGCCGCCCTGCATCGGGGCGCCGATTCCGCCCGCGCCGCCACGCAAACGCCGCACTCCGCGCGGCTCGGCCGTACCGCCCGCATGTTCCGCGCGATATAGTCTCGCTGGCTCGGCGAGTCTGGTGCCGCGACGCGACGCCTGTAAGGCTTGCCCGCCGCGAATTCTCGGAGCCGGCGTGGGCGCATCATCCGACTTCTTCCGCATGGACAGCGGCGTATCCGCGCAGCCGGCGGCCACCCCCCTGCCGCTTATCCTTGCGGCCGTCGTGCTCTGCACGCTGCCGATGATCGTGCTCTCGCAGCTCGCCGCGCACTGGCGCTTCGACGTCGTTGATGACCAGATGTTCGGCTATTTCGGCTGGCGGATCGCAAACGGCGCGACGGTTTACGTAGACGTCTGGGACAATAAGCCCCCGGGCATCTACTGGATCAACGCGCTCGGCTTCCTCATCGGCGACGGCACGTACTACGGCGTGATCGCGCTCTGCGCCGCCGCGCTGATCGCGTGGCACGTACTGTTCTTCGGCATTGCGTCGTCCGTGTACTTCCGCGGCGCCGCCGCTGTGCTCACGGTGCTGGCCAGCTTCTTCATGACGCATATCTTTTACCAGGGCGGAACCAACCGCACCGAGACCTTCCTGGTGCTCTTCGAGCTGGCGGCCGTCGCTTGCTACGTGCGCGGCTTCGCCCGTAACCGCTCCTGGAAGTGGCTGCTGGCTGGCGCGCTCTGCGGATGCGCGTTTCTGTGCAAACAGGTCGGGCTGGCCGCGTTCGGCGCGATGGGGCTGCACCTGCTGATCCTCATGCTCACGCGCGAAGTCCCCCTCGGCACAGGCATCCGCCGCGGTGTGCTGCTGATCCTGGGGCTGGCCGTGACGCTTTCGGCCGCCGCCGCGTACCTCGCCTCGCAAGGCGCGCTCCAAGCGGCGTGGTTCGCCGCGTTCACGTTCAACCGCGCGTACTTCGAGGCCGGCGACAGCAGCTTCACGTCGAACTGGTTCAATCGGCACATGCTCCAGAACCACATGTTCCCGATTCTGCGACTGCCGATCTTGCTCGCGGCCGCCTCGGCCCTTCACGCATTCGTCTGGTGGCTCAAGCCGCAGCTTCGGCCGCAGGAGATCGTCGAGCCGATCCGCCAGTACGGACCCGTTTGCCCGCGATACACGCTGTTTTTCGGAATCTGGATGCTGCTGGCGTTCTATGGCGCGTGCGTCAGCCCGCACTACTTCCGCCATTATTTGATCCCGTTCGTACCGCCGCTGATGCTTTTCGGCGGACACATTATCAGCGTCATCACGACCGAGATCGGGTTGACGCGGCGGCTGGCGCAGCGCGGCTGGGTTGCGGCGGCGTACGTCGCGATGGGCTGGTTCGCGCTCGACGCGTTCAAGTTCCAGTGGGAGGAGGCGGCGCGCGTGCTGCTGGATCGCTTCCCCGGGTTGAACTTCACCCGCGCCGCCCCGGGTGAGCCGTTAGGCCCGGCGATCGGGACGTTCTCGGGCTACAAGTACCGCAAGACGACCTGGGAGCAGGTCGGCGACGAGGTTTTCCGCCTCACCAAGCCCGACCAGTCGATCCACTGCTGGGGCTACCTGCCCGGCGTGTACCTGTACACCCACCGCATCAACGCCTGCCGGTTTATCACCACGGAGAAGATCGGGCACGTCGGCGACCGGGCCGACTTCGTGCGGCAGGAGCTGCACCGCGTGTTTCAGCAGGCGCCGCCGGCGCTGTTCGTTGTCTCCGCCCAGGACTACAACTGGTTCATGGGCAACGGCTCGCGGGCGCGCGACTGGCTCGGCGAGTGGCTGGCGGGCTGGCTCGACAAAACGTACGCGCGTGTGGTGGATATGAACGTCCCGGACGCGGTGATCTACATCTACAAGCGCCGAGATCTGCTGGACGGAACGGAAACGATCCTGCCGGTCCCCGAGAGCCGGCCTGCTCCTGCCCGGGAACCTGGACAAACCTGAAACCCCTCGCCCGTCGCTCGCGCGATGTCGATCGAACGGTCTCGTCTTCCCAAGCAATCGCGCTCTTTCGCCCCGTCCGGGGCTGGTCCCTCGTCCCGCTCCGCGTCCCACGGCCCACGCCGCGGGAAAGCTACGCGATCTCACGCGCAGCCCCGGAAGGACAAGTGACCATGAGCCGCGGAGCGACGAAAGAATCTGGCCCACCGCGTACGCCGTGGGAGCGTCTGCTCCGAATGACCTTCAAGACCGGTCAGAGACCGGTCCCCCACTCCCACACCCACACCATGGCCTCCCATGGCTGGAGCCATGGGCTACGCT
>JABRWC010000152.1:0-6764 GCA_039961675.1 Phycisphaerae bacterium
CCAGATGCGGTCCAGCCCCCCGCCGTCCTGGTACGGCGTCGGACTCGGGTCCGACACGTACAAAAACCCCGGCACAAAATCCGCCAACCCGGCCGGCGCGCAAAGCAGCGCAAGCAGCAACGCAGCCGCCGCGCCGGCGCACCCCCGACCGGCGAGCCATCGCCCGCCACTGCCCGCGCCCGACGCTTGATTGCACGCCCCTTCAGTCACTTCTGTGCTCGCTGCTCTTAAAGCCGCGGTTAACCAAAGATGAACCGCTTCAAATCCGCCAGCCCATAACCCGCCCCGGCGCTGACGCCGGAGAGCGGGTGGATGTACTTGTGCATCGAGAGGTTGTGCAGCGCGAAACTACAGTTGTAGCAGCGGCAGCCGCTGACCTCCTTGTCCGAGTTCGGCAGGTCGCTGATCTCGCCGCGGAACTTCCGGTACGACTCGCCGAACCAGATGTCCTTGAAGCGGTGCGTCTGGAGCGTGCCCAATGCCCGCAGGCACTCGCAGCAGGGGTTCACCGTGCCGTCCGCCAGGATGATCGAGAAGAACCAGCCGATGTAGCACGGCACCTTGCTGTGGATGCTTTTGCTGCGCTGCTCCTCGCCCGGCCGCGCCCGGAAGAAATCGGCGTTGGTAATGACGCCGAGCTGCTGGCCGAGGCGCTCCGCCTCGACCAGGTGCCGTTCGAGCGCTTCGCGGTTCTGCTCTTCGGACAGCATCAGGAACTTCGTGCCCTCGTAGACGCTGATGCGGTTGAACGCCACGCGCTGCGCGCCGACCTCGTGCGCCAGCCGCACCATGTCGGGCATCTCGAAATAGTTGTTGGCCTGGATCACGAAGCTCAAATGCATGAACGGCCCGCTTCGCCCCTGGCGCTGCTTCTCGCTGCCAAACAGCGCGAGCGTATTCTTCACGCGCCCGAACGCATCCGGCTTCGTGCCGATGTGAATTTCGTTGTACGAACGCTGCGAGGCGGCGTTCACACTGACGAAAATCTCGTCCAGATCCATCTCCACCAGCCGGCGGACCATGTCGTCGCTGATCAGAGAGCCGTTGGTGGTGATCGAGACGTTGAAGCCGCGCTCCTTGGCGTAGCCGATCATGTCCACGAAGCGTTTGTGCAGGAAGTTCTCGCCGCGGCCGATGAACTTGATCTTACGCGTGCCAATCTCGCGCAGGTCGTCCACCAGGCCGGTGTACATCTCCCAGCTCATGTAGGCCTTGTTGCGGTCGATCTCCGGGTGGTCCTTGTAATACCGCTCCGCGATGTCGTCCGGGTACGGATGCTCCTTGCTCACAAACGTGGGGTGGTCCCAGCAGAATTGGCAGCGGTAATTGCACGCGTTCACCACGCCGATCTGCACGTAGAGCGGGCCGGTGTACGCCTGGTCGTACGTGCGCCCGCCCAGCGCGATCTTCGCCTGGTGCGAGAGCTGCTGGAGCTTGGCGCCGATGCGGCGGCCCCTGTGGACGATCGGACCGGCGGTTCCCTTCGTTGCTGCCACCATGCGTAGACCCTCACGGCCGCGTCGGCCGATGCGCGCCCCACTTCGCGATGGACCGGCTCCGGACCGGTCTCGCCATCCCGGGGGACCGGTTCCCTGACCGGTCTCGACATATCGGGGGACCGGTCTTCTGACCGGTCTCGACATCCCGGGGGACCGGTCTCCTGACCGGTCTCGACATATCGGGGGACCGGTCTCCTGACCGGTCTCGACATTTCGGGGGACCGGTCTCCTGACCGGTCTCGCCATCCCGGAGGACCGGTCTCCTGACCGGTCTCGCCATCCCGGGGGACCGGTCTCCTGACCGGTCTCGCCATCCGGGGGGACCGGTCTCCTGACCGGTCTTCCGCCGTCGGCCACTGAGGGCCGACGGCACCGGATCACCGTCAAAGACCTGTCCTTGACGGTCACGGCTCAGGCGCGAGCTGCGGGCGAGACCCCGCGCTCCCCTCACCGCCGCGGCTCGGACGTCGCATATCCCGACGCGCACAGCGCGTTGTAGTTCGTCACGAACAGCCGCCGATACAGCGGCTTGGGCAGCACGAACCGCAACGCGAAGCGCGCCGCCGCAGTGAATTTGCCCGAAAGCGGCGTCGGGCCGCCCAACACGTTCCGCCAATGCGACCAGGCGATGTGCCGCACGCTGTCGCGCAGCACGCGCCAGCCGTTGGCGTGCAACCGGCAACGGACCGAATCGCGGTTGAAGTGCACCACGTGCCCGCTGGACTCGCGGAACAGGTCCTTTCGACGCCGGCGCAGTCCCTCGTACCAGCAATCCTCGAGCGGCGTGCGCAGCAGCAGCGACCTGGCGGCGCGGGCCGCCTCGCGCAGCACTTGGTCCGGCTGGTGCTGGTGCTCAATGACGTCGATCAGCAGCGCCAGATCGAAGCTGCGGTTTCGGTACGGCAGGTACGCCGCGTCGGTGCGGATGTACGTGCCGTGCGGCTCGCGCTGCCGCGCGACGGACAGAATCTGTCTGGACCACTCGCTGGAGACGGCGTGTGGAATGCGGAATTCCGCCGCGATGCGCCGCCCCAGCTCCCCGGCCCCGCAACCGATGTCCACCAGGCTGCGATAGGCGCCGGAACCCGCCAAGAGCGGCCGCAGCTCTCGCAGCTTCCACTCCGTGTCTTCCAGGTGCATCTGCGGGTTTTCGCCCACGTATTCGTGGTCGTAGAACTCGAAGTAAGGATTCTTCGGCAGGTTGGCCCGCCGCGGCAGCAGGTCCAGCACGCCTTCAATCTCGGGATACTCCGCGCCGCAGCCGTCGCACGCCATGCCGCCTGTGCTGGACCGCAACGCGTGTTTGTCGATGGCGCCGAACGGACACGCCGAAACACAGTCTGAGCACGCGATGCACGCATCCAGGAACCGCGGCCGGCCGTCGGCGCCCATCGCCAGCGCGTCGTGCTTGCACGCGGATACGCATTCCTGCCGGCATTTCGTCGAATCGCACGCCGGCTCGACGACGTAGCAGGTTGGGCACGCGAGCACGGTCAGCGTTCGCGCGTGATCGCGCTGCACCGCGCGACAATCGGCCTCGGAGGCGATCGGCAGCGGCACGCGATGCTCCCTCGGCAGACTGAACCCCTGCGGCAAAAAGTCGCTCACGGTGCGCCGTCGTCCAAGCCCCAGGTACGTCAGAAACGTCACGCCGATGATCCGCAGGTCCTCCAGGAATACGTTTCCGTGCTCAAAGACTTGCGAGTAGTGGCATTCGAGACAGATACGTTCGTGGTCGCTGAGGTTGTCGCGGCCGATGACCTGCGTGTAGCCCGTCAGTCCCTGCGGGCTGGCGAAGCGCTCGATGACCTCCGGCGTCTCTCCCAGCGCCTCGATCACGTAGTCCGGCAGCGGGCGGTTGCCGACCAGGCTCATGTGCCCGCGGAGCACGCTCCAGAGCTGCGGCAGCTCGACGATCCACAGTCGTTCCAGCCAGCGGCCGACGCGCGTGTAGCTGCCGGCGCTCTTCTGGATGTTCAGGTAGCGGCCGTTGGACTTGATATCCACCAGCGCGCCCAGGCTGCGGTCCGCCCCCACCACCAGCGTCCGCATCTTGTGCACGCGCACCCGGCGGCCGAAGCGGATGCGGCGGACCTGCGAATAAAACACCGGCCGGCCGGTATCGAGCAGCGTCGCGATGCCGGCGATCAGCATCACCGGCCACGTCAGCGCCAGCCCGACCAGCGCCACGACGATGTCCAGGCCGCGCTTCAGCGCGTGGTTGACCGTCACCCGCAGCGACGGCCGGCGCGGAATCGAAAACTGCACATCGAAGAGGTGATCCAGGCGAGCGCTGCGCTCGGCGTCGTGCAACGCGAGCGAGGGCGCACGCCGCTCCACAACGCCCGGCGCGCTGGTCTCGGCGGCAGTCAGCGGCGTCGCGTTGGTCAGGGGTGTAACGCTCATGCGCGCTCTCCCGGTGCGGCAACCGGCGCCAGGTCGGCGGCGCGCCGGCGAGCATGAGATTCATCTGCGTGGCACACGTCGCGCGCCGCGCGCCGACGACGAATTCGACCCAGCAGCGCGTCCACGAAATTCGGCGAAAGCCGGTTCAGCGCGTCGAGCGCCCGACCCGCGAGCGTGAGCGTGAGCCTTCGCCGCGGGCGGTCCATGCAGCGCGCGATGCGCTCGGCGGCATCCTGCTCGCTCATCGCCAGCCAGCTTCCCCGCTCGCCCGCCGCGGTCAGTCGCCCGGGGCAGACGAGCGTGACGTGGATGCCGCTGGCGGCCAGCTCAACGCGCAGCGCGTCCGTAAGTGCGTTCAGGGCGGCCTTGCTCGCGGAATACAACCCGCGGTCGGGTGTCGCCCGCAAACCGAGCACGCTCGACACGTTGACGATGAGGCCGCCGCCCTGTCGGCGCATGGCGGGAATCACCGCTCGGCACAGCGCGAGCGGAGCGAGGTAGTTTACGGCCAGCGCGGTCACGGCATCGTCGTACGTGGCCTGCTCGGCCGGACCTTCGAGCTTGGCGCCGGCGACGTTGAACAGGGCGTCGATGTGGCCGAAGCGTGCCAGGGCCGCTTCCGCGGCGCGCGTGGCCGCGTTCCAGTCGGACAGGTCAACCGGAAGCGGCTCGGCCCTGCCGCCAGTTGTGCGAATTCGCGCGGCGACGCGCTCCAAGTGTTCACGATCGCGCGCCAGCAGCGCGACCGCGACGCCCCGCCGCGCCAGTGCGGCGGCGACAAGCGCGCCCAGCCCGCGGGATGCGCCCGTTACGATGGCCGTTCTGTTAGCTGCGATTGCGCTCAAGTCTGATTCCGCAACTCTGAACTCGCTACTACGCCGAGAGCCTCTCGGGCACGCCGTAGAACTCCAGCGCCTCGTGGTACAGCTTTCGCAAATCCGCCAGGTCCGGGAACAACCGCAGGCCGTTCTCCAGTTCGTCCAGCGCGTCGCGCGGGCTGAGGCCGCAGTCGCGCTTGAAGTGCCCGTTCTCGTCAAGCATGACCGTCTTGAGCCACTCGATCTTGCGGATCGCCTTGAGCTCCTCGACCGGCACCTGAGAGAGTTGGAGATCGAACGCGCCGAAGCTGAAGTCCTCGAAATCGACGCTGGCCTCATCGATCATGCCGGCCGCAACGCACTCCTTGTAAAGACCGGTCCCCGGCAGCGGCGTGACCAGCGCGAACGCCGAGACCGCCAGGCGCAGGTTGCGGGCGTACTCGACCGTGCGGCGCACCTCCTCCAACGTCTCGCCCGGGAAGCCGATCATGAAGAACCCGCGGATCTCAATATCGAGCTCCTTGGCTTTCTGCACGATCGGCGGGGCGAGCTTGATGTAGTTGGGCTTCTTGACGCGCCGCAGCGTGGCCGAATTCGCGCTCTCCACCGCGATCGTGAAGCTCACGCAGCCGCTGGCTTTCATCTTTTCCAGCAGCGCGGGACTGAGGAAGTTCACGCCCAACCCGTTGTGCGCCTCCCAGGTGATGTTGAACTTCCGCTCGACCATGCCGTCGAACAGCTCCGCCGCGCGCCCCATGTCGGCTGTGAAGTTGTCGTCCTGGAACGCGAAGCGCTCGATGCCGTAGGTCTCGATCAAGTGCTCCATCTCGTCGAGCACGTACCTCGCGCTTTGCGTGCGGTATTCCTTGCCCCAGGTCACGTCCTTGCCGCAGTACGTGCACTGGAACGGACAGCCGCGCGAGGTGGTCATCTGCGTGATGCGCAGCTTGTTGTCGCCGTCGAGCCGCAGGCCCTGTGTCTTGCCGATCTGGAAATAGATGCTCTGGTCGATCTTGTGCCGCGCCGGGTACGGCAGCGAATCCAAATCCTCGATGTACGCGCCGCGCGGCTGGATGTGGACCTGCCCGCCCGAGCGGTGGCACAGCGAGTGGATCGGGCCGAACGAGGCGCCGCGGTTCATGGCCTCGAACAGTTGCACGACCGCGTGCTCGCCCTCGCCGATCACGCAGTAATCCACGCGCGGATCGCACATCAGCCGCTGGTAGAACGCCGAAACGTGCGGGCCGCCGCAGACCACGGGGATTTCCGGGTCCACCTCCTTGGCCACGCCGGCGATCATCAGCATGCGCTTCTCGAGCGTGCTGAACAGGCAGCTCAGCCCGATCGCGTCCGGGCGGAAGGCTTCGATCCGCCGACGCACCTGCTCGGGCGTCAGGCCGTACACCAGGCGTCCCTTGCCGATGTCGATCAGCGTGTCGTAGCCTTCGGACGCGCAGTCCACGAGGTCCACTTCGTAGCCGGCGCGCTCCAGGACCGAGGCGATGTATCCCAGCCCCAGCGGGAAGAGCGCCGTCTGGCGCGACTGGAATTTCGAAAACACCATCGGCGGGAAGAAAAGCTGCACGCGCCGCACCGGCCGGCGGCGGCTGTCAGGCAGCGGCGCCGCTCCCGGCGCGAGGAACCGGGCCGCATCCGACGAACAGCACGACCCCGGCGCAGTTACCGGCAGAGTAATTTGCATCTCGACTCTCCTCCGCTTCGTTTCGAGCAGCCCGGCGAATCGGCAAACGAACAGCCTTCAATCGGATGCCTTGCCCACCTCACGCTGGCGACTGGTGATTGCGGATCTTCATAAACTTGCCCTCGGACGGCAGCGCGCCGTTCGCGCCTGTCGCGGCGAAGAGCATGCAGTAGCCCGGCGCGGCGATGTTGCCGTGCTGCGGCGCCGTGGCGCGGATGGTGTCCGAGTCTACCATCGTGAACGCCAGCTCCAGCATGCGCTGGTTCTGATCGAACGAGTGCGTCACCGCGCCAGGCCGGATCAGCCGGACCGCCGTCACGTTCTGCGCGTCCGGCGTCT
>JABRWC010000153.1:0-18120 GCA_039961675.1 Phycisphaerae bacterium
ACCTCACGCCGGTGACTGAGGATCAGGGCGAGCAGCAACGTCAGCGACACGACGAGCGTGGCACCCACGCCGAACTCGCTGTTGTAGCCCGTGGCGTCGCCGCCGATGCCGGTGGCCTGCACCTCGGCGCGGAGTGTCGTCTCGACGGCGGTCTCGATCCGGTTGCTCAGTTCCGCCTGCACGCCCGCGACGATCTGGCCACTGAGTTGCTGCACGTCGAGTGCAGCCGCCTCGCCGGCCGGCTGCGATGTCACCGCCGGCGGCGCCACGGCCAGCCGCGGTTGCGACTGACTCGCGGCGCAACCGGCCAGCAGCGCGGTGAGCGCGATCGACGCGCCCGCCGTGTGCATGACTTGAACCGTCCGGCTCACGACTCACCCGTCGCGGTCGTCTCGGGTTCCGTTGCAGCGGGCTGCGTGCTGGGCGGCACCGCCTGCACCTTTTGGTGCGGGCTCGTCTCCGTCTCTTCGCTGCTCGCGCTGCTCACCTGAAGCTGCCCGGCGATGCCTTCGACGCCGACGGACGCCGCGCCTTCCACGCCGGTGACCCACTTGCCCGAGAACTTCACGACGTACGTGGGGTTGATGCCCTGCGCGCCGGCCTGGATCACGAGCTGCTCGACGCCCTGTGACAGGCCCTCCCGCACGGCGGGGATGATCGCCTCGTCGGCCAGCTTGTTGGTGAAGTGCTCGACGGGCGGCTGGGGATTGAGCGTCGCGCAGCCGGAAAGGCCCAGCAGCGCCAGGATGGCCAGCACGATGCCGGCGAACGTCTTCAGGTAGCAGAACCACATGAGTTTTCCTCCTTCCTTGGAGCCTCGGTGCGAGGGAACCGTCCCTCGAGGAACACCGCTTTCAGGTCGTCCATGTCGATCGGCACGGGCGCGGGCCGCTTGGCGAACGGGTCGAAGTCGGCCGGCTTGAACGCCCGGGTTTTCTTCGGGTCGCGGTGGCAGTTCGCGAGCAGTGCCAGGAGGGCGCTCACTCGCGCCCACTCGTCCTTCGCCCGCGCTTCTGCCAGCGCGAGCAGTTCTCGCAGCGTCAGCCGTCCGGGCTCGACGCCGACGATGCCGGCGCACTGCCAGATGAGCCGCCAGAGCTCGCCAGCGCCCGGGCGACGAGGTCTTCCGCGTTGACCGTCGCCAGGCGGATCTCGATTGCATCCCGCGCCTTGTCCATCACGTTCCAGGTCGTTTCGAGGATGCGTTGGAGGTTCGCCCGATCCCTCGGGCTCGGGGAAAAACCCACGAGTTCCTCCAACAGCGCCTTCGTGGCGTGCTCGATCGCGTCGCCGGCCATCGCCCGGCCGAAGTCCTCGTCAGTCACACCCTTCGCGTCGGCCTCAGGCTTGCAGACGGCGTAGACCACGTCGCACAGCAGCACGGGGTCGCGGTAGAGCTTCTCGATCAGCTTCCCGTCCAAGACTTCGAGCAGATCGACTTCGAGCAGGTCGCGGACGCGCTTGATCGCGTCCACGTTGATCGCGACCGTCCACGTCCGGCCGGCGTTGTCGGTGAAGGTCTTCATGACTACGTCCCCGTGACCCACGAGCGGAACACGGCCAGCTTGGCGGTCACGCTGACGGTGATCGCCTCTTCCAGTTCCTCGCTCCGCGTGAACGACGTGATCGAGAAGTCGCCGTCCGGCCCCTGGCCGCCGGCCTGGTCCAGAATCTTCAGCGCGATCAGGCCATTCGTGAGGTAAGCATTCTTGATCGCGGTGAATCCGGCGTCCGCCGGGTCCCAGACCATCTCGAACTCGACCGAGCACTCGCGCAGCGTGGGCGCGGTCGCGCGCCAGCCCTGGTTGGCCCGCGTCGTGACATCCGCTTCGCCCGCTTCCAGGTTCAGCGTGACGTTGCGGACATTGGTCATTTCTGTGGACGCGGGGCCGCCGGCCGTGCCGTAGTACAGCTTGGCGTTCATCCCCAGTACGAAGTTGGGCATGTCTCAGTCCTCCTTGACTGCGAGGCTCGAGGCTTGAGAGCTGAGAACTGAGCACTCAAGCCTCACGCCTCAGGCCTCGCGCCTCTATGTCAGCCCGAGCTCAATCACCGTGCCGGGCGTTGCGCGCAGGTACACTGTCTGGCCATACGACGGGCCGAGCATGACCATCGAGTCCGCCGGAATCGTCAGCTTGGCGGTCCCGCCGCTTACGTCGCGGACCTCCACGTTCGCCGCGAGCGGATGCACGACGAGCGTCGCGCCGCGCGGCACCTCGACCGCCTGGTCCGACCCCGTCGCCGTCAGCGGTTCCAGCGCCTGGAAGTTCATGGGCCACTCCTTCGGTTTGAGGGGCACGACCGGCGGCGTGTGCAGCAGCACGTGCAGCCCAGCCTGCGTTGCCCGCAGGCCCGAACCGCTGTAGACGGCCGCGCCGACCAGGGCGGCGTTGACCTCGGCGCGCGTCCACGGCTTGGCCGTCGCCGGGGAGTTGCGGGCGAAGACGAAGATCGTGTCATAGGCGCCGCTGGGCATGAAGTTGGCCGTGGCCTGTTCGCTGTCGCCGACGCGCAGCGTGACCCGCCCGTTGCCGCCGCTGCTGTTCCGCCAGCACACCGCCCCGGCCGCCGCGACGATCCGTTCGCCCGGTGCCAGCACCACATCGACGACGCCGACGTTGAACGCCGCGCCCGGGTACGTCCCTTCGAGATACGAGTAGTCGCTGTCATGCGGCACCTGTGCGACGTATTCCCAGTACTCCACGGCTCACCTCACGGCTCCGGCACCGGCGGCGGCTCTTCCGGCGGATTGGCGGTCCAGCCGAACGACGTCCCGTTGACGCTTGCATTCAGCCGCGCCACGCGCGCGGTCGGCCCGTAGAACACCGCGTCGTCGCAGGTGTAGATGTCGTCCACGTCGAGCGTGTAGCCCTGCGACGCGAGGTTGTAGCGCTTGCCGAGCGAGGCGGTGTTCATCGACCCGCCCGGCGAGGCGAGCCCCTGCGCAACGATCTGTCCGTCCATCCGCCAGACGTACCGATCGAACAGCACCGCCAGCTCGCAGAAGTACCAGCGGCCCAGCTCGATCGGCCCGAAGCTGGCGATGTATGGCGAGCCGGACGCGCCGACGTGCAGCCGGAGCGTGCCGTCCTTGCCGATCCGCAGCGATGCCCGGTGCGTGGTGCCGTACGCGACGTAGAGCAGGTATTCCCACGTGCCCGTTGTCTGCGGCAGGCTCGTCAGCCGCATCCCGAAGCCCAGCGTGTACGCCGTCCGGCTGATGCTGGCCGGGTTGCCGTTGGCGTCGTACCCGTTGGCGACGGCGATGTACGCGGTGCTCGTGCTTTGCGGGACGACGATCCGGCAGCCGTAGTTGCCGCTGCGCTTGTACGCAGCGCCGACCGTAACCGAGCCGCCCAGCGCGACCAGCTCGTTCGTGTCGGCCGCCTCGAAGCCCGTGAACCACTGCACCGGCACTGCTGCCTCCTGAGGCTTGGGGCCTGCGGCTTGAGACCTGAGGCTTGAGACCTCGACCCTCAAGCCTCAAGCCTTCCCGCGGTGTTCCCACCGCTCGTTGTCGAACGGGCAATCCTTCTCCCGCGTGAGCACCACGCCGCGGATCGTGCCATCGTCCTCGAAGTCCACCCACAGTCGTTCCGGATCGAGCAGTTCGGGGTCGGCGAACGTCGTCCGCACCGCCGCCAGCACCGCGTCGCGCTTCTCGGCCGGCGAGCGGCCATCGGCGCGTGTGAACTGGTCCGCCAGCCAGGCGCGGGTAATCGTGAGTTCCCGACCGCTCACCAGCGTGATGACTGCCCGGTCCTCGGCGACGGCGAGCGATTGGACGTTCATCGCCTCATCTCCGCACCCGATACGTGACCGTGAGCACACTGGTGAACACGCGCTCCTTCTCCAGGTGGTCCGGCGCGAAGATCGGGTCGTTCTCGATCGCCAACCACGCGGCATTGGGGAACGCGTCGAGCTTGTGGAACCGCAGGTGATCGGCGATCTCCTCGACCAGGTGCATCAAACCGTCGAGGGTCTCGGCGTCGTCCGGGTTGACCTTCCGCTGGATGCCAATGTCGATGGCGCAGTCGAAGAAGGCGTCCGCGCGCGTCGCGGCGGTCGCGGTCAGCGACTTCGGCACGACGCTGACGCGCAGCTCCTGAAGCTGCGACAGCTCGAACACCGGCTGGTATCGCCGCTCGGCGGTGAACGGCAGGCTGAACGGGGCGGCGTTCAGGCTGGCCACGACGGCGTCGGCGATCTGATTGATCGTGCTCACGGCGGCGTCCTCCCCGCCTGCCGCCCGCCTGCCGGACGGGCAGGGTCGGGCAGGCCGTTCTGCCGGCCTTCGAGGTACGACACCCGCCGCTCGATCGCCTGGTACTCGCTGCGCAGCGCCCGGGCCTCGACGATCAGTTCGTCCAGCCGCTTTTCGACATGGTCGAGCTTGGCCGTGACGACGCCCCACTGGACCGTGAACGCAAGCACGGCGAGCAGCGCTGTGAGGACGACGCCGGCCCAGCGCGACCAGTCGGGCCGCGGGCTGGAGGCGGTGGACCGGATAGCCAGCGCTCGATCGTCAACCCTGCGGTCTGCGCCCTCTGGTCTCCGGGCGTCGGTCATGCCACGCGCTCCATGCCCACGTGCTTCGTGTGAATCCGCAGCGTCCGCCGGTACGGGTCGCTGTAGCGCCAGGGCGGTTCGCCGCCGGGCGCCATTACCTCGTACAGGAAGACCTGCTCACCGACCGTCTCACGAATCCGATCGCCGGCCTGCGGCAACGTCGCCTTGCCCGCAAGCACCAGGTCCGCCGCGAGGACGAGGAAGTCCCGCGACTCGGTGCGGTGGACGACGCCGTACTCGTCGGCCTGCTCGAATGTGGTCTGGCCGATCGTGGCCGGCAGGTCCACGCTGTCACCGCCGCGGAGGTACGTGACCGTCCGCGACAGGTATCGCGTGCGCTGGTCTTCCAGCCACGCCGCGCCGTGCTCGAGCAGGTCCATGCGTCGCTGCGCTCCGCAGGGCTGTTAGACTGTTGGGCTGTTAGGCTGTTGGGCTGTTGGGGTGCGGCCGTCGGATGTGCTCCCGCAAACGTCGGCGACCCTGCAAGTCTCCATCCCCAACAGTCCAACAGTCGAACAGTCCAACAGCCTATTGACTCATCCGCACCCGCACCGTCACATCGCCGTCCGCCGCGGCCTTGACGCACTTGCCGATCAGCTTGTTGCCGGTCGCCGTGGTGGTCGCGACGTTGTTCGTGTCATCCCAGTACACGTTCGCGCCGGCCGTGATCGCCGTCCCGCCGCCCGTGGCCTTGGCGAAGTCGAACACGCCCGTCACGGCCAACGCGCCCCGCACGCCGGCCGCGATCGGCGTGCGTGCGATGCCGACCAGCTCGCCTTGCACGATGACGTCGCCCGCTGCGACCGCCGAGCCGGGCGTGTAGTCGATCGACGCCCCGTCATGCACGAATGTTGCTTGTGCCATTGTTTCTCCTCAGGCTTGAGGCTCGAGCCTTGAGGCTTGCGGCCTCAGGTCTCAAGCCTCAGGTCTCAAGCCTCGTTGTCACACTTCGCCCTTGCTCTTGATCCCGCCCCGCGGTTCCTGAAGACTGGCACCGAAGTCGTGGTAGCCGCGCATCTGGATGCCGAGCACGTTGAAGTCCGCGTCCGCGGTCTCGATCGTGGGCGACTCCTGGCCGTTGAGGAACGCGACCTCGATCACCGGCAGATCGATCGGATCGGCCAGCAGGTACCAGGCCTTCTCCGAGTAGCCGGGATACTGCTGGTTGCTCAGGTAGCGGCTGACCTCGACGCGGAACTTGCCGGTGTGCGGGTTGGCGACCGGGTAGGTCTGATCGTCCACCGTGCTGCGGATCTCCAGCGACTTGTAGAGCACCGTCGCGATGGCACTGAGGGCCGTCGGCACCAGCACGATCGCCGGCATGGCGCCGAGCGGCTTGCCGTCCGGGTCGGTCTGGTTGAGGAACGCGACCTCGGCCTTGCTCAGGCCCTCGATCGACAGCGCCGTGTCGGCCCCGCTGAGGAAGTTCTTGTTGGCGGCGCTGAAGAACGAAGCGTTGTCCATGAAGATCGACCAGAAGACGTCGTTGATCTTCAGGCCGGACCCGCGTCCCAGCTTCCGCGGCACGGTCGTGATCGCCCCCAGGTCGTCGTTGATGATGTCCCGCCGGTCGATCGACAGGAGCAGGCCGTAGGTGTCGGCCTTGTTGGTGTAGGCCTGCTCGCCCAGCGTCCCGTGCTTCAGTTCCCCGCCCGGGGCGACCTGCTCGTACTGGTCCTTCCCGATCAGGCGGTAGCTCGTGACGGTCTTGAAGTCGCTGACGTTGCGGACGGCGCAGATGTTCCGCCAGGTCCGCTCGACCGAGAAGAACCCCTCCAGCAGGAACTTGTTCGCCACATTGCTGAGGATGCCGCCGATGTCGATGGTCGAGAACCCGGCCTGGAGGTTCTGGCCGAAGGCGGCCCGCAGCACCTCGCGGCTGTCGCGGAAGTTGCGGCCGGTGTAGCCGTTGGCCCAGGCAGCTTCGAGCAGCAGCTCCTGGAGCCCGATGCCGCCGCGGAAGCGGCGGGACGCGGCGTCCAGCGTCGGCTCGTCGTACAGCTCCTCGATCTTCGTGACCTTGCCGGTCATCATGCAGGCGGCTTCGAGCACCTGACCGCTCATCGTGTCGCTGGAGACATGCACGGCCGGCGCCTTCGGGCGGCTGGCACGCAGCTTCTCCAGCTCGGTCTTCTCTTCGGTCCAGCCCTCGGCGATCGCCTGCTCCTCGAGCTGCGGAAACTTGCTGCCGCAGATGCGGCGGATGGCAGCGATGCGCTTGCTCTCGGCCAGCGCCTGAGCACGCAGCTCGCTCAGGCCGGAGACCGTAGGTTGGAGGCCGGAGGCGTCGGCATCCGTGCCATTCGCTGGGGCCTCCTTGCCCGTCGCCTCCGGTTCGGTGTTTCTCTCTGCGGTATTGCGATCGTCTTCCATGACGCTCTCCTCCGTGTTCTCGCTCCAGCCTCCGGCCTCCGGCCTACAGCCTTGCGCGGCCGCGATCGCGACCGTGGTATTGATGTCCGCCCCGAGGTCCACGAAGCTGATCTCGCCCAGCACCGTTCGGCGGGCGACGTACAGCGGGCCCTCGAACGTCTTTCCGTTGACCGTCACAGACTTCCCGGCCCGCACGAACTCGGCCTGGGCGACCTGCGCGCCGATCGAAGCCTGCCAGGGGAAGCCGCGCTTGCCGCTGGCGACGACCTCGCGGGCCGCCGGCGTCTCCCGGCTGACGATGCCCTCGGCGATCAGCCGGCCGGCTTCGACCACGATGCGTTCGGTGTGCCCGACGCCGGCGTACATGCTGTGGCCGAAACGCACAGGCCGTCGCTGCGACGGGATCGACAGGCCTTCGAGGTCGACGACCACCGGGTAGCGCCAGCCCTCGACGTGCATGGGCTCGCCGGTGTAGGCGACCATCGTGAAGCGCGGGACGGCCTCGGCTTCGCCACCGGCGGCCAGCGCCTCCAGCGTGATGTTGCCGGGGGTGCACAGCAGATCGATCCGTCCCGCGGCGGGCAGGTCGGCCTGCCGCTGGCAGACGGCCAGCCGCTGATCGGGGTCGGGGAATTCGCGTTTCATGACGTCGTTCTCCATGCAGCGTCGCACGAAGGCCGTACGGCCTTCACCGCCGCGGCGCTTCGGCAGAGGCATCGGTGGTCTCCTCGGTGTCATCCACGTCGTCGTCTTCCTCTGCGCCTCCAGGCTCCGGACTACGGACTCCAGCCTGCTCCAGCCCCAGCTCGCGCAGCAGCGCGACCTCACGCGCCCGCTGGCGCAGTTCGCTCTCCCAGTCGAGGCCGGCTCTGGCGTACTCCGCGGCGAGCGTGGTCGTGTGGCTAGCCAGGCGCGTCGCCTGGGCGCTGGCTTCCTTGGCCGGATCGACGTGCTCGAAGCCGTCCCAGAACCACTGGTGCGGGAACGCCGCGTCGCGCGTGCGCAGCGACTGCGGCAGATAGCCCTCGATCAGGGCCGCCTCGCTCAGCCACGCTTCCAGCACGCGGTCGAGGACGACGTCGCCAAGGTACGCCTGGTCGATGCGGATGGCTTTGAAGAACGCCTGGTGATCGAGCCGCCCCGAGGCGTAGTTGTAGCCCGACGAGTTCCCCGCCGCGATGTTGAACGGCATGTTCAGGCAGCGGGCGATCTCGTTGATCACCTCGTGCTTGAAGTCGCCGTAGACCGTGGTCGGCTGCTCGGCCCGGACCTGGTTGATCTTCCAGCCGTAGGGCATCGTCAGCCACGTGCCGCGGTCCATCTCGACCGTGTCCATCGGCTCGACGTTCGAGGCCTCGGCGTCGGCCGGCGCGTCGGTGTAGATCACGCCGCTCGGCAGGGCCGCCTGCTCCGCCGCCCCGAGCACCGCCAGCGTGTAGCGCCGCAGCATCGCGAACAGCGGTAGCGCCGGGGTGATCTCGGGGATACCCCGACTTTGGCCAGGGCGCTCGGCGCGGAACAGGTGGATGACGGATTCCGCCGGCATCAGGTCATAGTCGTTGATGCCCGTCCGCCAGGCCCGCGGGTCGCCGGGATGACTGCGCAGGACGTAGTACGCAACCGGGTTGCCGAAGCCGTCGAAGATGATGCCGTCGACGGCCTTCTCCTCCGGCGCGAGCACGCCGAACGGCGTGGCGACCTGATCCGCCTCGATCAGGCGCAGGTCGAGCGTGACCGGCACAGCAGCGGCCGAAGACGCCCGCGCCATCCCCGGGTTGCTGACCAGCAGTCCGAAGCACTCGCCCGATTCGCACTGGGCGATCCGCATCGTGCGCAGCTTGTGGGCCAGCCCGATCGCCTTCGCCCAGCGGGCGAACTCCTGCTCGACGATGCGGTTGGCTTCGGGATCATCGGTGAGCATCTGGAGCCGCGGGCCCGTGCCGACGACGTAGTTCGCCAGCGTCAGGACGATACCCTTGGCGTAGGAGTTGTTCGCGACCTCGTACCGCGCCCGGTTACGCAGCAGCCGCCGCACTTCGGGCGACAACGCGGCGTCGGCGGAAAGCCCGTCCGCGTTGGCCCAGTGCCGACGGTTCTCGGGCGTGGTCTGCGCGGCGTCGTAACGCGCCCGGAGGCCGTAGGCTGGAGGCCGCAGGCGCACGCGGCCGCAGGCAACACGGTTAGGCGGCGCCGTCGTGCGACCACGTCCGAGGAACTTAAGCAGACCTGCGAACATCAGCCCTACCGCCTCCGGTCTCCAGCCTCCAGTCTGATTCACACCGCTCCGGGCGGCGCCACCTTCGTCATCCGCACGCCGATGCCCTTCTTCGCGGCCTCCTTGCTGGCCAGATAGCGGTCGGCCTCGATCTGGTCCGGCAGCGGGTGTTGCTTGACCGTCTGGCCGTCGATCGACGCCTCGGCCGGCTGCTGGGCCGCCTGGCGGATCGCGTTCTCGATTTCCTCTGGCATCGCGTTACCGCTCCAACCGCATGACCAGCGCGCTGCCCAGTGCGTGCAGCCAGCGCGCCCAGCGGATCAGCCACCACGCCCACCACGGTCGGCGGCGCGTGGTGAGCGTGATGATGCTGGACGGGCTACTGCCCACGGGTGTGGTCCGCGACACGCGCCAGGATCGAGTACGGCCGGCCCGGCTCGGCGATCACGAACTCGCGCGTCGCCGGCTCCCCCTCGTCCAGGTCGAGCTCGAAGACCTGCGCGCCGTTGAACTGGAGCGCGGCCTCGAAATCGTTGCGGTACAGCTCGGCCGTCTCCGCGTCGGCCTGGATCACGACCGCCTGACCGAACGTCAGGCCGGAGAGCGGCGAGCCGTCGGCGTCCGTGGTGGGCGGCGTGAGCGTGAAGTCACCCGCGTGGTTGGAGATTTGTCGCGCCGAAAGGCCGGGCGCGCCGGGGGCCTGAATGTCCATCGTGTCGAGCGTCGCAATCGTGACCGGGCCGAACGACATCCTGTTTTCCTCTTGTGTGTGTACCAACCGGCGCCGCGACCATCGCGACGCCTACTTGCGGGAGCGGGACTCGGACCGGCAACTGTCGCCGTGGCGACCGTGCTGCCGCTGCACCATCCCGCCCGGGGACCGTGCGGCCTCCGCTGTTACTTTCGCCACAGAGGCAGCAGGCGCGACGCTCTTGGTGCACTGTTGTCGATTTCGTTACGCATATGTACCTGACACCGGCGGATTCCCCGTCGCCCGGACGCGTTGCCGGTATGGAACAGCGGCAAACAACCGCCGCACGACGCGAAAACGTGGCGACCAGGCATCGCTCGCCCGGGCTGCTATGCAGCCCGCTCGTGCGTCGTGATGCGCCGCCCGCAGTGGCGGCACTCGCGGCGGCGTACGATCCGCCCGCCCCACGCGGCGCGGGTGTAGATCACGCGGAAGTGCCGACAGCCGCAGCGCGGGCACTCTAGGCCGCGGGGTACCTGGGCGG
This sequence comes from Phycisphaerae bacterium, assembly GCA_039961675.1. Classification (GTDB taxonomy): domain Bacteria; phylum Planctomycetota; class Phycisphaerae; order UBA1845; family Fen-1342; genus JABRWC01. The sequence continues at coordinate 10,393 of JABRWC010000153.1, forward strand.
CACTCGGCTTGGGCAGGCTGCTCATCGGCGGGTCCTCTGCAATTCGGACAGCCGCATGGTGGGCCGCGGGCGCGGCGCGTCTCCGACGAGCCCGGGCGGCGAAGCCCCACCCATCGACGCGGCGACCGCGCAGCCGACCAGGCAGTCCAGCCAGTGATTGTCGAGGCCATCGACGCGCAGCTTCCATTCATCCACCGTGCGGCCCCGCCCCTCGGTCTTGACGCGGTACTCGCTGGTCAGGTGATCGGCAAGCAAGCGATGAGCCTCAGGCTTGCGGCCAAACAGCGAGAGGCAGCCCGGATCCCCCATCTGCACCGCCAAGCGGGCGTGAACGAAGCTTTTCCAGTAGTTCGTGTCGAACACGACGTGACGTACCGGGCGCCTCCCCGTGGCGACCGGAATCCGCCAGTTCAATCCAATGCGGTCGCCACGCTTGCGCTTGTAGTCGGCGAACGGAATACTCGACGCCCCGACATAGCGCCCGTGCGACGGCATGACCACACCCGCGAATTTCGACTGCCGGCAGAACTGGTAGACCACGTCGGACGATTGGCCCCAGTTTGCGTCGACCAGGCAGCGGTCGATACGCACCTTCGCCCCGTCCTCCCGTTGCCACTCGCGGCCGAGCGTGCGTTCCATTAGCCGTTCCAGGCCGGCATAGATCGCACCTTCGATTCCCGCGCGCGGCGCCGCCGTCGCCAGCGTGCGGCGCACGTCCCGCAGGGTGAAGTACTCCGCCTTCTGGTCCGGCTCCGTGCCGTAGTCGAGCACGTACCCGGTAAAGTCGCTCTCCCACGCCGCCACGAGCCAGAAGAGCGCCTTGGCCTGCACGTCGATGAACATGGTCAGGTGCGTGGCGCTGAGCGGCACTTCGGCGCGACGGTACCCGTTGATCTTCGCCATGATCTGGTCGGCCGTGAGTAGCTCGTCGTCGGCCTGCTCCTCGGGCAGCGGCTCGTTCTGGTACTCCGCCCAGAACGCGGCCTCGCCGCGGTCGAGCTTCAGGTTCATGGCGTGCTGGACGGCGGAGAGCTCGTCGGGATGATGCCGCTCTGGCCAGGCGACGATCGCCCCCTCATCCATCGCCTCGCGGTTGGCGCGGTAGAACTCCGTCGCCTCCGCGATGCCGCGATCCGTCTGCATGCCCGCCCGCCACAGCTCCGCGTAGCGCGCCCACAGCGCTTCGTTCGTGGGGAACGCATAGACCATCTTCGTCCGCTCGCCCTGCCACTGCGGGTGCTTCCCCCGATCCAGGATGCGGTCGGCTAGGTCGTCGGGGCGTACGACCGTCAGCGTCATCAGCCCGGCGATCTTGCGCCCCGGGCCGGCCAGCCCCAGGATCGCGCCGGCCAAGATGCGTTCGCGCGCCGCACACTGCGACGGCGAACGTGCGGACTCGTCCGTCTGCGGATCGTCGATGAGCACGAGTGCCGGCCGGATGGACGAGCCATCGACGCGCTTGTGCTTCATTCCGCGGATGCGCCCGGTGATCCCCGCGACCTTGACGATCGCCCCGCTGGCGCGCGAGTGGCCATCGAGCCGCAGAGACCGGCGAGCGTCGTCAGGCCAGTCCTCAGGAGCGATGGTGGGCAGCACGATCTCGCGCGCCGTCCAACCGATGTGCGTTTGCCTGCCGTTGTAGAGCTGACCGGCCGCCCGCTGGTGAATGCCCTCCAGCGCTCGCACGGGCCCGACGACCTCGCTGAAGTCGTCATCGAGCAGGTCGTTAGTCTCCAGCTCGACCTTGATGCTGTCGAGCATGCTCTCGGCGTGCTCCTCATCGCTGCCAATGAGCGCGACGAACTCGCGGTGGCCGTACACGAGCGCCCACAGGCACGCCACCTCGCACAGGCTGGTCTTCCCGCTGCCGCGCGGCATGGCCATCGCGAACAGCCCGCCCTCGAGCACCGCCTGCTCGATCTTGGCGATCACCTTCAGGTGGTCGGGCGACCACGGCAGGTGGAAGGTCTGTGGGAAGTACTGCTCGCAGAAGAACTGGAAGTCGCGCTCGGCACGGGCGCGGCGCTGCGGATCACGTGGCGTGTGAACCCACTCGCCCGTGGCGATGTCGCGTCCCAGCAGCGCTATCTCCCGGTTGCGCTGTGCGGCACGCTCCTTGTGGGCGTCGTACCCGGTCAAGCCCGTCGGCTCCAGTCTCGAACGATGCCGCTCCAGAACCAGCCACGCGACGTAGCGGAGCAGATCGACCGTCCGCCCGTCGCCGATCCGGAAGCCGGCGCGCGAGCGGTGGCGATGGAGCTGCCGCTCTGAGATGACCTCGCCGAGCGGCGTGCTGTTCAGCAGCCGGACCAGTTCGGTCGGCTTCAGTTTGCGGGGGTCAATCATGCGACGCTCCGGGTCGCAGACCGGAGACCGGAGGCCGCAGGCTGAAGGCGCTCCCAGCTCGCATAGGCGTCATGTCGCCAGCCCTCCAGCCTCCGGCCTACGGTCTACAGCCTGCTCCCTCACCAGCCACGCCGCGTAGTGCACGAGGTTGAGCGTGCCGTTCGCGTTCGTCGGCGCGCCCGCCGCCACGTCCGCCTCCAGCATCTCCACCCTCACCGCCTGCCCGCCCACGGCCGACAGGAGCCGGGCCGCATCCGCCAGCGGCAGTGCCGTCGGGTTCAGCTTGTTCTCCGGGCCGCCCACTACGCCGCCTCCCGCCTCACGGGCCAAACGGGCCGCCGCGGGCCGCCCAGGGCCGCGTTGGGGCCGCCATGGGGCGACGTTTCCGGCCGCCGGCGGCTCCGGGCCGTCCCGGTGCGGGCGAGAGCGCTCTCAGGCCGGGCCCGGCCACTGACTCGGACCTCACGCCGAGACATGCAAGGAATTCTCGGAATTCTCGCCAGATCGCCTTGCTTTCCGGCGCAGCGCCTGGACTCATGTCGCTGTACGCGAAGCGCGTACCCGGACCGCATAGGGCGGCCGGAACATGGAGAAACGCGATGAAGAAGAGCACGAAGAAGACCACGCCGAAGAAGGCCGCCAAGGCGGCCGCCACGCTCAAGGCCGAGCGCAAGCCCGCCGGCGAGCCGAAGGCTGAGCCAAAACCCGCCGCCGACGCCAGGCCGAAGCGCCTCAGCGCATTGGACGCCGCCGCGCAGGTTCTGGCCCAGGCGGGCAAACCCATGCGGGCCCAGGAACTGATCGCCGCGATGGCCGAGCAGGGCCTGTGGACCAGCCCCGGCGGCAAGACCCCGCACGCGACGCTCTACGCCGCCATGCTGCGCGAGGCGCGCGCCAGGGGCGACGCGGCCCGGTTCCGCAAGGCTGATCGCGGGCAGTTCGAGTTCAACGCGCCCGGGGCGGAGGAGTAGCCCATGAACGCCCGCCAGCTTCAGGACCAGCTCCGCGACCTGCTCGAGACGCTGCTGTTCGCCCGCGACAGCGCCGACGACCCGGCCGCCGAGCTGGCCGGGCACGTCGCCGGCATCCGGCGGATCGCGACGTACGACGACGTCGGCATGCTCACCCGCGACAAGGGCCTGGTCATCGAGGCCGCCGACGGGACGGAGTTCCAGGTGACCATCGTGGAAAGCCGCCCGGCCGCGACCGGCGACGACGCGGAGGACGAGGAATGAACGGCAACCAGGACCACGACCCGGTCGATCGCGTGCGTCCCGAGGACGCCTGCCCGAACTGCGGCGAGCGGGAATGCGACGAGCTGGTCTGGCTCGACGACGAGCGCGTCGAGTGCCAGCGCTGCCACACGGTTTATCGCCCGGGCGAGCGGGACGCCCCATCAGCGTAGCAGACATCACGATCCCTCCAATGACGCCTCCGCGACCGCGGGGGCGTTGCTTCGGCCGGAGAGTCGCTCCGCCTTCCGCCCGGTGAACTTCTCCCAGCGCTGGACGATCACGTCGCAATACAGCGGGTCGAGCTCCATCAGGAACGCCTGGCGGCCGGTCTGCTCCGCCGCGATCAGCGTCGAGCCGCTGCCGCCGAAGAGATCGAGCACGTTCTCGCCCGGCCGCGACGAGTACTGCATGGCACGCACTGCGAGCTCGACCGGCTTCTCGGTCAGGTGGATCATCGACTGCGGGTTGACCTTCTTGACGCTCCAGACGTCGGGCACGTTGTTTGGGCCGAGGAAGACGTGCGCGGCGCCCTCGCGCCAGCCATAGAAACACCACTCGTGGTTGCCCATGAAGTCCTTGCGCGTGAGGACGGGATGCTCTTTCACCCAAATGATCGCCTGCGAGAAATAGAGCTCGCACGCCTTCAGCACAGGAGGGTAGTTGCCGCAGTTCGCATAGCCGCCCCAGATGTAGAAGCCGCGCCCGGGCAGCAGTACCCGCGCGATGTTGCCGAACCACGCGTGCAGCAGCGTGTCGAACGCCTCGTCGCTGACGAAGTCGTTCGCCAGTGGCCGGTCCTTCGGCCGCAACTTCTTGTGCGTGGGGTGCGCGACGCTCGGCCGGCGGTGCAGGTCGAAGCCTTGGTGGTGCATCATCCCCGGTTCGCCGAACGACGACAGGCCGGCCGCGATCGCGTTGTTGCTCCGCGGCTCGACCCGCACGTTGTACGGCGGATCAGTGTTCACGAGATGCACGGCCAGCAGCTTCGGGGTGACTTCCGTGCCAGCGGGCAGGTCGAGCACCTTCGCCGGTTCGACGGCGAGCAGCAGATCAACGTCCGCCAACGAAGCGCTATCGCCGCATAGCAGCCGGTGTTCGATGCCACTCTCGCTGCGCAACAGCCACAGATCGCCGCGCTGCGTGACCGCTTCGTCCGGCGGCTCTGGCACCTCGTCGGGATCGCACAGCCCCGGCTTCACGCCGGGGTCGAGCAGCTTGGCGAGCTCGTCCTGGTCGAAGCCGAGCAGCGACCAGTCGATGCCGGCGCCCTGGAGCTCGGCCAGCTCGATCGGCAGCAGGTCCAGGTTCCACTCGGCCAATTCCGCCGTTTTGTTATCCGCAATCCTGTACGCGCGAATCTGCTCCGGCGTCAGGTCGCGGGCGACATGCACGGGCACATCGGCCAGGCCGAGCTTTTGCGCCGCCTTCCAGCGCGTGTGGCCGCAGACGATGACGCCTTCGGCATCGACCACAATCGGCTGCCGGAAGCCGAAGCGCCGGATCGATTCCGCCACCGCGTCGACGGCGGCGTCGTTGACGCGCGGGTTCTTCTCGTACGGCTTGATGTCGGCCAGCGGCCGGTACTCGACATTCAGCATGGTTTGGACCTCCCTATCCGTTGGAAGGACCGGACCTCCGCCGTCCGGTTGGCCCCCAGGCCGCGACGATTGGCCCACGCGCGTCGCGGGGCCGCGGGTGGTAGGGACGTACCAGCCGGCGCGCCCGAGCGGCCTAGGACGGCCGCGTTGGCACCCGTCGGCCGGGTCGGACAGGCGCAACAAACTCTGTCGGGATTGCGAGGCGTTCCCGCGGGCCTCTTCCGCCCCGTCGGCGGGGTAGGACCCGCTGTGTGAGAGAGGCGCCTCTCTCACACAGAGCGTGGCCGCTGTGAGCGGCACGCTCTGGGGGGTGTGGGGGGTCTCTCTCACACACAGAACTGCGCGCCGGCGTGTGAGAGAGGGCGCTTTCGGTTTCGCCTCACAGACGGCGATCATGTTTCGCTCCCCTCCTCCGCCGGCGGTTGCGTCGAATATCCGGACGGTCGATTGCGACCCTTGGCATGCCGATGGATCAGCCCGCGTGCCTCCGCTTCGCGCAGCAGGCACGTCGCCCGCCACGCCGAGAGGCCCGCCGCGCGTGCGTTGCCTAGCACGACATCACGCGGACGGACCTCGGTCGTCACGAAGGCCTGTACGAACGCATCGACCGACCATTCCGCTTGGGCGTTGTCCTTCACCTTGCGTTTCTCGCCCCGCAGTTCAGCGGGATCGAGGTCCGGCGCCGCCTTCCACAGCGGGAACAGCCAGCGCAGCGCCATCGGCTCGACCGGCGGCCAGGAACGCACGGCTGCCTCGAGCACCACCGCGCCGGGTTCCTCATGCGGGCGGAGCACGAGGTGCGTGTCCGTCGCCCGGCTCTGGCTCCCGGCGCCAGCGCCCACATCGGTGACTGCCTTTCCGGATTGATTGCCCTTGGTCGCGTGATGAATCAGGACGAACGAACAGCCCAGCCGGTCGGCCAGGGCATCGACGTGGTTGTAGATGCCGGCCATCGTGCCGTTGTCGTTCTCGTCCATGTCGCGGGGCATGAAGCGGTAGAAGGCGTCCAGCACGACCAGCGCGTAGCGGCCCGGCTCGATCGACTCGAAGTACTGCCGCATCGAGAAGATGTCGCGGAGCTGGCCGCGCAAGCTCTGCACGCTGATCGTCTCGGCGATCTCGTTCATGCCGATCCGCAGGCACTCGGCCACCTGCGGGATGCGGTGGGCGAGCGTCTCGGCGTGCAGCTCGTTGTCGATGATCAGCACTTCGCCGGCGACGGTCTCGAACGTATCGAGCCACTTGCGACCCGTCGCGACCGCCATCGCCAGCGCGAGCACCAGCCAGCTCTTGCCGGTCTTCGGCGGGGCGATCACGTTCATCGTCTCGCCGCGGCGCAGCAGGCCGTGGATCACCGGCGGGCGCAGCGTGCGGTGTGTCGCCATCAACTCGCGGATCGTCAGCGGTACGAGCTGCGCCGGTGGGCCGCGGTCCTGTGCCCAGTGGTTCTCGGCGACCGCGACGGAAACGACATTGGGCTCGTAGCGGGCGATGCTCGCGGCGGTGCGTTCGACCTCGCGCAGCGGCAGCGGCGGCGTGCAGCGGTCGGCGTTGACCTGCCGGAGGGCGGCGAAGATCTCGGCCTGCGACATCCCCACGCGCCGCATCGCGCCGGCCAGGCGGGCGAGCGTTTCGTTGCGCTGGCCCTCGGGGATCGCGTTCGCGGGTGTGCCGTTGGCGGGCACGCCGTTCGACGCCGCCAGCGCGTCGAGTTGCTCGATCAGCCATGTCGGCGGCTCGGGCAAGCGTTGCGGCGGAACGCCTAGCTCGCGCTCGTCCTGCCAGCGATAAGGCCTGCCTTCGACGACGGACGGCGCCACGAGCACGTAGCCGCCGTTGGCACGAGTATCGACGTGGGAGGCCAGCCGGCCGGCGGTGTTGCGCCATGAACGGCCATTCGGCTGCCGGAAGAAGTAATGCCGTCCGCCGCGCGGCGTGAGCGACAACGGGGCAACGTCCAGATCGCCGAGCTTGGCGGGGTCGTCAGCGAGCCAGGCGTTGCCCTCGCCGTCGATGTCGATGACGACCAGGCCGTCGGTGCGGATCGCGATGTTCGCGTTCGGATGCTGCGTCCACCACGCGGTGATCTGCTCGGCGTCGGTGGTCGCTTCGAGAAGGCCGTGTTCGGTGAGCGGCGTCTTGTGCCCCGGCGCGCAGGGGAAGACGGGATAGCCGAGCTCGGCGTACCACAGTGCCGCGTGGAGCATCGCATTGTTCGGATGCGCCGACATCAGAACGGCACCTCGCTTTCATCGAGTGGCGGCACGTACTCGGGGAGGTTCTCCGATGACTCCAGGCGTGCCGGTTTGTCGCCGAGGCGATAGCCGACGATGCGGTCGTACTTCTCGCCGGGCTTGTGCATGACCGTGATTGCACGGGTGGCCGCGAGCGCGCCCATCTCGGCCAGCTCGACGGCCTGCTCGGCCGTGTCGGGGACCGGCTCGTTGGAGCGCGAGCGCCACCACTGCACCGCCTTCTGCCGTGCGTAGCCGTCGTGCTCGAAGCAGACCCACTCGGAGACGTAGTGGTTGAAGCCGATGCGGTAATCC
>JABRWC010000154.1:0-46330 GCA_039961675.1 Phycisphaerae bacterium
GAAACACCGGGGAAATCACCTGGCACGGTGCACGAAAACGGGAGCAGCGGCGTGAATGCCCTGCTGGCGACAGTCGAGCTGCTGGGGCTGAGCCCACATGCGTGGATCACGCTCGCCGTCCTGGCGTACGTGCTCGCTATGCTGGTTTTCACGCGCATCGCGGCCGACATGGTGCTCGTGTCGGCGGTGGTCGTGCTGCTGCTTGCGGGCGTGCTCAGCACGCAGCAGGCGTTTGCCGGCTTCTCGAACGAAGGCATGCTCACGGTCGCGGCGCTGTTCGTCGTTGTGGCGGGGCTGGAGGCCACCGGGGCGACCGCGATCGTCGTGCAGCGGCTGCTCGGCCGCCCGCGGTCGGTCGTCGGGGCTCTGGTCCGGCTGATGTTCCCGGTCGCCGGCGTCAGCACGCTGCTCAACAACACGCCGGTGGTGGCGATGTTCATGCCCGCGGTCAGCGACTGGGCGCGGCAGAACCGCATTTCCGTCTCGAAGCTGATGATGCCGCTCAGCTACGCCGCCGTGCTTGGGGGCGTGTGCACGCTGATCGGCACCAGCACGAACCTGGTCGTAAACGGCCTGCTCATCCAGTCGGGCCGGCCGGGGATGAAGTTCTTCGACGTGACCTGGGTGGGCGTTCCGTGCGCGCTGCTGGGAATCGCCTTCATTCTGGTGATGCAACGCTGGCTACTGCCGGACCGCACACCCGCGATCGGCCGCTCCGCCGACCCGCGCGAGTACACGATTGAGATGATCGTCCAGCCCGGCAGCCCCATCGTCGGACAGACGCTCGAAGCCGCCGGCCTGCGGCACCTGCCGCAGCTTTACGTCATGGAAATCGAGCGGCGCGGCGCGATCATTCCCGCCGTCTCGTCGCAGGAGAAGCTCGAAGCCGAGGACCGGCTGGTGTTCGTCGGCGTGATCGAGTCGATGCTCGACTTGCAGAAAGTCCGCGGACTGGCGCCGGCCACGAACCAGGTTTTCAAGCTCGAGTCGCCGCGCTCCTCGCGCACGCTGATCGAGGCGGTCGTGTCCGACCGCTGCCCGCTCGTCGGGCAGTCCATCCGCGACGGACGATTCCGCAGCGTCTACAACGCAGCGGTCATCGCCGTGGCGCGCAGCGGCGAACGCGTGAACAAGAAGATCGGCGACATCGTGCTGCGGCCCGGCGACACACTGCTGCTCGAGGCGCATCCCTCGTTCGTGGACCAGCAGCGCAACTCGCGCGATTTCTATCTGGTCAGCCGGGTCGAGAACTCGACGCCGCCGCGCCACGAACGGGCCTGGATCGCGCTGGCGATCCTTGGCGGCATGGTGCTCGCCGCGAGCCTGGAATGGACGAGCATGCTCAACGCCGCCCTGCTGGCGGGCGGGCTGATGCTCCTGACGCGCTGCTGCACGGGCCAGCTCGCGCGCCGCGCGGTGGACTGGCAGACGCTCATCGCCATCGCCGCCTCGTTCGCCCTCGGCCGAGCCGTCGAGACCAGTGGCCTGGCCAAGCTCTTCGCCGAGGGCCTGATCGACTTGGCCGGCGGCGATCCCTGGGCGACCGTGTTCGTAATCTACGGCATTTCGCTCATCCTCACGGAGCTCATCACGAACAACGCCGCCGCCGTGCTGACGTTCCCCATCGGCATCCAGGCCGCCGCCGACCTCGGCGTCGACTGCCAGCCGTTCGTCATCGCCGTGACGGTCGCGGCCTCGCTGGGCTTCGCCACGCCGCTTGGGTACCAGACGCACATGTTGGTCTACGGCCCCGGCGGGTACCGCTTCACCGACTTCCTGCGCCTTGGAATTCCGCTCGACATCCTGTGCTGGATCGTCGCCAGCGCGGTCATCCCGCTCGCGTTCGGCTTCTAAGCGAATGTCCGGGCGCTGGAATTCGCCACGGCTTGGCCGTACAACTCGCGCCGCGCGGCGCGCGTTGGCCGCCGCGCCCGGAGACGAGCATGACGCCGACCCGTCGCGATTTCCTCGCCGGAGCCGCCGCGCTCAGCACGCTTGCACTGCACGACGACTGGCTGCCGCGCGTCGAAGCCGCCGTGAACCGCGCCGGCGGCCGCCCGCCCGAAGCGCTGGCCGGCGACGAGAGCTTCTGGTTCGAAGTGCAGCAGGCGTTCGCGGTGGACCGCAGCGTCATCAACCTCAACAACGGCGGCGTCAGCCCCTCGCCGCGCGTGGTGCAGGACGCGCTGCGCCGGCACCTGGAGTTCGCGAACCAGTTGCCGGCGTACAACCAGGAGTCGATCCTCAAGCCGCAGGTGGAGACCGTGCGGCGCGGCCTGGCGCGCACCTTCGGCTGCGACGTGGAAGAGATGGCGCTGACGCGCAACGCGAGCGAGTCGCTGGAAATCTGCCTGCTGGGATTCGACCTGGAGCCGGGCGACGAGGTGCTTTCCACCACGCACGACTATCCGCGCATGCTCACCACGCTCAAGCAGCGCGAGGTGCGCGACGGGATCAAGCTGGTGCAGATCGAGATTCCCGCGCCGGCGCGCGACCCCGGCGACATCGTCGAGGCGTTCGCCCGCGCCGTGACGCCCAAGACGCGGCTGATCCTGTGCAGCCACGTGGTCTTCGTGACGGGTCAGATTCTGCCGGTGCGCGAGATCTGCCGCCTCGGCCGTGAACTGGATATCCCCGTGATCGTCGACGGGGCGCACGCGTTCGCGCATTTTCCCTTCACGCGCGACGAAATCGGCTGCGACTACTACGGCACGAGCCTGCACAAGTGGCTGACGGCCTGTTTCGGCACCGGGTTCCTGTCCGTTCGCAAGGACAAGATCGCGCCACTCTGGCCGCTCATGGCGGCGCCGGACAACCTCGCCGCCGACATCCGCAAGTTCGAGGAGATCGGCACGCATCCGTACGCGAACAAGCTGGCCATCTCGGAGGCGCTGGCCCTGCACAACGCGATCGGCCCGGAGCGGAAGGCCGCCCGGCTGCGCTTTCTGCGCGACCGCTGGGCGCAGCGGCTGGCCGCGGATCGGCGCGTGTCGTTCTACACGCGCCTCGAACCGGAACATTGCTGCGGCATCGCCACGTTGCGGGTCGAGGGGCTCGAAATCGACAAGCTCCAGCGCTATCTCTGGGAACGCCGCCGAATCCTCACGGTCTACATCAATTACAACGGCGTTGTCGGCCTGCGCGTCTCGCCAAACGTCTACACAACCGTGGACGAGGTCGATGCCTTCGCCACCGCGGTGGAGGAAGTGCTCGCCAACGGTCTGCCGACCTAGAGCCGTGGATTGGCCCGGCGCGCGAATCGGAATCTCGAAATCGTGATGCCGAGGGTCGATGCCCGAACCGGATGCGAGGATGCCGTGACTGCGACGCAATTGGAACTCGAGCGCCTGCCGGCGCACTTTCGCGACGGTCTTGCGCGGCTTGCGGCGAGCCTCCAGGAGCTCGCCGGAGCGAACCTGCTCGGCCTGGCCGCTTTCGGCGGCGCGCTGGGCGACGATCCCTACTATGCGCAGGAGCCGGCGGAGAGCGTCGCCGTCTTCGAGCGCGACGACCTGGACGTCCTGGTACGTCTCGCGCGGCGAGGCGCGCAGCTCGGGCGGCGCCGCATCAGCGCGCCGCTGGTCATGACTCCCGCCTACATCCAGGCTTCGCTCGACTCGTTCCCGCTCGAGTTGCTCGAAATCCAGCAGCAGCACCTACGCGTGCTGGGCCAGGATTTCTTCGTTGATCTTCCGTTCGACCGACGCCATGTGCGGCTCCAGTGCGAGCGCGAACTCAAGCGCGAGATGATCCACCTGCGACAGGGCCTGCTCGCCGCCGGCGGAAGCTACGCACGGCTTTACGACGCCTGCCAGGCGTGCGCCTCGCGCACGCTGCGAGTCCTGCGCGGCGTGTTGTATCTGAAAGGAATCGGCGCGCCGCGGTCGGTCCGGGAGCTGGTGGAGTCCGCCGCGGCCGCCGCCCAGATGAAACTGGATGCGCTCCTGCGTCTCGTGAGCGTGGGGGATGACACGGGGCTGGAGGGATTCAGGGGCCTCTACCACGAGCTGGCGGCGCTCGCCGAACGCATCGACGCCTTGGCAGTCCGTTGAAAAAACCGTACGCCGATTGAGGGACCGGCCTCCAGGCCGGTCTTAGGAGGCCGTTCGGCGTGCGCTCCCGCAATGATCAACGGACGGTTCGACGGGTGAAGGCTGACTGGCGCAGCCGGCGTTTGGAGCCGCGCCGCCCATCCGGGCCGCGACTGTGAGGCAGCGGTCGGTCACGAACGGGACGCCCGTGCCACCCTGTTCTGTCCGCGCTGCGACCGTGAGGGAGCGAAGACCAAACGCGAGCGGTTGCAGAAACGTGCCACGCGGGCGCGGAGCGATCGACACTCCCCGCTTGCTCCCGCGCGCGGTTCGGATCCGCGCGCGGCTCGGATTGAGAATCGTCACGGCTTGGATGGGCGCGCGGTTCAGATACACGCCGTTTTCGATGCTCCACTCGCGCCGGCGGCTTTGAAAACCGCTCATTTCGGTGTCTAATGCCCTTCAGAACTGCCGCGCTGCGCGTCTGTGGGGCCGCGCACTGCGGTCGTCGCGCGGACTCTCCGGGTGCGCCGTAACGACTGGTGCTGAGGTCGCGATGAAAATCCTCGTGGCAGTCGAATTGCCGCGCTCCAGCCTGGACGAACTGCAACACCTCGCCACCGAACTGGTCTACAAGCCGGGGTTGTCGGGCGATGAGCTCGAGCCGCACTTGTGCGACGCGGCGATCCTGATCGTCGGTGGCGTCCGGGTCTCCGCAGAGACCATCGCTGCGGGCCGATCGCTGCAACTGATCGTCCGGGCCGGCGCCGACACATCTGGCATCTCCGTGGATGACGCCTCCGCGCAGGGCATTTTCGTAAGCAACGTCGAACTCAAGGACGCGGCGGCGATCGCTGAGTACGCGTTCGCCTGCGCGCTGGCGCTGGATCGGCACCTGGTGCCCAATGCGCTGGCGGCGCGCGAAGGTCGCACGCGGCGCGACGGGCAGCGGCGGTCCGTCGGCATGGCCGGCCGTACGCTCGGGCTGCTGGGCTGGGGCGCCGTGCCGGCCGAGATTGCACGCCGCGCCGCGGCGTTCGGTATGCGCGTGGTCGCATGGCATCCGCGAATCGAATCGGACCCAGGCCCCCAGGTCGAGGTTTGCGACTGGCCACGCGAGCTGGCGCTGCGCAGCGACGTCGTCGTCGCCCATAGCCCGCCGGACGCGGGCGACGAGAACCTCCTGGACCGCGATTTCCTCTTCGACATGCGCGAGGGCGCCAGCCTGGTGATGATCGGCCACGCGGGCGTCGTGGACGCCGAGGCGCTGGCCGACGCCGTACGCCAGCGGGGGCTGCGCGTCGCGATAGACCTCTGGCCGGCGGAGGGATCGAGCGAGACGGTCCGGTTTCCGGCGGGACTGCTCGAACTTCCCGGCGTCATCGGGACCTACCGCCAGGCCGACCAGACACGCCAGGCGGACGAGGCGATTGCGGCCGAGGTGGTGGAGACCGTTCGGCGGTTCGTCATCCAGGGCCAGGTGCGCAACTGCGTGAATCTGCTCGAACGCAGTGCGGCGGCCTGGCAGCTCGTGCTGCGCCTGCGCGATGCGGTGGGCGTCATGGCGGGCATCATGGACGCAATCCGGGCGGACGGCATCAACGCCGAAGAGATCACCAGCCGCGTCTTCGCCGGCGCCCGCGCGGCGTGGTGTTCGATCGCGCTGGATGAGCGACCGAGCACAGAGGTGCTGGAGGCTATCCGGGCGCTTCCCGGCGTGCTACACTTGGAGGTTCGAGCGGTCGTCTGAGGCGCGGTCTCAGGCCGACTTCCGCTGCAAATTCCCTGCGGCTGCGTCAACCGGGACACAGTTCGGGGGTATAAGACACCGAGCGGAGATGTTGTCGCCCAAGCAGTGTAGGTGCGCGCCTCTTTTTCTCGTGGCCGGGCTGATCGCCCTCCACGCCGCCGCGACGTATGCGCAGAACGTTCCTGCCGCACAGCCAACCGCCGAGAGTCTGCTCCGGGCCGAAGTGCTGGCGGAACGGACGCTGCTCAGCCCGTCGCAGCCGCTTCGCGTCCGCCTGGTGCTGACCAACCCCACCAGCCAACCGATCGAGCTCGCCGCGGACAGCGCCGCCGCCCCCTCGTGCGTACAGCTCCCGGAGGCGCTGGTCTTCGGTGCGGCCGACCGTCCGGCACTGACCATCTCACTGGACCGGGACGCGCCGATGCCCGTGCGACCGCCGCCGGCCGCGTCGCAGCCAGCGTCCCAGCCGGTGGGAGCTACCCGGATCACACTCGCGCCGGGCACGGTGCTGGGGCGTGAGATCGACCTGCGTGAATACCAGCGGTCGTTGCGCTACTCGGGCGAGTACCGCGTGGATTGGTCCCCGCTGGGCGACAACGGACCGAGGGCGACGGCGACGCTTCGCGTCGAGCCGCGTAAGACCGCGATCCTCGTGACGGATTACGGCAAGATCACGTTCCGCCTTGCGTACGACTCGGCCCCGCGCAACGTCGAGAACTTTGTCGAGCTGGCGCGGAGCCGTTTCTACGACGGGCTTACGTTCCACCGCATCATTGCGGACTACATCATTCAGGGCGGCTCGCCGGACGGTGCCAACGCCGGCATGCGCCCGGACGGCCGGACCGTGCCGGCCGAGTTCGGGCCCACGCCGTTCACGATCGGCACGCTGGCGATGGCGCGCCGCCCGAACGCCCCGGATTCGGCGAGCTGCCAGTTTTTCATCAGCCTGGCGCGATGCCAGGAGCTCGACGGGCAATACACCGTAATCGGCCAGGCGTCGGACGATGAGAGCCTGCGTACGCTACAGCAGCTTTCGGCCCTTCCGACCGACGCCAACAACCGGCCCACGCGGCCGGTCGTCATCCGTTTCCTGACGCTGGTGGACGTGGAGGAGAGCGCGGTCGAGCGCGTCGGGGCCGCACGCCCGTAACCGCGGTCGCGGCGTCAGGCCGAGCGCCACTCGCCGTGCATATATTCGAAGAGGTTGCGGATCGTCTGCGCCTGTTCGTGGGCTTCGTCCTCGAGCACGTCGTGGACGGAGACCATTCCCACCACGCGCTCGCCCTCAACCACCGGCAGGTGTCGGATTTTGCGCCGGCGCATGATCGCTTCGCATTCGGAGCGCGTGGTCTCGGGGGAGCAGCACGTAACCGACGAGGTCATGACCTCCTGGACGCGCGTCGTCGACGGGTCGCGCTGCGCCGCAACGACTCGGTTCAGCACGTCGCGCTCGGTGATGATCCCCGCAAGTCGGTCGCCTCGCGAAACGACCAGCGCGCCGATCCGCCGTTCGTTCATCAGGCGCGCTGCGTCGAGAACCGTTGCGTCCGGGTCAATGCGCGCGAGCGGCTGCTTCAGGTGATCGAGGATGGCTCGCACCTTGGTCATTGCACATCTCCCCGGGTGACGCGAGAAACTCACCCCGCCGGCGCGATTTGCGTTGTTGCGTCAGTCGCGACGCACGGCCCGTCGCTGATGTTATTCAATACGACGCCGGGCGTCCCGTCAATGAGAATCGGCGGATCGCTCCGCGGCGCGCGAACCGTCCCTCGTCCGGGGCCGGACCCGGCGGAGCCGCTTGCCACACCCCGGCTCACTCGAAATAGCGCGAAGGCAGCGCACGGCCGCTTATGTCGGAGATGATGATCGGTGCCAGGTAGCTGCTCGCGAACTCCTTCGACGCCCAGCCCGTGTGCGTGCCGTTGGCGCCGTATTCACGCATCCGCGGCGTCCACTTCACCTGTCGAAGCAGTTCCTCATAGAGCCGCTGGTCTTCCGGGCTCAAGTGCTCCGGCTTCTCGAAGCCGACCACGCCGGCGGACGGCCCCCGGTCGCGATCGACCGACCCGAACACGGTCGTGCCAACGCCCAGGAAGCCGACGTCGAGCGGCGAGTACATGTTGTAGACTCCGTGCCGCGTATGCCGCAGCGCCCGGGAGAGGTCGTAATCCGGCGAGAGCGCCGGCGCCAGCAGGATGGCCGAATCGACCTTCACGTCCGATGGAAGCGATTCCAGCGTCATGACCACCACGCCGCCGCCCGCTGAATGACCGATCAGATGCACGGCGCACTGCGGATCGCGGCGCAGGCGGGTGGTGATCCGGCGGGCCAGACGCGCGGCCTGGCGCTGGTTGCGCTCGTAGAATGTGAGGTTGGCAAGGAACGCGCCCGGTATCCCCGTGGTCCAGTCGTATACTTCAATCGCGGACTGAACGCCGCCGCGGTCAAGTCCGAGCGCGACGTTGCGGTTGAAGATGCTCTTGCCTTCGATCCCGGGGAGCACGTATACGACGCCCGTTGAGTAGCGGTCACGCGCCCGCAGGCGCGACGGCGTCGAGCACCCCGGAAGGACGCTCAGACCCACTAGCACGAGCGCCAGGTTCAGCGCCCTCGCCCTGACCGACGGGCGACACCGACTTCTCTGTCGATCCAAGCAAGCCTCTCCGAGTCGAAACACCAGGGACCACGCGCCGCGCCGCCCGGGCGATCGCCCGCCGGGCAGCCGCAATAGGGCCGCCCGATCCATTAGACACCGATGGACGGCCACGGTAGCGACCGCACCGCCTGAACGCCAGCCGGCCGTCGGCGACGCCACGCCGCGCGCGGGAACATCAGACTCTCCGCACTCTGCGACGGGAGAAGCGGCGGCTGGAAGTGATGGCGCTGGCGGCAATTGCGGCGAGCAGCGAGGCGACTGTCGCGTCCACCAGAATCAGCGCCCACGGTGTAAGCCCGTGACCGCTCCAATAGACCGCGTGAAGCAGGCAGAGTAGCTGTCCCGGCAGGGCCGCCAGGAAGCACACGGCGATCCGGGCCCAGAAGACGGACGTGTTCACGACTTCCAGGAGCAGCGTGAGGAACAGGCCCGTCAGGCCGAGCGAAAACGCATGCAGGCCGAGTACGTCGGCGCTGGTCAGGTCCTGCGCCAGGCCGGCCGTAAACGCCATCAGGCGGGCGTCGCGCGCCGGGGCAAGCAGGCCCGCGAGCACGGACAGAAGCAGAAACGCGTCGAGATATCGAGCGCCGAGCAGCCACGCCACGACGGTTTGCACGACGAGCGTCGCGAGCAGCGCCAGCGCAAACCGTCCCCAGGAGAGCGTCACCCCCGCGCTGCCCCCGCGGTCGCGGGCGCTGCACCGCTCACAGGCACCCTGAACCGCTTTGCAGCGCCTTCGACAATGCTCCCATCCCGGCGCTGGTATCCGAACACGATGTCGATCGTTTTGCCCTCGAGATCCACATTCTCATCCCAGACCAGAACCATCCCGTAGTAGTAGCCCATGACCGCAACCCGACGGACCCGGAAGCCCATAGCCTGCTGCTCGTCCAATTCCCACATGTACAGCAGCGTTCGCTCAGCCTGACTCGCGGCGCCGCGCGGAACTTCGTAGATCCAGGCGAAGATCCGCCCGGGTACGAACGCCCCCTTGCCCGTCTCGCCGGAAACGAAATACACGGTGGACTGGAAGCCGACGATCCGGTCGCCGCGGCGCAGCCACGGCAACTGCGACCAGTATTGCCGAATCCCCACAATGTCGTCCCGCGTGGCGACCCGGTCGGCGTCGATTTCGCCCGCGGGTTTGTGCGACTCACTCTCGGTTCGAAAGATGGTCGGAGCCGGCTTCGACTGGGCCGTTGCACCGCCCGCCGGCGCCTGGCAGCCTGCGCTCACGCCCAGCGCCGCCAGAAGCAATGCCGAAACGGCGCTCCGCCCGGCGATCTTGGTCGATGCGGCGCGAGCGGGCCGCCCGGGAGTCACGAGATCAACGCCCCGTGACGTCGTCGCGCGCGTGCGGTATTCCCTGACGTTTCTTGTGCACGTCGCCATCACTTCGGAACCTTGGCCTGTGTCCGCTTCGCGATTGCGTCCGCGGCCGCCTTCGTCAGCGGCACGTCGTAGCTGGCCGATCCGGCCGGCGCGCCGTTCGACCCGGTGGGTCGCGGCGGACCATACTCGTCGGTCTTCGGGGGCGTCACCGGCGCCGGCTCGACTGGCGGCGGAGTCGCCCGCAGCACACCCGGCTGGTCCGCCGGCGCCAGCTCCGCCGGGTCGACGCGCAGGCCCTGCATCAACTCCTCGGTGCGGAACTCCGGCGGGAGCACCTTCGCCTGGTCGCGCTCGCGGATCGACAGGTCGCGATAGTCCTCGACGGTCCGCACCACGTGCGGCGTCAGGATGATCAGCAGCTCGGTGCGCTCGGTGGTGGTCTGATCGTTGCGGAAGGCCAGCCCCAGGATCGGGATGTCTCCCACGATCGGCACCTTCTGCTCGCGCGTCTCCTCGCGGCGGGTGATGAGTCCGCCCAGCACGACCGTTTCGTTGTCGCGCACGGTGACCACAGTTTCGGCTTCGCGCTTGAAGAAGATCGGCGCCGTGACGCCCGGACCGATGTCGACCGTCGAGCCGGTCAGGTCGGAGACTTCCTGGCGGATCTCCATGCGAACGAAGCCGTCCGGGTTGATGTGCGGCGTGACCTCGAGCGTGATGCCGACGTCCTGACGGGCGACGGTGGTGGTCGTCTGGCCGGCGACCGTCGCGGTGCCGCTCGGATAGGGCACGTCGCGTGTGATCTTGATGCTGGAGTCCTGGTTGTCCATGGCCACGATCTGCGGCCGGCTGAGCACGTTCAGGCTGCCCTCGTTCTGGAGCGTGCGGAGCAGGAAGTTGAAGTCCTGTCCGGTGATCGTGAACGTGAAACCGCCCAGCCCGGTGCCGACGGCGCCGATGTCGGTGCCGCCGACGTAGTCGTACGTGGTCGTGTCGGTCGGCCCGGCCTTGGTGAACTGGAGGTCCTGGAACGCGAACTCCACGCCCAGCTCCAGCGAGTTGTCCATCGTCACCTCGACGATCAGGACCTGGATCATGACCTGCGGCGGCGGCTGATCGAGCTCGCGCACCAGGTCGAGCACTTCGCTTTCGCGCCGCGCGTCGTAGTTGAGGATCAGGCGATTCGTGTCCTCGCTGGCCACGGCCTGGATGTTGCGCTCGAGCTTGCGCGAAGCGGAAATCTCCGCGCCCAACTCGTCGAGCACTTCCTTCTCGCGGTCGTTGTAGTCCGCGATGGCCTCCTGGATCGCGATCGCCTCCGAGTTTCGCGGCGCGTAGACCATCGTCTTGCGCGGCTCGATCGGCCGGCTGTCCAGCTCCAGGATCAGCTCCTCGACCAGGTCCAGGTATCCCGGCGTGCCCGCGGCGATGATCGAGTTCGTGCGCAGGTCCGCCGTGAACGTCAGCCGCTGCCGCCCGCCAGCGCCGCCTTCACCGAAAGTCAGCACGCGCTCCTCGCGCTCGCCGCCGCCCGTGGTCGTGCCGGCGCCGCCCTGCTGCGATTCTTCGAACAGCGTGGTGAGCGTGTCCACCAGTTCAGACGCGTCCGAGTTCCGCAGTGGGAACACGCGCACCTTCGCCTCGTCCGGTGGAATGTCGATCGCCGCCACGAGCGACTCCACCAGCGGCATGCTCTCCGGCGGGGCCGTCACAACCAGGGAATTCGTGCGCACGTCGTCGATCACGATGATCTCCGAACGCAGCGCCTTGAGCGTCTCGGGTCCGGTCTCCGGGTGCTGCTTCTGGTAGATCAGCATGAGCTGCTTGGCGGCTTCCTCCTGCGCACTCGCCCCGCCGCCGCCCGTTCGGCCGACGCTGCCGGCGCGGCCGGACAGGATGTTGCGCAGCAATTCGCCGGCCGTCTCGGCGTCAGCCTGGCTGAGTTTGAACAGCCGCACAACCGCGTCGCCGATGGCCTCGGTCGAGTCGAGCTTGACCAGGAAGTCCTCGATGTCCTTGACGACGGCCGGCGGGCCGATCGCCACGATCGAGTTCGTCGTCGGATCGTGCGTCACCGTGACGTCGCTCTCGGCGCCTTGCGCCGCGCCGCCAAAGAGCTCCTGCGCCCGCCCGGCAAGCTGCTCGGCGTCTCCGCGGCGGAGCGGCACGATCTTGGTGATGCGGCCGGGCTCTGCCGGCTTGTCCAGCACGCTGATCCAGCGCTCCAGCATCAGCATGTCTTCGTGCGACGCCGCCAGCAGCAGGTTGTTGGAATAGGGGTCGGCGGAGACGTGGATCGGCGATCCGCGCGTCTCCTCGGTCTGCTGGCTGCGGCTCTGCTCGATCATGTCGGTCAGCAGCGTGGCGATGTTTGCGGCGCTGTTGAGCACGATCGGCCGCACTTTGAACTCGACCGTCGGGTCGAACGCCTGATCGAGCTGGTTCACCAACTCCTCGGCCTCACGCAGGTAGTCGCGCGTGCCCGTGAGCATCAGCGAGTTGCTGCGCGCGTCCGCCAGCACGTACAGCACGTCGCGCGTCTGCGTCTCGGTCTTCTCCGCCGCCTCCTGCTTGCGGTCGAACAGCGTCTGGAGCAACCCTTGCAGCTTGGCCGCGTCGGCGTATTGCAGCCGGCGGTAGCGCGAGTCCACCGCGCGGTAGCTGGTGCTGCCGTCGAGCTGCGCCGCCAGCCCCTCGATCATCTTGTGCATGTCGGGCGTGGCCAGCACGATCAGCGAGTTTGAGCGCTCGTCGGGCGAGAGGATCGCGCTGTCGCGGGCCTTGTTCGCGTCGTCGCCCAGCGCCTCCAGCCGCGACTCGAGCATCTCGTCGAGCTGCTCCTTGAGCTTGCCCGCGGGCACGTTCTTCAGCGAGATGACGAACGGCTGCACGTTCAGCTCGCCGCTGGGGCGGTCCAGCTCGCGGATCAGTCCCGCGGCCAGCATCACTGCGTCCTCGTGGCCGATGACGATCACGCTGTTGCTGCGGGCGTCGTGCGAGACGACCACGTTGTACGGCAGACCCTTGGCCACGACGCTGGGCGGCACCGGCGGCAGCACTCCCTGGTCGAAACTGCTCGACCCGAGCTCGGCGGCGCGCTGCAACGCCTTCTTGCTGTCGTCGAACATCGTCTGGAGCATCTCGGCCACCGTCGCCGCCGCCGCGTGCTGAAGCGCAAACGACTTCACGTCGATCTCATTGCCCGCCGGCAACTGGTCGAACAGGCCGATGACCTCTTTCAGCGCTTCGTTGTTGCTCGGCGTCGAGAACACGATCAGCGCGTTCTTGCCCTTCTCCGGGAGAATCCGGATCGGTTTGTCCAGGTCCAGCGCCGGCAGTTCGCGACCCTCCGCCGTGGACAGCAGCAGCTTGCGCACCAGCGCCCCGCCCTTGGCCGCCGAGGCGCCCGCGGCGCCGCCGGTCCCGCCCGCGGCGCGCTCCACCTCGATCAGCGCGTTCATCGTCTCGGCCAGGTTCTCGGCCAGCGCGTTGCGCAGCTCGACGATCACGACTCGCGCGGTCGTGAAGCTCTGCTCCGGCGGCAGCTCGACGTCGATCCCCGAAATCATGTTTTCGATCTCGGCGATGTCCGCCGGCGTGCCGACGATGAGCAGGCTGTTGCTGCGCTCGATCGCCTGCACCGCGGCCTGCGCCTCGCTCGGCACCTGCCGCTGCTCGTTGAGGCGCTGAATCAGCGGCTGGAGGATGCCGGCCGCCTCGGTGGCGCGGATGAAGTTCAGCGCGACGGAGCGGAACTCGGTGCCGGTCATCGTGTCGATGTCCAGCTTGCCGATGATCTCGCGAATCAGCTCCATGTTCGGCTCGGACGCCGTCACGATCAGCGAATTGCTCCGCCCCTCCGAGATGATGCTGAAGCGGTCGCCGCGGTCCACGCCGCCGGACTTCTGCTCGATCCACGCCTGCATCGTCTGCTCGACGATCGGGCCCACGGCTGGGGCCTTGGCGTGCTGGAGCACGAACACTTCCATCTGTCCCTGCGGCGTGGTCGCATCCATCAGCTCCAGCATCTGCATGATGAACTCGACGTCCTGCTCGTCGCCGGTGACGATGATCTGCCGACTGTCGAGCGGCATCGCCGCCACGTCGCCGCGCAGCTCGCCGCTGACGCTGGCCATGCCGGCGATGTTGCTCTGCGGTGCGCTCGCGGCCGTCTCGGCAAGGAGCGTCCCGGTCGCCGGCCTCTCCGGTTCCTCCGTCGCCGGCGGTGGTTCCGTCGTCCTGGCCGGCGGCGGCCGCCGCGGCGGCGCTTGAACCTCAGCCGGTTGGCCCGGTTGCGTGGCCGCGGGCCGCCGCGCGCGCGGCGCACGCTGCGTCGCGGGCTGGCTTCGCGGCGGGCGCTGCTGGGCGGCGTTCTGCATCGCCAGCACCGAGTTCATGAACGGGTTGACGATCAGCGTCGCGATGAACGGCGCTCCGCTGCTCACCGGCGCGGTTTCCTGCGGCGCCGGGTCGAACAGCGCGGGCCAGAGCATCGCGCCGCCGCCACCTCCACCACCGGAACCGCCGCCCGAACCCGGGCGACGTCCGCCGCCGGTGCTCGGCGGCCGGCGCGGCGGCGAGGTCGGCTGGCGCGGCGTCGTGCCGCCGCTGGGCGTCACCGAGCGTCCGCCGGAAGGCCGCAGCCCGCTGGAGGGCGGGCGTGACGAGCCGCCGGGCTGTGTGCGGAGGCCGCCGCTCGGGGGCGTGCTCGAACCGCCGCGGCGACGCTGGAGGTCGTCGATCAGCGACTGCGCTTCCTGCGCCGAGAGGTTCGTAAGCTGAATGATGCGTGTGACCGGCCGGTCGACGCGGATTTCGCTGAGTTGCTGCACGACCGTCTCGACCAGGCCGTACTGCGACGACGAGCCGTAGACCATCAGCGCGTTCGAGTACGCGTCGGCCGTGATCGTGACCAACCGCGGCTCGCGCCGCGCGGCCTGCGCGCGGATGTTCTCGCCGTCGTTGACCAGCCGTTCGACCGTCTGCGCCAGCGCGACGGCGTCCTGACCGTACGGTACCTTGACGATCTTGACCGTGTCCTCGACCAGCTCCTTGTTGTCGAACTCCTCGACCAGGCTCTGAATCCTCGCGATCTGCGCCTGCGAGCCGTACACCACGATCTTGCCCGCCGTGTCGTGCGGAATGATCGTTGCCGGGCGCGGACCGGCGGCGCCCGGCCGGCCGCTCGGCGTCGTCGCGGACTCGTCCAGGAACTGCTCGACGTACGACGCCACCTGCGACGGCAACGCGTTCTGAACCAGGATCGTTGCCAGATCGCGGTGCGACGCCAGCGCCGTATCGAGCATCGCGATCACTTCGCTCTCGACGCGGTCGATGTCCTCCGGCCGGCCGTAGACCAGCACGGAGTTGTTGGTCACGTCCGCGACCGCATTCACGTCGAGTTGCCGCGCGCTCAGGCCGCCCGCCCCGCCGCCCGGCAGCGCTCCGCGCCGCGGGCCGCGCCCGCCGGGCTGCGCCCCGCCAGCGGCCGAAATGTCTCCGCCGGCCGCAAAGGTGTTGATCGCATCCGCGACGGTGGCGGCGTCGGCGGTGTCGAGCACGAAGATGCGGAACTTCTTCTGCTGTTCGGCCGGCGTCTCGACGTCCACGGTCTCCAGGATCTGGCTGACGAACGCAAACGTCTCTTTGGAGCCGACCACCATGACGCTGTTGGTCCGCGGGTCGGCGACCGCCGTGAAGGCGTCGAAGTCGCTCTCGCCGCCCTGCTGCCGCAGGAGCGTGATGTACTCCAGCATCGCGCCCTTGACGGACTCGACCACGACGGAGGCGTCCGCGTGCTTGAGCGTGAAGCTGCGAATCTGGAGCTGCTCGTTGGGCTGGTCGAGCAGTTCGGCCAGTTCCTTCATCTGCTGGAACACGGCCTCCGGCGCGCGGACCAGCAGCTTCATCGCGTTCTTGTCGCCGACCAGCACGATGCGGCCCTGCGTGCTGGCGAGTTGGCCGCGGGCGCCGCGTCCGCCGCGTGCCCCGCCTTCCGCCGCCACGACCGAGCCGCCGAAAATCTGTGAGAGCTTCTCGGCCAGGCGCTCGGGGTTGGCGTAGACGACCGGGATTTCCTTCACGTCGCGGCGGCTGAGCTTGTCGAGTTCTTCGATCTTCTGGAAGATCAGGTCACGCTGCTCCAGCGGTCCCCAGACGACGATTGTGTTCGTGGCCGGCTCGGCGCTGATGCGCACGTCGGTGCTGGTGGCCGCCGCGGCCGCGCCGCCGCCGCGCCGGCCCGGACCGGCACCGCCGCCCCCGCCGCCGGTGCGGATGAAAATCTCGCCCACGACTCGCGCGATGGACTCCGCGTCGCCGAACTCGCACACGTAGGTCTCGGCCTCGGCGATGCTGCCCTCGATGTCGAGCCGCGTGATCTGCGCCTCGACCGTGGCCACGTCCTTGGCTTCACAGGTGTAGATGATCGCGTTGTTGCGCGGGTCGCCGGAGATCGTCACCGGCCCGAGATCGGCCGGGTTCGCCTTGCCGGTTCGCCCGCCGCGGCCGGCCGCCGCGCCGCTGAAAATCTCCTGGAGCAGCGGCAACACGTCGTCCACGCGCGCGGTGGTCAGCGGGCGATGCTGGAAGACGACCACGTCGCGGCCTTCGAGCTCCTCCAGCTCGTTGATGAAGTTCTCGACGATCTTCATCACGTCCTTCGGCGCCGAGACCAACAGCGAGTTCGTCACCTGGTTCGGAACCACCTCGACCTGCTCGATCTTGGCCGAGCCGCCTTCCACCCCCGCCATTGACACCATCTGCTGCTGGAACAGCTCCAGAAGCAGCGCGCTCTGGCCCATCGCCCCGCCCATGTTCCGCAGCGCGCTGCCGGGAAAACCCGACGGTTGCCGCTGCGCCGGCGTGCGCGCCTTGGTGATGCCCAGTACGTCCTTGATGTTCGCGGCCGTCTCGGTCGCGTCCAGGTTCTTGAGCTGGAAGACCTTGATGCTCACTTCCGCTGGCGGAATGTCCATTTCGCGCAGCAGCTGGCGAATCTCCGGCAGCAATGATTCTTCGCACTTGATGATGAGGTAATTGTGGCTGGCATCGGTCGCGATGCGGATGCGCTGACCCGTGCCGCCGTCCGCCGCGCCCTGCCGCCCGCCGGCCGCCCCGGTGCGACCCGCCCCCGTCGCCCCGCCGCGGCCGCCGATCATGTTGCGAAGCTGGTCGGCCATGCTGCCCTGCTCTTCGCCGCCGCGGCCGCGCCGCTCGCGGCCGCCGCCCATCATGTCCATCAACCCGCCGCCGCGTTCCATGTCCTGGAGCGCCTGCGGCGAGATGCGGATCATCGGCTGCCGCTCGTTGAACATCAGCTCGATGATGCGCGCCGCGGCGTTCACGTCGCCGTGTCGGAAGCGGAAGATGCGGATGACCTCGCCGACCTCCATGTCCTCTTCGAGCAGCGTGATGGCGTCCTCGATGTCCGTCACCTGCGACTCGGAGCCGGCGATCGCCATGCGCCCGTCGGGCAGCACGGTGATCTTCACCGGCTCGCGCTGCGCGGGAGGAGCGCTGGGCGGCGCCGTCGGCTGGCTCGCCGCGGACGCCGCAGGCTTGTCGGCGGCCTGATCGTCGCGCTTGCGCGCCGGGAAGTACGAAGTGAGGTCCTCTTTTGGCGGCAGGCCCAGCGCGGCGTACAACGGCTCGAGCATCAGCGGGCCGGCCATGAACGGGTGCACGCCCGGCTGCGAAGCAGGGACGTTCCGCGCGCCGCCCGGCGTTTCGGGCGACGTCTCGTCTTCATCCGGCCAGAGGTCTTCGACGATCGTCGTTTGAGCGGGGATCACGCCCTCGCCCTGTTCGACGACGATATTGTCCTGTCGCGCTTGCAGGAGCGCCACCAGCCGGGCCGGATCGGTGCGCGGCTTGAGGAACTTGATCTTCTGCTCCACACGTGCCCGGCGGTCGAACTGCTGGATCAACTTCTCGATCCGCGAGAACTCCGTCGGCCGGCAAACGACCTTGATGTACTCGCCGAACCAGTCGGAGTCGATCGTGGGGCCGCCTTCCTCCGGCGGCGGGAAGTACTCGCTCACGTCCCAGGCGATGTCGAACGCGTCGCCGCGCGTGATGTCGACAAAGTAGATCTCGCGTCCGCCTGGCAGACCGCTTTCCTCGTCCGTCGGAGCCATGTCGAGCTGCGCGACGAACGCTTCGACCTGGCGCATCTTGCGCTTGTTCGCGGTCACGAGCAGGCGGTTGTAGTACTCGTCCGACGACACGGTCACGAGGTCCGCCCCGCCGCCGGTAAAGACGGACTTCAGCGCTTCCTCGACGTTGAGCGCGTCGGCGTACTTGAGCTTGATGATCTGAAGCTCGGGCACGGCGATGCTGCTCGTTTCGAGGTCTGCGACGAGCTTCTCGACCTCGGCCACGTCCTTGGGCAGGCCGGAGATCAGCACCGCGTTGCTGCCCGCGTCCGCGGTAATCGTCACGTTGGGCGGCGAAGTCCGGCCGCGCGCGCCCGAGATGGTCTGGTTGACCGTGTTCACAAGCTCCGCCGCGGCGGCCTTCTCCAGGCGGATGATGTGCACGATCTCGCCGGTGTCGACGTCCTCGTCGATCATGCGGATGAGTTCGCGCGCCAGGTCCTGGTACTCGCTGGGCGCGTAGACCATCAGGCGGTTGGAGGTGGGCTCGGGCGCGACGGCGAGCTGCACGCTCTGGGCGCGCGTGCCCTCCTGCTCCGTGACTTTGGCGCGCAGCATCTGCTCGACGCTGCGGGCGACCTGGTCGGCGCGGACGTTCGTCAGCGCGTAGGCCTTGGGTTCGCCGATCGGCCGCTGCGTGGCCTCGATCTGCGCGATCAGCCCGTCGATGAACGCCACCTTGTCCTTCGGCGCCAGCACGACCAACGTGTTCGTGCTCGGCTCGGCGAAGGCCCCCGGCTGAAGCTGGCCGGGCTTGGCGGCGCCGCCCATCGAGCGCAGGAACGCCTGCACCTGCACCGACACCATCGTGGCGCTCATCACCTTCAGGTTGTACATCTTCACCACGATGTCGTCCGGCAGCTCCGCGTCCACGTTGGCGACCATCGCCCGGATTGCTTCCAGCGTGGCGGGCGGGGCGTTCACAACCAGCCGTCCGTTGTTTGCGCTCACCCGCACTTCCTGCGACGGGGCCTGCGAGCTGCCACGACGCGGCGCGAACATCTGGTTGATCAGGTTCGCGACCTGCCCGGGGTCGGCGTACTTCAGCTCGATCGTGGCCACGTTGCCCCCGGTCGTGGTCGAGGCGTCGAACGACGCCGCCCAGTCGCGGATTTCCTTCATGTCCTCGGGCGCGGCCGAGACGATGATCGAGTTGCTCATGGTCTCCGGCGTGATCTGCACGCGGCCCGCGGAAATCCGCGGGGCGAGCACGCGCTGGAGCGCCGCCGCCACCAGGTTCGCGTCGGCGTTCTCGAGCTTGATGGTCTCAATGCTCGGCGGGGCGTTCAGCGCCTTGAACTGCTCCATCGCCGTCTCGACCCACTCGAGCTGCCGTTCGAGCGCGGTGACGATTATCGCGTCGGCCGAGGGCACCGGCGTGACCGTGACGCGCTGCTCGCGCTGGTCCATGCGCGCGTTGACGGCGCTCTGAATCTGCTGCGCGAGCTGGTTCAGCCCGGCGCCCATGCCGGGCAGCTCGTACGTGCGGACGACCGCCTGGTTCTTGCCGATCTGGTCGAGCTGCGCGATGAGCGCCGCGATCTCCTCCAGCTTGTTCTTGGGCGCCTGCACCACGATGCTGCCGTTGCCGATGATCGAGAACTTGATCTCCTGTTGCACGCGGCGGCCGGCGGCGCGCTGCACGAACGTCTGCTGAAGAACGTTGAACACCTCCCACGGGTTGGCGTTCTTCAGCTCGAAAATCTGCGGCGCGGCGACGCCCTCGATCGCCTTGGCGTCCAGGTCCAGCGCCCACTTGCGGATTTCCTCGATGTCGTCCGGCATGCCGCCGACGATCAGCGAGTTGCTCAGCATCTCCGCGCTGACCTGGAGCGTGCGGGCCTGAATCTTCTCGCGGAAGATGGTGTTGATCACACCCGTCACGGCGTTCGAGTCCGCGTTCTGAAGCGAGATCGTCTCGAGCTGGCTGCCCGCAACCGGCTCCTTGTCCAGCTCCGCCACCAGCGCCGCCGCCATCTCCAGCGCGACCTTCGGCCCGTTCACCACGACCTTGTTCAGCCGCACGTCGGGGATCACCGTTACGCGTGAGGCCACGTCGCGCCCGTAGCGCCCGCCGATGCGCACGTCGAGAATGCTGCGAAGCTGCTGCGCCATGTAGTTGGCGTCGGCACTGGTCAGGTCGAAGAATTGCTGCTCGTTGGCCATGACCTCCGACGCGGCGGAAAACTTGGCGACCTGCTCATCCACCTCCGCCAGCGAGTCCTTCGGCGCAGTGAAGATCAGCGTCTCGGTCTGGCGGTCCGCGCTGAACACGAAGCGCAGCTTGTCCGGCCGCGGGGGGCGAGCGTCGTAGGCGCGCTGAAGCTGGCCGGCCAGGTTCTGCACGTCCAGCCCGGGCAGCTTGCGCGTCTCGGTCGTCACCAGCGCGACCGCGCTCAGCTCCTGCGCCGGGATGTCGAACTGCTCCAGCAGCGTCTTGGCCGCGTTCACCGCGAGCTGCGGCGCGCTGATGACGATGCGGTTCGTGCGGGCGTCCGGCGTCACCTTGACCAGTTCGGCGGCGGTCCGGCCGACCTGTCGCGACATGAGCGTCACCAGCTCCTCGCGCAGCCAGGGGGCGACCTCGTTGGCTGTCGCGTTGCGAAGCTGGTAGAACTGCGTCTGCGTCAGGATCTCCGAGCTGGCCGTGCGATACTCGTCGAGCAGCTTGTTCGCGTCCTCCTGCGCGTCCTTCGAGACGGTCATCAGGATCGTCTCGGTGGACTGGTCGGGCTCGAAACGCGCCACGACCCCCTGCTGCTTCACGCGGTCCTGGAACGCGCTCGTCAGGCGCTGCGCGATGGCCTGCACGTTCGTGCCCGGCAGCTTCACCAGCACGCTCGTGATGCCCAGATCGCTCGCCTCGTCGAGCTGCGAGATCAGCGTCGCGATCTCGTTCTGCTTCGCCGACGGCGCGTCGATCACCACCTGGTTCCCGACCAGCGCCGCCTTGATGCCCGTGCCCACCGGCCCGCGCCCGCCTCGTCCGCGCGCCGCGGCCGCCTCGAACAGCTCCGTCACCGCCGCGATCACGTCCCGCGGCGAGGCGTTCTTGAGCGAATAGAATCGCCGCTCGGGCTTCTGGGCCGCGACCTTCGACTCCATGTCGGCCGCGAAGCTGCGCACGCGCTCCAGCGTCAGCTTGTCCGCCTTGATGATGAGCGAATTCGTCGTCGGCTCCGCCTGCACCAGAATGCCGGCGGCGCCGGGACGCCCGCGTCCGCCGCGAGCCTCCGGCGGGAGCAGTCCCTGGGCGATGTCCGCCACCTGCTGCGCGTCGGCGAACTCGAGCGGCAGGATCACCAGCGGCTCCTCGCTCGGCGGCACGTCGAGCTGCTTGAGCAGCGCGTCGATCTCCTCCTGCGCCGGGCGGATCGCCTGCACCACGAGCTGCTCGTCCACCAGGTCCACCAGCACCTGCGTGCGCGCCAGCCCCGGGTACGTGTAGTTGCGATACAGCGCCGCGACCGTGGCCTGGACCGCCTGCGGGTTCGCGTTGGCGATCGGATAGAACTTCGTCTCCGGCCGGTCGCTCACGGCCGTCTCGTCGGCGATGCGGATGATCTGCTCGACCTTCTCCCACTCCTCCGCCTGGCAGATCACGATCAACGTGTTGGACTCGTCGAGCGGGATGACCTGCGACGTCGGCGCCGCGCGCACCGGCGCCCCGCCGCGGGCCGGGCCGCGCCGCGCGGCCGCCGGCGATTCCTGGAGGATCGGCGTGATCATCTGCGCCACACGGCTGGGCGAGAGATTTCGGAGCTGCACCACGTGCCGCTCGTCCTCGACGCCGGCCACGTCAAGCTGCTGGATCACCTGCTCGATGCGGTCCATCGCCTCGCGCTCTGCGATCACGTGCAGCGACTCGCCGGCGCTGTCCAGAACCACCGTTGGAGCGCGCGACCCGCCGCGACCCGGGGCGCCGGCGCCGGCCAGCCCCTGCGCGATCTGCTGCACCGTCGGGAAGACGTCCTCGGCGGCGGCGTTCTCGATCTTGAACACGCGGTAGTTACTGGCAACCGGCTTGTCGAGGACTTCGAGCATCTCGCGCACGCGCTTGATGCCGTCGTCGTTGGCGTAAACGATCAGCGAGTTGGTCCGCTCATCCGCCTCCAGCCGGATCGTCTTTTTCGCCTGCTCGAAAATGTCCTCGACGATGATCTCTTCCGGGTTGACCTGGCCGGGGGCGGGACGCGCCTGCCCCGGCACGAATCGCTGCCGCGTGCCGGGCGCCGTCCGGCCGGCAGTCGGGCCGCGCTCCTGCTGGAAGATGTTGTTGAGCAGGTCGCGGATTTCGCGCGCGTTGCCGTGCTCGACCTCGATGACGTGCGTCTTGAACTCGCCGATGTCCTTCTTCTTGTCGAGCGTGCTGATGAACTCCTCGACCTCCTTCAGCTCCGCGGGCGTGCCCTTCACGATCAGCGTGTTCGTGCGCTCGTCGGGGATGATGCGCACGTTGCTGCCGCCTTCGCCCCCGCCCACCGTCTCCCACTGCCGCGTCTCACGGTTGAACCGCCGTTGCGGCTGTTCGACGCCCAGCAGCGTTCGCACCATCTCGGCGATGTCCGACGCGCGGGTCTTGATCTCGAAGATGCGCATCGTGCGCGGGTCGAACTTCTCGCCCTTGAAGCGGTCCAGCAGCGCCGCAAACCGCCGCACGTCGCGCGCCAAGCCGGTGATCTTGATCGAGTTCGTCTCCCCCGCCACCACCGGCAGCGCGTGGTCCGGCATCGCCGGCGCAAGCATGTCGCGGATCGCCTCGGCCGGGCGGTCCTCGATGCGGATGAACACCTGCGCAAACTGCATGTCGCGCAGTTGCGCACTGTCGAACGCTTCCATCGACTCGAAGATGTAGTTCGGCTCGATGTACTTGCTCAGCTCGTTCAGCGGCAGCAGGTAGACGTAGTTCTCGGTCTCGTGCAGGTAGTAGCCCTGCTCGACGAGCAGGTAGTTCAGCTCGTCGATCGCCTCCTCCTTCGTGTAGCGCCGCGGCGTCTGGAAGTCGAGCTCGCCGCCGATCACCACGTCGCTCGTCAGCAGCGGCTTGCCCAGCCGCTCCGCGAAGTGCCGCACCACGTCCTCCCACGCCATCCCGGAGAAGTTGAACCACTCCGTGCGGCCGTCCGGAGGCGTCGGCGGGGGCTGGACCGGCCGCGATTCCTCGCCCTCGGCGCGCGTCGCTGGCTGCGGGGTCTGCCCCGGATGGACGCGCGGCGCCGGGCGCGGACGCGTCGGCCCCGTCGGCGGCTGCTCGCCTTCCGGCGGCGTAACTCCGTCGCCGGCGGGCTGCGTTTCAGTCGATTCCTGTGCGGCGCGGCGCGAGGCGGCTTCGAGCCGCTGCTGCCGAAGACGCTCGGCGCGCTCGCGGCTGCGACGCAGCAACTCCTCGCGGTGCTCCTGCGCGCTGCGGGTCGTGGCGGGTTGCGAAGCCGCGGCGCCGGCGGGTTCGGACGCGGCGACGGCGCTGGCAGGCGGCTCACCGCCGCCGTTCTGCCGCGCCAGTTCCTGAACCTGCTGCCACTGTTCGAGGCGCTCGCGGCCTTCCTGCGTCGCCAGCGGCGAACCGCCCTCCTCCGCTGCGGCCGGCTGCGTCGCCGGTTGCGTAGTCGCGGCGGGACGTTTACGCGCGTTCAATCGGCCGCTTGCCGGAGTCGGCGCGGGTTGCGACGCGGGCTGCGAGGCCGCCTCGACCTGGGCCGGGTCGTTCGCGTCGTCCTGCGCGCGGGCGACTTCGCCGGCAGACAGCCACGCGAATCCCAGGCATGTCATGACTGCGACCAGGATCGAACCCGCCGCACCTCGCCGATCAGATCGTGACGACATCGGAGCACCTCTTCGAGACCGCGCATCGCGCCGCATCGGCCCGGACGCGGCGCTGGACCCCGCGGCGGATCCGCCGCCGGCTCGCAACCGAACCGCTGTTGCCCGGACATGTTGCGGGCGGACCCCATCCGTAACGGGGAACTCCCCGCGATACCCGCTCTGTTATACCCGCAAACATTGCTCGGGTGACACCGCCGACGGGCCGACTTTCGGCGTGGCGATCGTCGCGCCAACTCGCGGCCGGCAGGCGGGTTACGGAGCTTCCTCAGGGTGAATCGGCTTGCCTGTAAGCACCTGAACGCGCGCCGTTCGCCGGCGCAGAATCCGAGCCCGACGCGCAAACGAGCGGACAAGCTGAGTCCGATCCGAGCGCGACGCGCGAGCAACGGACCAGGACCTACCCCGCATGAAAGCGAGGTGTCCGCAGAAACGCGTGTTCAAAACCTCGATGGCGCGTCCGGCTTGGTTCGCGGTCCGGCGGCGCAGGTCGCGATCCGGGGCATTCAAGGGTTTTCCCGACGTAGCGCTACGGCCGATCGAGCACCGCACGCACCAGCCGCGCAAGCTCTGAATCCTCGTCCAGGGTCAGCGGCTCGCGCTCCTTGAACGATTTTCGAAACGGGTAGTAATAGAAGTGCTGCTCGGAGCGTGATGCGTCCGACTCCACCGCGCCAGGGTTGGGAGGCGTCGATGTCTGCACGACGATTCCGCTGTGGTGGATCAGCACCAGTCGGCCATCGTCGATGCGGTCGTTGAGGTGGTACTTCTTCGGCTCCTCTTCGAGCTTGGAGTCGTCGGCCACGTACGCGATCGGCACGCCGTTGAGCGACACCGTCCCCTTCAGGTAAAGGTGCTCGGCGCCCTTGCGCGGGTCAGCCGGCGGCGCCGGCTGCGGCTTGTCGGTTCTGGCGACTTTGGGGGTCTCATCCGGCGGCGGCTCAGGCGGCGGGGGATGGTACAACTGGAACACGTTGAGCCGCGCGATCTCGTCGTAGTCACTCGCCTTACGCATCGCCAGAGCCGCGGACGCCTGCGACGGATCGGGCGGGTCCTCGCGGTTGCAGAGCGGGTGGTCCAACTCGGGCAGACGCGGCAGGACCAATGTCGACAAGACGATCGACACGCTCAGCTCGGTCGAGTGTTTCGCGGCGTTCTTGCGCTTCTTCTCACCGCCCGCGGACTCGGCCTCGGGGCTGATCGTCACGCTGGTGACGCGCGTCTGGTACGGCAGCTCGTGAAAGCGCTGGAGGAACGCGACCAGGCTGGGAAGGTCGGCCTTGACGGAGACGGCCAGCGGCAGCTCGACGAAGCCCTTGCGCGACTTGTCCTTGAAGCGCATCGGGGTGCGCTTGCGGATACGCAGCTCTTTCGTCAGGCCGGTCTCGCGCGTCAGCCGGCCGATGTCCTCGAAGAAGTCCTTGTGGGCCTCGGCCGGATCGGCGGAGATCGTTCGCTGGGTCTGCTGGTACCAGCGCTGGTGCGCGGCGTCGATGCCGGCCACGAGCGTCTCGAGCTTGTCGCGCCGTTCGCGCTCGGCGATCACCGCGGCGATCTGCGCGCGGCGCGGTTCGATCACCTGCGACTGCACGAGCTTCACGCCGCCGAGCAGTCCCGCCGCGCCGATCACGCAGCCGACCAGGATTTTCTCGCGCTGCACCATGCGTAGATTCCACGCGCCGCGTCAGTTCACGTCCTTGAGGACTTCCCGCGCGCGCTGCCGCTCCTTCGTGCCGAGCTGGTGCCGCGCCAGCTCGCGCAGCACGACGCGCACGTCCACCGTGCCCTGAAAGCGCGGATCGACCGTCCGGCCCACCTGCCAGGTCCCCATCTCCACGTCATACACGCGCTGGCCCGACTGCTCCACGGTGCGCAGCGCGTCCGCGAACTGCGTCGCCACGTCCAGGTCGCTGCACGCGAGCTTCAGCGTGATCAGGCTCTTGGCCACGTCGCAGCTCAGGCTCGTCACCAGCATCTTGCGCCCGGGCTCGACCGCCGCGGTCGAAAGGTCGAGCAGGTGATTCAGCCACAGCGACAGACGCGTCTCCTCGCGCCAATCGTCGGCCTCGAGCGTGCGGATCTGAACGTCCGCCGCAGCCAGCACCTTCGCGGCCAGCTCGGCGTTGCCTTTCCGCAGCGCATCCAGCTCGCGCCCGCGCTGGATGCGGTCGGCAGCCACGCCCGCCACCGCGCCCACCAGCAGCACGCCGGCCGCGATCCCGCCCAGGCGCAGGCGGCGCTTGAGCGTCAGCCGCGGCGGCAGCGGCCGCTTGGGATTGAGGAAGTCCAGCTCCAGCAGGCCCTCGCGGCTGACGCCCCATGCCAGTCCGAGCACGGCCGAGAAGGCGCGGAGTTTGGCCGCGTCCTGCTCGCCGACACCCAGCGCCAGCGTCGGGTCGAAGAGCGTCGTCGGCAGGCCGAACTTGTCCTCGACCGCCTCGAGCAGGTCGTGCTCCAGGCCGGTGCTGCCGGCGATTACGATCTGCTCGATGACCGCGTTGGATTCCGCCGCGCGGTACGCCTGAAGCGTACGCGTGATCTCAACCAGCAGCTCCTCGACCGTCGAGGCCGCCGCCTCGTCCGAAAGCTCGACCTCCGAAAGCTCCGCCTTCGAGGAAATGCGGCTCTCGTCGGCGACCAACTCGCCCCCGACGAACGGCACGCTGACGCCCGCGGCGCGCGAGAACGCCAGCGTCCCCCCGCGCACCACGTCGATCTCGGTCATGGCCGGCCCGGCGTCGATGAACAGCACGCGCTTGTCGTGCATGCCGGGCAGACGCATCACGCTCACGAGGTTCGCGTACGGCCGCAGGCCGATCCGGATCGGCGTCAGGCCGGCGGCCTGCACCGTCTCACGCAGGCGATCGAGTGTTTCACGCCGCACGGCCGCCAGCAGCACTTCCGTGGCGCGTCCGCCTTCTTCCGTCGCGAGCGTGACGAAGTCGATCTCGGCCTCTTCAAGCGAGAACGGCAGCTCGCGCATGGCCTGGAACCGCACCGCGGCGGCCAGCTCGGCGGGTGGCGTGGGCGGGAGGCGCAGGCGGTTGATGACCGCCTTGTCGCGCGGCACGTCGACGATCGCGCGATGATGGCGGATTCGGTGCCGTTCGAGGCACTGAGCGATGAACGGCCCGAGCGCCTGCGGGTCCTCAACGTCCAGCCCGCTCGGGATGCGGTGCGAGTGCGCATCCTCCAGGCGGATCGCGCCGCCGCCGGCGCGCGCCAGGACCAGGCGCAGCGAGCGCTTGTCCCAGTCGAGGCACAAGATTCGGCGAGTGCTGCGGATCATCGTGGCCGGTTCGGCTCCTTCCGGTTCACTGCCCGGAAACGATCACGGTCTCGCTGTCCACCGGCCAGCCCGGGCCGAGCCGGGTGAGGTCGCGATGATAGCGTACCTGCGGGGCCATGCCGACCAGGTCCAACACCCACTCCAGCCGCGCGGTGCTGTTGGTGTGGTCGGCGTACGCGAAAATCTCCACCGTATACTGATACGCGCTAGACGTAATCGCGGGTGCAACGTTCTGAAACTCCCGATCGCTCAGAATTCCCTCGGTCCGGAGCCAGGCGATCGAACGCAGCTTCTCCGGTCCCAGTCCCTCCCGCACCTGGAGGATCGCTTCAACCGCTTTCGGAGGAAGCCCCGGGATGAGCGCGAGCACACGCGCGGGCGCCGTGTTGACGTTGATCAGCCCCTTTTTCTGCATCCGGTCCTCGCCGCTGCGGGTGCTGAAATAATCCAACAAGATCGGCAGCTCCTCGGCGGTGACCGTAATCGTCTGCAAGCCCTGCTGCCCGCCGCCGCCGCCGCCGCCCCGAGCCCCGCCCTGCCGTCCGCCGCCCGGGCCGCCCTGATCGGCGTCGCCGCCGGACGCGCCGCGCCCGCCCAGGCGCTGCCCGCCGCGCCGGCCGCCCGGCAACGGGTTCACGCCGCCGCGCCGCCCGCCGGCGTCCTGCTGCGCGCCGCCGGTGTCGCCGCGGTCCTGCTGGCGAGCGGCGGCCTTGGACCGGTCCTGGTCTTTGTCGCCATCGCGCGATGAACCTCCGCCGCCACCGACGCCGCCGCTGCCGGTCGAGTTCGGGTCCCCGCCGGCATCGCCGCCGGCGGCATTGGAGTCTTCGGTATCGTCGCCGCCGGGGATGACAAACAGCGATGCGGCGCTGGGATAGTTCTGAAAGTTTCCGACGGCGCTCTTGATCGCCAGGATGGAAGCCTGCGTCGTCTCGCTGAGTTGGCCCTCGGCGAAGTACTTTTCCATCTGCTCGGTGATGCGTTCCACCGAGTCGTTGAGGTTGATCCGGGGGCGGTCGTCGGAGGCGCGGTCCACGTCGATCGACCAGATGGTGACGAACGGCGCCAGTCCCGGATTCAGGACGCCGTCGGCGTTGTCGTAGTACGGGGCGGAGGCGTCGCCGTCGTTTTCATTCTGGTCCAGGATGCCGTTGCGGTTCACGTCCTCGCCGTAGAGGACCGCGGCGTTGAAACCCTTGACGAGCAGCAACTCCTCGACCGTGTCGAGCCGGCCGTTCTTGGCGTTGTAGGGAGGCTGTAGCGTGTTGTAGTACTCGTTCTCCGCGCCGCCGTCGCGTGCGTCGGCGTCCTCGTCCTTCCAGTCCAGGAGCGCGTTGACGAGCTGGTCGGGGTTCTCCACTTGCAACCCGACGAGCAGGGGCGTGAGCAAGTCGCGAATCTGCTGCCCGCTGGCCTCGTTCAGGTCGAGCTTGGCCGATTCGGGCGTGATTCCGAAGCGCATCGTCTCGGCCGTGCTGTCGAGCCGCATTCCCGCGACGCTGTAGCGCCACGCGGGCACGCGCCGGGCCTGCTCCGCGAGCCACTCCTTGCGCGAGCGTGCTTCGCGGACCGGGTCGGACTCGCGGTCGTAAGTCTCGGCCCAGATCAGCGCGTGCCGGAAGCGCTGCGGGTTGTCGTACCACACGGTGCGGTCCTGCGGGTGCAGCCGCAGCAGCGCGATCACTTCCTCCAACCCGGACTCCGCCGCCAACCGCGCCTGCTGCGCGTCGCCCGTGGCTCGGACTCCGGCGATCTCGGCACGGACGAAGTAGATGTATCCGGCCATGGTGAGCGCCAGCAGACCGATCATCACCAGGACGACGGGCAGGATCAGCGCACGCCGGGGCGTGGCGACCCGATCAGGGAATGCGCGCAGCGCCGCGAGCGGCATGCGGATTCGAGTCCCCCGCTGGCGTGATGATTCAACGCTCACGTCTGGGTCCTGACATAGGCGATCGAACGCGCCACCAGGCTTTCCGCGAAGTTCGCGAAGCACAACTCCGGGCAGGGCTCTGAATGCGCGCCGTCGCGGAGACCTTCTCTCGCCGACAAGATGAGGCACGCCGCGTCGTACAACCGCTCTCGCACCATCTTCGTCAGCAGCAACTCGTACCGTTTCGCGTATGATGCGTCTCGGAACTCCTCGAACACGCCAAAGTGCGGCTCGGCGACCGAAATCGGGCGCGTGGAGCCGGCCGCCTCTTCGAGAAACATCATGTATCCCAGCCACGGCTTCGGCGAGCCTCTGAACGCGCCCTCGCGAAACGCAGCCCAGTAGTCCGTCGCGTTGCCAAGCGCTTCCTCTGTACGGTTGTTGTAATTGTTGCCGAACGACGGACCCACCTGCGCCTTGAACTCAACGGTCGCGAGCAGCCGTCCGTCCACGACGACCACCAGGTCCCACTTCTTCTCCGG
This sequence comes from Phycisphaerae bacterium, assembly GCA_039961675.1. Taxonomy (GTDB): domain Bacteria; phylum Planctomycetota; class Phycisphaerae; order UBA1845; family Fen-1342; genus JABRWC01. The sequence continues at coordinate 29,450 of JABRWC010000154.1, forward strand.
CCTGTAGTACCCCGGCAACTCCACGCCGGTTCGGCGGTGGACCGCCGCGTCCGGAATGCCGGCGCTGACCACCAGCCGGCGGATGAGTTCCGCGAAGCCATCGAGATGCGCTCCGCCGGTAACGGCCCTGCGAGCCCCGCGGTCGCGCTCGCCGGTCCGAGCGCCCTGCGCCCTGGCTTGTCTCTCGCGCGTCCGCCAGAAATGACGGACCGCATCGCGAATTCCCTCGGCAAGCTCGTTGACTCGCGTTCTCACTCTGCACCGTCAGGACCTATGGACTTCGATCTCGACGGCGGAAAAGAGCCCCGCCGTCTCAGTACGCACGCGCCTTTCCGCCATCTCAAAATAGTGCGGGTCCACTTCGCACCCGATGCTGTTCCGGCCGCATCGTGCCGCCGCGACGCTCGTTGTCCCGGTGCCGAGAAAGGGATCCAAGACGGTATCCCCCGCGAAACTGAACATGCGGATCAGCCGCTCGGCGAGCTCGACCGGATACGGCGCGGGATGATCCCGCGTCGAAGCGCCCGTCACCCCAGTCCAAATCTGTTGAAACCAGCGCTGGTAGTTCTCGGCCGAGATCACGCTCAGGACGCGCACGGCAACCGAGGGCTTCCGGTACCCGCCCGGCTTGCGCTGCATGAGAATGAACTCGATGTCGTTCTTGATCACGGCGTTCGGCTCGTACGGTTTCCCCAGGAAGCCGGCAGAGCCGTTCTCCACCTCGTACGCCGCGTTCGCGATCTTGTGCCAAATGATCGGCGCGAGATTGTCGAACCCGATGCCGCGGCAGCGCTCCTGGATCGAGGCGTGCAGCGGCACCACGCAATGCCGACCATCGTTCTTGCGTCGCGAAAGGCACACGTCGCCTACGACACAGATCAGGCGGCCTCCCGGCGCCAGCGCGGCAAAGCAATGCCGCCACACCCGGTCCAGTTCTCCCAGGAACAATTCGTATTCGGTTACGTGCCCCAGTTGGCCCGGCGTCTGGCGGTATTGCTTGAGCGTCCAGTATGGCGGCGACGTCAGGACGAGATGAACGGACCCAGGCGGCAATTCGTCGAACTGCCGTGCGTCGCGGAGAAACAGTTCGTGACGCGTCGGGATCGAGCGCACCGAGTTTTCGATGACGCTCATCAAACGCGCGTTCTTGGCGATCCGCGGAATCGCCGTCTGCGCGTCGTCGAAGGAACGCAACTCCGCCGGCAGCAGTTCGGCGAGGTCCGCGCCGCGGCGCTCAAGTCTCACAACGCCAACCGGCAGCATCAGACATCGTTCCTATTGAGCAGCGCGCCGCGGGGCGGCCACTGTCCCCACCCCGAGGTTACTACGACCACGTCCGATCGCATCACGGCGTCTCCCCCCCTCCCAACCCCTCCAGCCCGCCGACGCCCAGCGTCTCCAGCATGTCCGTCTTCATGTTCTCGAAGCGGCTCTGGAAGAAGCGGTCGGCCGCGGGCATGCGCACGATCATGCTGTAGCGGTCCGGGTGCGGCAGGTCGTCGCCGAAGGGATACTCCGTCAGCGGATACGACTGCAAGTCCGTGTCCTCCAGCTCCTCGGTCGTGATCGGCTTGAACCCCACCGTCACCTGCACGAGCTGCGGAAGCGAATTCCCGCTGGTCACGGACCATTTCGTGTCCCATTCGACCCCGTCGAAGTAGCGGAACTCCAGGTACCCCAGCTCGTACGAGAGCAGCTCGTTCCGCTCCGTGAGCGGGTCCTCTTCGTCGATACGAAACTGGTTCAGCGTCCGCCGCTCCGTGCGGATCACGCCACCCACGATCGGCTCGCCCTCGTCGGTCTTGTTCTCCGGATCGACCCACAGCGAGTAGCGCAGCAGCCGCAGGTCGTGCTGCGCCGGCGGAAGCGTGTCGAACTCGCCGAAGAACTGGTACTGATACTCGTCCGGCAGGGCCGTGGTCAGAAACGTCACGCTGCGCCGATCGCCGGCGAAGCGCTGCTCGACCGGGAACCCCAGCTCCATCGAACCCAAACCCCCGCGCAATTCGGCGGCGATCCGGTTCAACACCTGCCTCGCAAGCTGCGTGCGCTCCGCCGACGCGGAGGTCGTGTCCCGCACCTCGATCGTCTGCCAGAAGAACGTCACCATTGCGGCCATGAGCATCACGATCAGGCTGATCGCGATGATCACCTCGAAGAGCGTCAGCGCCCGCGCGCGCCGCTTCCGCGCGGCGCACGCCCGACAGCCGGGCCTGCGGCCGCGTGCGACCGTCTGCCCTGTCCGGCTGGCCGACGCGCGCGGTCTCATCAGCCGCCTCCGCCCCTCGATCCGCCGCCACCCGAGCCGCTTGCGCCGCCCGAGCCGCGCCCGCCGCGTCCTCCCGCGTTCAGTCCGGTCCCGCCGCGCTGTCCGACGAGGCTGCCGACGCCACCGCGCCCGCGGTTGTTGCGGTTGTTCCGCGCATCGTTGAAGTCGTCGATGGTCGCGCGGCCGTCGCGCCCAGTTGGTTGAATCGCGCCCGGCCGCCCACCGCTGCGGCCGTTCCGATCCGAACCGGGCGATCGTCCTGCGCCCTCACGCGGACCCAGCCGGTCTCCCTGCGGCATTCGACCGCCGCGACCGCCGCCGCTGCCGCCCAGCCCGCCGAGCAGCGCGTCGATCTGCTCGTCCGTGAGCTGGCCGCCGAGCTGCGTGCGGATCAGGTCGCGAATGGCGCCGAGGTCGCCCCCGCCCGGAAGTCCGCTGGGCAGCCCGCCCGGCAAGCCACCCGGCAACCCGCCGGGCAAGCCGTCCGGAAGCTCGCCGCCGCCCGGCAGCCCGCCCGGAAGCCCGGGAATCCCGCCCGGCAATCCGTCCGTCGGGATCGACATGCCCATCGACTGCATCATCTCCATCAGCGCGGGCAGGTATTCGAGCATCGCCTCCGGCGGCGTGTTCTGAAGGAAGCGCAGCAGCTCGTTGATGTTTCCGGTCTCGACGAAAGTCATGATCTCCGGCGGCAGCACCGCGCTCAGCTCATCGAGCTTCTCTTCGCTCATGCCGGTCTGCTCGACGATGTCGATGGTGGCCGGGGCCGCCTTGAGCATGTGGAGCTGCCGGACGACCTTCGCGCCTTCGAGGTCTCGGAAGCGGCGCGGGTCCTGCTGGTGGAGAATCTGCATCGTGATGCGGCCCAGGCCTTCGATGTCGGTCGGCTCGACCAGCGCCTGCCAGAACCAACCCGGGTACGCCTCGCCGAAATCGCCGTCGGCCTTGCTTTCAGCGAGCAAGCGGTCCACCGTGTCGGGCTGCATCTCGATCAGCGCGAGCATGCGGTCGGCGAGCTGCGCCGCGCGGGCCTGCTCGTCGGCGTAGCCCGTCATCTGGATGCCGCCGACAAGCTGCGCGCCCATCAGCCCCATCGCGGCGATGAGGATCGCCAGCGCGATGAGCACTTCGAGCAGCAGCGCCCCGCGTCGGGCACGCCTAAGGACAACGGACCGAAAGTCATCCATTCTTCAGCTCCGCGAGCAGCCTCGCTTCGGCCTCCGGGTCGTAATCGTCCTCAATTGGGTCGGGCCGGACGGCCTCGCTCTCGAGCGTCTCGACGGTCTCAGTCCTTACGCCCCCCAGCCGTCCATCGAGCGTCAACTGGCGGCCCCGGCCGTCGCGGTTGCGCAGCACGAACGTGATCGAGCCGCTGGTGCCGTCAGGGAGGAACTCGACCTCGATCGGCGATTCCAAGTCCTGGACCGACACCAGTTCAGGCTCAAACTCGTCGAACTCGATCAGCTCTTCATCGATGCGGATCGGCGCCGTGCCGTTGGCCAGCAGCGCCACGGCCTCGACCCACACGTCGTCCAGGAGGATTGGAAGCCGCGCCCAGTCCTCACGCGCCCGGATGTACACGTGCGGCGCGTCGATCGGGTCGGCCTGGCGCAGGAGCCGCAGCGTCCCGTCCTGGCGGAACACCAGCCGATAGCGGCAGGCCTCGTTCATCGCCTCGGCGCGGCACATCGCAACGGTGGTCTTGAAGCGGCGAGCGGACTCCTCCAGATAACGCAGCCGCGTCTCCGCCGAGAAGTCCGGCCAGACCAGCACCGCCAGCAGGCCGACCAGTCCGACGACCAGCAGCACCTCGACCAGCGTGAACGCCAACGGTCGCCGGTGGTCTGCAGATCGCGGCATGTTCAACTCCGCAAGCACGCCGGGCGGAGCGCGGCGCGCATCGTGATCGGCCCCCGGCGGGCGAGCGCGCGGCGGCAGCGCCGAACCGGCGCGTCCGGCAGCCGATCTACGCGACTAGGATTTTTCCCAGTTCGCGATGTCGTCGTCCGTGCCGTCCTGGCCGTCGGGCCCGAGGCTCCACAGGTCGTAGCTGTCCTCGTTGTAGCGCCCCGGAGACTCGTAGCGCAGGTCGTGCTGCCAGGCGTCCTTCGCCGGCTTCTTGATGTACGGCCCGGCCCACTTGTCGCCGATGTCCTCGCTGTCGGGCTTCGTGAGCAGCGCCGCAAGACCTTCGTCGCTGGTTGGGAAGCGCCCGCAGTGCAGCTTGAAGCGTTCCAGGTCGGACGCAAGCCCGGCCACCTGCGTCTTGGTCAGGTCGATCTCGGCGCGCTTCTGGGTGCCGGTGAACTGCGGCACGATCAGCGCCGCCAGCACGCCCAGAATCACGATCACCATGAGCACTTCGAGCAGCGTGAACGCGCTGCGCTGTGCCGCCCTGCCAATCCGTCGTCGCATCGCCATCTCCTCAATCACGATTCGTGAGTACCTCGATCACCGGCGCGGGGGCCGTAGGCTTACTGCTGGAAGCCGCTGGTCGCCATCCGCAGAATCGGCAGCAACAGCGCCACCGCAATGAACATCACCATCACGCCCATGATCAGCAGCATCATGGGTTCGAGCAAGCGCACGAACAGGTCGATCTGGCGCGCCGTGCGCGCCTCCTGCGTATTCGCGATCTCGATCAACACCTTTTCGAGCGTGTTGCTCTCTTCCGCCACCGTGATCATGTCGATCATCGCCGCCGGGAAGACCTTGCTCTTGGCCAGCGGCTCCGCCAGCGGCTCGCCGGCGGCGACGTTGTCCGCGGCTTTGTCGATCACGTCCGCGAGAATCTGGTTGCCGGTGGAGTCCTTGGAGATCCGCAGCGCGTGGATGATCGGAATGCCGTTGGCGAGCATCGTGCCGAACACGCGGCAGAAGCGGCACAGCGCCACCATCGTGAAGATCTTTCCGACGCCCCAGGCCCGCAGTTGCAGCCGCGCCCAGATGGCCCGCCCCACCTGGCTGCGGAAGAACCACGTCACCATGGAGACCACCACCACGATCGAACCGGCCAGCCACAGGTAGTACTTGCTGAGCAGGTCGCTCAGCGCGAACACGACCACCGTCGCGAACGGGAGGTTCTGCGCCTCGAGCAGGTCGCGAATGCGCGGCACGACCATCACCATCAGCAGCGACACGGCCGCCAGCCCGCCGCCCAGCAGCACGCAGGGGTAGATCATCGAGCCGATGAACTTGTTGCGCAGCTCGTCCTGCCGGGCCACGAACTCCGACAGCCGCTGGAGCACGTCCTCCAGGAACCCGCCCTTCTCGCCCGCCCGGACCATCGACACGTGCAGCGTCGGGAACGCGTGCTTGTGCTTGTCCATCGCGTCGGCCAGCGTGTCGCCGCCGGCCACGTCGTCGTGGACCTCGCGGAGTACGCGCACCAGCGCGGGACTGCCCGCCTGCCGGCTCAAGACATTCAACGCGCGCAGCACCGGTACGCCGGCCTTGAGCAGGTCGGCGAGCTGCTCGTACAGCACGCCAACCTTGGACGGGCTGACACGCCGCGCCTGCCCGGTCAGGATCGAGCGCTCCTGGGCTTTGACCTCGTTCACCTCGACCGGGACCAGTGCCCGCTCGTCGAGGATGCGCGTCACCGCCAGCGGAGTATCGGCCACGAGCGTGCCTTGCACCGCGTCGCCGCTGGCGTTCCTGGCCCTGTATGCAAACGTCGGCATCCGCGACCCTTACAGCCCATTCGGCGCGCAGCCCGTGGCGGCACGCGCGTCGCTCGCACTGGTATACCCGCGCTACGACCGGCGGGATGCAGCCGGCCCGCGGCGTCCCGACCGCAGCGGGAACGGCGAGAACACTTGTGCAATCTTCGCAGCCCGCTAAATTATGATATTGGATACGAGCGCTGTGAAGGTCGGGCATTATCGGACCGCGACGGGTTCGCTGCCTCCCTTGGTTTGGGCCTCGACGAAAGCACACATGACGAACACGGTTGACATCGAAGCGGGTGGTTCGCAATCCGGTTTCACCGAGCTGGGCGTCGACCCGGAACTGGTCGCGGCGCTCGGACGCCTGCGAAGCGCCCCGCCGACGGCGCTTCAACGTGAAATGATCCCGGTGCTACTGGCCGGAAAGGACTGCCTGGTCGAGGCGCCGTCCGGCGCCGGAAAGACCAACGGCTATCTGCTGCCGATCGTCCAGACCGTCACGCCTGACGCCGGATTGCAGGCGCTCATCCTCCAGCCCACACGCTCTCTGGCGTCGAAATTGGCTTCCAATTGCGCCCGCCTCGCCTCGCAGCGCGGCTTGCAGGTCTACTCCCCGGATGCCGGCGCCGGCCGCGCCCCGCGCCCGCACCGGCTTGGACACGCCGCGGAAATCGTCATCACCACGCCGCGCGGCGCGCTGCCGCTGCTGTCGCGCGAAGGGGTGGACGCGAGCGCGCTCCGCATTCTGGTCGTGGACGAAGCCGACGTGATCTGGAACGAAGGCGACCGCCCCACCCTGGAGCGGATCCTGGAGCAACTGCCCGAATCCCGGCAAAACGTCTTCGTCGCCTCGCAGCCCGGCGACGAGCTGCGCGAGCTCGCGCAGCGCGTGCTCCGCGAGCCGGTGTCGATCGCGGCCCCGGCGGGCATGTCGCGCGCCGAGCAGGCCGAGCAGTGCTGGATCGAGACCGACGGCGCGGCGCGCATCGAAACGCTGATCGCGTTCGTCCGCCAGGGGCCGCCCAAGCTCGCGGTGGTGTTTGCAAACGACGAAGCGGCCGCTGAAAACGTTGTCGCGGCGCTCCGCGACGCGCGCATGAACGCCCGGCCCGTGAGCGAGCCCCCGCGCCGCGACGCCCGCGGCCCGCGCCGGCCCGTAAGCGAAGTGATCGTCGCCGTCGATCCACCGCCCGCCCGGCTCAGCACGATCGCGCCCACGCACGTCATCCACTACCAGCTTCCGCACGACCCGCGGGCGTATCTGCGCCGCATGGAGCGCTGCTCACGGCTTCGCCGCGGCGGTTGCTCCGTGGCGCTCGTCTCGGCCGACGAACAGGCGCAGCGCGAGGCGATCGAAGCCGCGATCGGCAAGCCGATGCATCGGCTGGAAGCGCCGCAGCCGAGCCACGGCGGGCGACCGCGGCCGGATCGCCGGCACGCGGACGACCGCCGCCCGCGAGACGATCGCCCACGTGACGGCCGCGCGCGAGACAGCCGCCCGCGCTCGGAGAAGCCGCCGCGCCGCGACGCCCCGCAGCCGCAGCCGGCGCCGGCCCCCGCGGCCCGGCTTCCGGAGCCGTTCAAGCCGTCATCGCCCGAAGGCAAAATCGTCCCGGAGCGCTTCTTGACTGTGCTGCGACGCGACGCCGCGCTGGAGTCCGCGGGCATTAAGCCCGTGCCCCGCACGCTGGGCAGCCGCTTCCCCACCGAGCGCACGTTCCGCATGCTGCGCGGTCGGGCGAAAATCCAGCCCGTCGGCGAAGACGAGGCCGACTGATTCTCATGTTCGCATTCAGTCGTCACGCGGCGTAACCACCCAATCCGCGACCGTGCCCAGCCGAGCCGCGACCGTAAGGGAGCGGTCACGCGGTCGCATGCCGCGCATCGCAGTTGGAGACCGCTCCTACGGACGTGCGGCATGCGAAGAGACCGCCTACTTACGTGCGCGGCTCGGCTGGCGGCGCGCGGCGCCGCCGTGGCCGATCCGTCTCATAATCGCGCGCCGCCGCGCCCGCGCTTCCGTGATTTCCCGGCCCTCTCGAACGCATCGTATGTTCGCGGCGCGCGAAGCGAACTCCGTTGCCTTTGCGATTCAGCGCGACATACGATCATCCGGCGAAGGGCGACAGGCACCGTGCGATCCACGGGAGGATGGAAGCATGGACGAGGCCGTATTCCAGCAGAAACTGGGCGAGCTGATCGCACAGATCGACACGCTGCCCCCGGGAGAGCGCGAGCGTCTGCACGCCCTGGCCGCCGAGACACGTCGACGCCACGAGGACATCAAGAAGAGCGTCGGCGCGATCCAGGAGAACATCGACTTCCTGCGGATGTGGATCAAGTACCTGCTCTTCGACCTCGAGGCCACGCGCCGCGAGAACAGCTACCTGCGCAAGATGCTGGAGCAGGACCCGGGCAAGGAATGACCCGCGCTCGAAAGCCTCTCTGAAGGAACCCCCGGCGAACCGCGCGCCCCCGCGCGGTTCGTCGCGTTTCGGCCCGCCGACGGGCGACGCGGAACGGTCAGTCCGAATCGCCGGGCGAAGGCTCGGCGGGCACCGCGCCGACCGCCGCCGGGCGCCACTCGACCAGCGGCGCATCGCCCCACAGCCCATCCAGATCGTAATAGCCGCGGCGGGCCGGATCGAAGAGGTGGATCACCACGTCAATGTAGTCGGCCAGCACCCAGTTCGACGACTGCGTTCCGCTGATGTTGAAGCGTTTGCGGCCGACGCTGCGGGCGAACTGGTCCAAGCGATCGAGCACGGCGCGCATCTGCCGGTCCGACGTTCCGGTCCCGATCACGAACGCGTCCGCCAGGCTGCTCAGCCCGCGCACGTCGAGCACGCGAATGTCTTCGGCGCGGTGTTCGAACGCGATCCGCGCCGCCTGGACCGCGAACGCCAGCGCGTCATCTGCGGGACTGGGCTGCGGCGCTCGGGGCAGCGGCTCGGCCGACATCAGTGCGCTCTCACGCGCGTACGGATCATTCTGTGGCGGCACGCCGCGGCGCGCGTCGCGGCCGCTACGGCGGGGGACTTCCCCGCAGCGAGGGCTGCCAGAGACGGTTCGCGCGGCATTCCGAGCGGCCCGGATCAGAACGCTTCGCGCGCGATGCGCTTGAGGGACTTGCGAACCTTGCGGCGGCGCCGCTCGGAAGGCTTCTCGTAGTAGCTGTTGCGCTTGATGTCGCGCGTGAGGCCTTCCTTCTCGCAGAGCTTCTTGAAGCGGCGCACCATTTGTTCGACGGATTCGTTCGCGCGGACCTTAACCCTGATCATGCACACCAATCCCTCGTTTGCCTGGGCCGATCGACAGCGCCGCCACGCCCAAACACGGCGGCGAACAGCCGATCATACCGGCCCGCGTCCGATCTTCAAGCCGCCGCGCGCGTTTGCATGTTCCTGCCGGCAAAGGCAGAATGCCCGCTTCGCTGCGGTCTGCGAGTTGTGCGGGCTTCCGCGGCGGCTGGAAAGGCGGGCCCATGCGCTGGACCGAGTTTTTCATCCCGACCACCAAGGAAATCCCCAAGGACGCCACGGCCGCTTCGCACGTGCTGATGTTGCGCGCGGGTCTGATCCGGCAGCTTGCCGCCGGCATCTACAGCTACTTGCCGCTGGGTTACCGCACGCTGCGCAAGGTCGAGCAGATCGTGCGCGAGGAGATGGACGCCGCCGGGGCGGTGGAGCTGCACATGCCCGTGCTCCAGCCGCTCTCGCTGTGGGAGGAGACCGGCCGCACCGACGCCATGGGCGACACGCTCCTGCGCCTGGCCGGGCCGGAGGGCGACTGGCGGCCGAACACCGTGCTCGGGCCGACGCACGAGGAGGTGGTCACCGAGATCGCCCGCGCGCACCTCAACAGTTACAAGCAGCTTCCGGTGAACCTGTACCAGATTCAGACCAAGTTCCGCGGCGAGGCGCGGCCCAAGAGCGGGGTACTGCGCACGCGCGAGTTCCTGATGAAGGACGCCTACTCGTTCGACGCCGATGTCACGGGCCTCGACCAGTCCTATCACAAAATGTACGCCGCCTACTGCCGCATCTTCGGCCGCTGCGGACTCCCGTATCTGGCGGTCGAGGCCGAGAGCGGCCCCATCGGCGGCGACAGTTCGCACGAGTTCATGGTGCTGACCGACGCGGGCGAGGACCTGGTGGTGTTGAGCGAAGCCGGGGACTACGCCGCGAACATGGAGCGCGCCACGTGCGCGCCGCACCCGGCGCAGTCCGCCGAAATGCGGCCGCTGGAAACCGTTCACACGCCGGGAATGGGACGCGTGGAGGACGTTTGCGCGTTCCTGAAAACGTCGCCCGCGCAGATGATCAAGACGCTCATCTACGACCTGCGGTGCATCAAGACCGCCAGCGGCAAGGAGATCGAGTGGAAAGGCTGGATCGTGGCGCTGGTGCGCGGCGATCACGAGGTCAACGAGAACAAACTGCGTAAGATCGTCACTCGGGCGCTGCCCGACGAGCTCGTTCTGCACTTTGAGATGGCCACGCCGCAGTCCATCGAGGAGCTGACCAACGCCGCGGTCGGCTTCGCCGGCCCGCAAGGTCTGGCCGACAAGGTCGAGAAACTGATCGTGGACCGCGACGTGGCCACGCTGCGCAACGCCGCCAGCGGCGCCAACCGCACCGATTACCACGTGATCAACCTCAACCCCGGCCGCGACTTCCCGCTGGAAGGCGAGCGCGTGCGGATCGGCGACATCCGCAACGTGACCGCAGGCGACCGCTCGCCGCGAGGCGACGGGGCCGCGCTGACGATCCGCAAGGCGATCGAGGTGGGCCACGTCTTCAAGCTCGGCACCAAGTACAGCGACGCGATGAAGGCCACGTTCCTGGGCAAGGACGGCCGCCCTCACCCCTACATCATGGGCTGCTACGGCATCGGCCTGAACCGCATCGTCGCCGCCGCGATCGAGGCCCACCACGACGACAACGGCATCATCTGGCCGGTGTCGATCGCCCCGTTCGAGGCGCTGATCCTTGCGCTCGACCCGCGCGAGGCGGAAGTCATGCGCGTCGCCGGTGAGATTCACGACAAGCTCGCCGAGGCCGGCGTCGAGGTGCTGTTCGACGACCGCGACGAGCGCGCCGGCTTCAAGTTCAAGGACGCCGACCTGATCGGGGTCCCCTACCGCGTCGTCGTCGGCAAGAAGAGCCTGGCCGAAGCACATGTCGAAGTCAGCCATCGCCGCGATGGCGAGAAAAAGCTCCTGACCGCGGACGAAGCCGTCGAATTCGTCGTGAACGCGATCGGCGAGGAGCAGGCGCGCCTGGCGGCGACCGCCATCTGACCCCGCTGCGCCGCGACTTCCCATCCGAGCCGCGCGTGTCAGCAAGCGGGGTTTGTCAGCCGTCTCCCGGGTGCCGACGACCCGCGTTCGGAATTCCACTTGCGAACGTCCACTCCGCTACCCCGCACACTGACGGTCACGGCTCAGTTTACAGGCACGGCTCAGACCACGGCTGCGGCTCGGATCGACTCCACTCCCGCACGCACGCTCATCCGCCGGGGACCACAACCGCCTTGCCCGTCTGCCATTTCGCAACCGCGTCCAGCGCTTCGTTCACCTGGTGCAGCCCGAAGCGATGCGTGATCAGTTCGTGAAACGGGTAGCGGTCCCGCCGCGTACGCAGGAACTCCAGCGCCGTCGCCCAGTGTTGCGGCTCGCTGCCCCAGCTCCCGTACAGCGTCAGCTCCTTGCGCGTGATGAGGTGCGGGTTCAGCATCGTCGGACCCGCGTCGCCGTAGTGCCCGAGCACGAGGTACTTCCCGCCGTCGCGGCACAGCTCCCAGCCCTCGACAACCGCCTGCGGCAGACCGACGCACTCCACGACTACATCGGCGCCCAGCCCGCCGGTCACATCCTGCACACGCCGCCGCCGTTCCGCGGGGTCGCGGACCTCGTCGATGTCGATGGTCACGTCGGCGCCGAAGCGCCGGCAGCGTTCCAGCCGGTCGCGCGGCCCGCCGATGACGATGATCGGCCGCCCGCCCGCCTCCTTCGCGACCGCCAGCGAAGCCAGCCCGACCGGTCCGGCCCCCTGGATCACAACCGTCTCCGCCCAGTTCATCCGCATCCGCTCGAAACCGTGAACCGCTGTCACCAGCGCGCAGCCGGCCCCCACAACCGCCTCGCTCGGCAAATCGTCCGGCAGCCGGAACACGGCCGCGTCCGCGTGCAGGAAGTGATACTCGCCGTAGCCGCCGAGCAAGTGCGGCGGCTGGTCGCAAGGCGTGCTCACGCCGTACGCTTTGCGGTTCAGGCAGCGGCTCGGCAGGCGGTACACGCGGCAGTAACGGCAGCGGCCGCAGGCGCGGCCGACGGTGAACGACACGCGGTCGGCGACGCGGAGCGGGTTTCCGAGCCAGTCCTTCGCATCGCGGTCAGCGAGAGCGACGATCCGTCCCGCGGTCTCGTGCCCGAGGATCATCGGCAGCGGGATCTTCAGTTCGCCCCGCCGCAGGTGTACGTCCGTGCCGCAAACGCCCGCCAGCTCCACGCGGATGAGCAACTCGCCGGGACCAAGCTCGCGCGGCAGCGGATAGCGCCGGACCTCCAGCGGCTGGTTGAACGCGGTGAGAACGGCACAGCGGCACGCGGCGGGAAGCGCATCGGACATGGTGATCTCCGGCCCCAGGACTTCGCGGCGGCATGATACGTTTAACGGCGGCGTTCGGCTGCGCCCGCTGCTTCGAACGCGCTACGGCCGGCGGGGAATTCTGCGCATCGCCAGCGGGCTCTTGTACAATGAAGCGGCGCAGAGACGCTACCCGCGGGAGAAGACTTGCGGCGGCTGGGCGATCCCTGAACACGGTCTGACAGTTCACGCTTGACAAATCCGTGCGGGGGGAGCGTCAGCGTCGCGCTGGTATCCACGCGCAGGCGGGAACCAAGGGACCATGACGCGCACTGGACCCCCGCTTTCGCGGGGGTGACGAGGGGAACGCGCGCCTGCGCGGGGGCGACCGTCGGCACCGTGTCGTTCCCGCGCAAGCGGGAATTCAGGCGTACAACCGTCATTCCCGCGCAGGCGGGAACCCAGGGACTATGAAGCGAACCGGACCCCGCCTGCGCGAAGGCGACGACCGGGGGGGCGTCGGCGTCCCGCCGGCATGGAAAACGGGACAACGGGCCGTGAACGGGGAACGGGAACCGGGGATCGGGGCGCGGGGATCAGGGATCGGGGCGCGGGGATCAGGGAACGGGGCGCGGGTAGCCGGGAGCAGGGAACGGAGCGCGTGTGCGGAACGCCGTCGCGCCGGCGATCCGAACCCTCGCGGAAGCGACGGTCCGCCCCGCACTGCCGTGCGGGGTTCGCACAAGCCACCCGAGCCACAGCCGAGCGTGAGCCGGCGACGCATTCAGCCCACCGCGCGAGTACACTCCGAGAATGTCCGTTTCCGCGGATATTTCCGCGCGCGACGCCAGCGAAGCGCCGGTCCGCCCGGGCCTCTCGATCGTGGTCCCGGCGTTCAACGAGCGCAAGCACGTCGGCTCCGTGCTGGAGCACGCGGCGGCGCTCGCCCGCCGGTCGCGGGCGTGCACCGAGCTGATCGTCGTCGATGACGGAAGCACTGACCGCACGCCGGACGCGATTCGCGGCGCCGTTGCCATCGTGCGCGAGGACGGCGCCGAGTTCGAATTCACGCACGGCGAGCTGCGCGGCCGAGTGCTGGCGCACGCGCAGAACCGCGGCAAGGGGGCCGCGGTCCGCCGTGGGATGCTCGCAGCGCGCGGCGGCCGCGTCCTGATGTGCGACGCCGACCTGTCGGCCCCGCTGGAGGAGCTGCCCAAGCTTGATCGGGCGCTCGACGAGGGGGCGGACGTCGTCATCGGCTCGCGCGACATGCCGGACTCGATTCTCGCCCCGCCGCAGCCGCTGGGCCGGCGCATCGCGGCGTGGCTGTTCCGAGCGGTTCGGCGGCGGCTCCTGCTGCACGAGATCCGCGACACGCAGTGCGGCTTCAAGCTGTTCACGCATGAGGCGGCGCAGGCGGTGTTTTCGCGCTGCACCGTGAATGGCTGGCTGTTCGACTGCGAGGCGCTGGCTATCGCCGCAGCCCTGGGGCTGCGTGTCCGCGAGGTCGGCATCGTCTGGCGCGATGATCCGGACAGCCGGGTCGAGGTGCTGCCCGCGGCGGTCACGGCTCTGCCGACGCTGCTGGCAATCCGGCGACGTTGGGGCGCCGGCCGCGAGGCGATGGGATAGCCCGCGCGGCAGTGTAAACTACAGGGCTGACTTGCACGCGCCGCGTAGCGCGCCGCGCAGGAGGTGCCGCTGTGATTGTCCGATGTCGCAGGAACCGACCGCTGGCCGCGGCGCTGGTCGCGCTTGGCTCGCTGGCTGCGGCCGCGCCCGCGCACGCCCAGCTCTTCGACTGGCTCAAGAAGGACAAGGACTCGCAGGATGTCTGGGCCATTCGCTGCATGACGCTCAGCGGACCGAACGCCCCCGATATCGCCCGGCGGTATGCCGAGGCGCTCAAGAAGGCTCAGGGGTTCAAGCCTGAGCTGGTGCGGGTCTTCGACGAGGCCGGCGGGAGCAGCCTCTACTACGGCGAGTTCAAGCGCCGCTTCGACAAGCGCACCCAGAAAGAATCGTTTGAGCCGAATCCGATCCCCACGCTGGAGGCGCTGCGCAAGCTGTCCCTGGGCGGCCAGGACATCTGGCCGTTCGAGCTGGCGACCATGAGCACGCTCCCTGCGGGCAGCGGCGTGCGACCGGATTGGCTGCTGCGCGGCGCCTCCGGGTACTGGTCGCTCCAGGTCGCGGTGTTCTATGACGAGGGCGAATTCCGCGAGCGCCGCCAGGCTGCCGAGCAGTACTGCAAGCTGCTCCGTGACCAGGGCGAGGAGGCGTACCTGGACCACGGCGACGTGAACAGCATCGTCTGCGTCGGCTCGTTTCCGAAGGAGGCGATCCAGGGCTTTCAGCGGAAGCACCCGCTGACCGGGATCGTCGAATTCACCGAGCGGATCGTGGACGAGCGGATGCTGGCGCTGCAGAAGAAGTTTCCGCACAACCTGCACAACGGGGTGACGTTCTATGAAATCCGCCGCGACCCGCGAACCGGGGAGAAAATCCGCGACCCGCACACGTCGTTCGCCGTAAAGATCCCGCGACCCGAGCCGATCGCCCCGGCCGGCGGCTGAGAGACATGCCCGAAATCCTGCTTGCCACGCACAATGCCGGAAAACTGCGCGAGCTGCGCCAGTTGGCGGCCGGGCTGCGCTGGCGCAGCTTGGACGAATTTCCACACGTCGCCCCGTCGGCGGAAACCGGCCGCACGTTCGCCGACAACGCGCGTCAGAAAGCGCTGTACTACGCCGCAGCCACCGGCCTGCCGACGCTCGCGGACGATTCCGGGCTGGAAGTCGATGCGCTCCAAGGGGCGCCGGGCGTGCGCTCGGCGCGCTTCGCGGGCGAGGCGCGCGACGACCGGGCGAACAATCGCAAGCTGGTGCGGCTGCTGCGCGACGTTCCCCCCGCGGCGCGAACGGCGCGCTATCGCTGCGCCGTCGCGTTCGCGCTCGACGGCCGCGTGGTCGCCGAGGCGGACGGCACGCTCGAAGGCGTCATCTGCGACGAGCCGCGCGGCGCGGGCGGATTCGGCTACGACCCCCACTTCCTGATCCCGGAACTGGGGCTGACGGCGGCGGAGCTTCCGGCGGAACGCAAGAACGCGATCAGCCATCGGGGCCAGGCGTTGCGGAAGGCTCTGCCGAGAATTGAAGAGCTGCTTGCGGCGCGTTCGCCCAATCCGGCATCCCCCGCGGAATGACCGTGAACGGCTTCGCTGCGCCGCACGTGCGCGGAACGCCCGCGACACGGGAGCCCGGCCAAGGTGGAAGCCCCTTCATCGAAACGGTGCTCGCCCGTCGCTCGCATCGCAGGGCCGGCCGTAGTCATTGCAGCGATCCTCGCGGCGGTGGTTGTCAACCAGTCCGCGGTTCACTGGCGCGAGAACGCCGCCGACAGCCAGCTTTTCGCCTACTACGGCTGGTGCGTGTCGCAAGGCGCGGTGCCGTACCGCGACGTGTGGGACAACAAGCCGCCGGGAATCTGGTGGCTGAACGCGGCCGCCTTCGTGGCTTGCGGCGAGGGCGTCGCGGGCGAGGTGCTGGTCTCGGCCGCGGCGCTGATCGTGGCGCTCGGAGCGCTCTCGGGGATCATCGCCACGACGCATCATCCGTCCGCGCTCTGGATCGGATTGCCCGCGGCGCTCGTGATGCTCACGCAAATACACTTCGAGTGCGGCGCGAACCGGACGGAGACGTTCGTCGTCGCGTGCGAATGCGTCGGAGTTCTGGCGCTGTGTCGATGGCGGCGGCGCGGCAGGCTCGCGTGGCTGCTGGTCGCCGGCGCAGCGTGCGGTGCGGCGCCGTGGTTCAAGCAGTCGGGTCTCGGCGCACTCGCTGCCTGTACGGTGGTCGTCGCGGCGACGCCACCCAGCATGCCGGCGCTCGGCAGATTGAGTCGGTGGCGCGCGATCGGCCTGTTTCTAGCGGGCGTGGCCGCAGCTCAGGCACCGCCGATCACGGTGCTCGCCGCGCAGGGCGCGCTCGAAGACGCCGCGTACGCGATCGTCGGGTTCAATCGCGACGCAATCGCCGCTGCCGGCGCGGCTCCGATTCCGTTTCAATCCGTGTGGTTGAACCGCGCCCTTCTGGCGCGGCTGGACTTGACGTTGGGCTGGGCCGCGTTGAGCGCCGCGGCTTCGGTCGCGTCACTGCGCCGTGCCTGCTCACGCGGCGGTGAGCCGCGGGCGCACGGGTTGTTCGGCGTGGCGTCCGTTTGGCTCGGCGTCGGGCTATTGGCGATCAGCCTTTCGGGCGGCCACCAGGCGTATCACTATCAGCCGATCCTTCCCCCGCTGACGTTGCTGAGCGTGGACTGGCTCGGGCGGGTGGCGGGGGCGCGCGGGCTTGGC
>JABRWC010000155.1:0-38418 GCA_039961675.1 Phycisphaerae bacterium
GGGTGGGCGCTGCGTCGTGGTTTTTTCGTTCGCCGCATTACCATATGCGCAATCAAAATCGCGCCCGCGGGACGGCAAGCGCTGACGATTCGCCGCCCGCCAGGAGCACGCTCATGGCCAAGACCTCGGTAATCATCCCGGCCGCCGGCGCGGGCAAGCGCTTCGGCGGCGACGTCAAGAAACCCTTCGCGCAGCTCGACGGCCGGCCCGTTTTTATTCGAACGATCGAGTTGTTCATCAGCCGTCCGGATGTGGGGGAGGTGCTGCTCACCGTGGCGCCGGAAGACTACGACACCGTGAAGGAGAAATACGCCGCAAACCTGATGTTCATGAACGTGCGGCTGGTGCAAGGCGGCGCAGAGCGGCACGAGTCGGTCCGCCGCGCGCTCGAGCAGGTGAGCGCGGAGATGGACCTCGTGTGCGTGCACGACGCCGTCCGGCCGTGCCTGCTTGATTCCTGGATCGACGCCGTGTTCGCCAAGGCGGCCGAGACCGGGGCCGCGGTTCTGGCCGCGCCGATCACGGCGACCGTCAAGCGCGTCGACGGCGGGCGGATCGCCGAGACCGTCCCGCGCGCGGGGCTGTACGAGGCGCAGACGCCGCAGGTCTTCCGCCGCTCATTGCTGGTCGACGCGTACGCCAAGCTGGCGCCGGGTGAGAGCCCGACGGACGACGCGCAGGTCGTCGAGCGCGCCGGGCACGCGGTGGCCGTCGTGCCATCGGATCGCAGAAACATCAAGATCACAGCGCCCGGCGACATGGCGCTGGCGGCCGCGATCCTCCAGGGGATTTCGCGGCAGGCGAAGCGCGCAGCGCCGCGCGGGCCGTTCGAGGAGGCTCAATGGTGAACGGCGATGGCCGCAGCGTCGCGGATGGGCGAGGCGTCTGTGCTATCGGGCTTGGCTCAATGGTAAACAAGCGGCGCGCGCGGTAGAATGGCCGCGGGTTCAGGGAATTCGCGTCGGTTTCTCACGATCCGATCGCTCGTTTCGGCAGGGGCAGCGGATGTCGGCAATTCGTCGATGTGAGCATCGACGCGGATCGTGTTTCGCGCTGCTGCCGACCGTCTTTCTCTCAACTCTCATCCTCCCCGCTTGCCGCACCCCCGCAACAGCGCCGTCCGCAGCCGAGCCCAACCCGTCCGGCGGGCTGCTTTCCACCGGCGACACGGCGTTCACGCCGATCCAGCCCGGCGGGAGCGCGCGGCGAGACGAGTCGCTCGCGGGCCGCGACGTGCTGCTGCTGGCCGTGCTGCACGTGCAGATTCCCGCCGAGCAGGCCGCGTCCGCCGCCCGCGTGTGGAACCACATGCGCGAGAGCGTGATCGACGAGACCATGCGACTTCGGCTGCGGCGCAACGGCATCCGGTTCGGGATCGGCCGGGTGGACGATTGGCCGCCGATCAAGGCCGTGCTCGATTCGATCGAGGGCGCTGTGGTGTTCCAGGCGACGCCGCTGCGTGTCCCGTCGGGGTTTCCACTGGCGCTGGAACTCTCGCCGGAGCCGCGGGCGCAGACGCTGTTCTACATCGACGCTTCGGACACGCTGCGCGGGAACACCTGGCCGGCCAGCCGCAACGTACTGACCGCGACGTACGTTCCGGACCCGGCCACGCGGGACCGGCTGCTGCTTGAGATCGTGCCGCAGGTGCATCAGGAGCTTGAAGGCTGGCGCTGGGTGCGGACGCAAGCCGGCATGTGGCAGGTTCCGAACCAGTACCGCACGGCGTTTCCGGACGCGGCGCTGGACCTGGTTCTCGGACCTGATGAGTTTGTGCTGATTACGCCCGACGAGGCCGATGGCAACGCGCTGTTGCTGGGGAACGCTTTTCTCACCACGGTGCGGGAGAACCGTCGATATAATTCGTATGTGTTTTTGAGACCGGAAGTTACTGATGTCGGCCAGCGCAGCCAATAACCTCGCCGGCCCGCAACGGCTGGAGGCGGAGTTTCTCGAGCGCCTCTTCGAGGGTGCCGGGCTGGCGATTTTCGCCTGCGATGCTGAGGGCCGCATCCGATCCTGGAACTCGTTGGCGGAGCACCTGTACCGCGACCGGCGCGATTGCCAGGCCGGCGCCGCGCTGCGCGAGATACTCCCCGAGCACGATCGGCAGACGTTCGATCTGAGCCTTCAGACCACGGTGCGGTCGCTCGAGCCGAGCGAATTCCGGACCTGCCTTCAGTCCGCCTCGGCCGAGCCGGTCGAGTACGCCGTCTGGATGACGCCGATTCTCGAAAACGACGGCGCGCTGCAAGGCGTGGCGATCTGGTTCCACGACATCACGGCCCGGCTCCAGTACCGGCGGAGCATGCGCAAGCGCGACCGGCTGAACGCGCTGGGCATGCTGTCCGGCTCGATCGCCCATCACTACAACAACCTGGTGTGCGGGATCGCCACGAGCCTTGAGCACGCGCTGAACATGAACACGATGTCCGCCATGCGGCGGGCGCTCCAGCGCACGGCCGACGCGGTCAGCCGCGCGGCGGAGCTGACGCAGCAGCTTCTGGCGTTCGCGCAGGCGGACTACCGACAGCTCGACGTGGCGGACCTGACCGAGGCCGTGCTGTACTGCTGCGACCAGAACGAGGAGCGGCTGACACGCGCCGGCATCGAGCTCAAGGTCGACTGCCAGCCTGTGCCCACCCTTTCCGTCCCGCGCGAACAGTTCCTGCTCGTTCTCTCCAACCTGGTTTCAAACGCAGTGGAGGCCATGCCCAGCGGCGGGACGCTGTCGGTCTCGCTGCGGCAGATTGACGACCGGATTTCACTCTCCGTTTCGGACACGGGCGCGGGCATCGCGCCGGAGCACATGGAGCGCCTGTTCGAGCCGTTCTTCACCACCAAGGGCGAGCTGGCCTGCGGGCCGATGCGCAAGGCCGGCATGGGGCTGGCGGTCGCACACGGGCTGGTGAGCGAGATGAACGGGACGATCAGCGCCGCGAACAATCCTGGCGGCGGAGCGCGCTTCGAGATCAGTTTTCCGATTCCCAGGTAGGTAGTCCGCTTGCGACCGCGCGCGTCGCCGCGCCCGTGAGGCAAGGGGGAAACCTGCCTCACGAGCGACAGCCGTGCGATGCGCGCTGCGGTTCGAAGAATCCCCGCCTGCTTGCGCGCGGCTCGGAACGACGCGCGCGGCTCAGAACACAGGCGACCGCTCAAGCGCTCTCGCGCGTCACGACCGGCAGCGACTCGCGCTCGCCGCGGCCGGTCAGGGGGTAGTCCTTGCGCAGCGGGTGGCAGTCGAACCAGTCGGGGCAGAGGATTCGCCGCGGGTCCGGATGCCCGGTGAACGTGATGCCGAACAGGTCGTAGACTTCGCGCTCCATCCAGTTCGCGCCTTTCCAGACGCCCGTGACGCTGGGCACGGTCGGCTGCGGGTCGTTCACGAAGACCTTGAGCCACAGGCGGTGGTTGTGCGTGAGGCTGAGCAGCGAGTAGACGACGCCGAAGCGGTCTTCGGCGTCCGGGAAGTTCAGGTAGTCCACGCAGGTCAGGTCGCAGAGCATTTCGAACTTCGTGCGCGGGTCGTCGTGCAAGAAGCGGCACACATCGAGCAGGCGTTCAGCGGGGACGCGCACCCAGAACTGGCCGCTGTCGCGGCCGTCCGGGTAGCGGATGAGCGGGCGCGGTTGCACACCGAGATCGGGGAAACGCTCTTTCAGTGCTTCGATCGCGTCGTTTAGGGTCATCGTACGGTCCAAAAGCGGGGGACTTTTCGTGATTGCGACCAGACGGCGCGGCGTTCAGTTCGGGTAGCCAAACCCCGGCCCCAGGCTCGCCATCTGCGGCGGCTGGATCGCCAGTTGCAGACCGCCGCCGCGCTCAGCGCTGCTCCGGACGCCGTGCTCCAACACGATCCGCTGGATCGCCATCAGCCCTTCCAGAACCGTCTCCGGCCGCGGCGGGCAGCCCGGCAGGTACACATCCACGGGCATGAACTGGTCGATCCCCTGCACCACGGCGTAGGTGTCGAACACGCCGCCGGTGGACGCGCACGCGCCCATCGAGATCACCCACTTGGGTTCGGTCATCTGCATGTACACCCGCTGGAGCACGGGCAGCATTTTCACCACCACGCGGCCCGCGACGATCATCAGGTCGGCCTGGCGCGGGCTGAAGCTCGGCCGCTCCGATCCGAAGCGGGCGATGTCGTAGCGGCTGGCGGCGGTCGCCATGAACTCGATCCCGCAGCACGCGGTCGCGAACGGCAGCGGCCAGAGGCTGTGCTTGCGGCACCAGTTGACGCCGTGCTTCTTGATCATGTCCAGGGCGTAATCGAGGCGGGTGACCGAGAAGCCGGCGGCGCCGGCGGTCGCGGGCTCGGCGATCGTCAATCCCACTTGAAGACTCCTCGCTTCCACTCGTAAACGAATCCGACCGTGAGCAGGGCGAAGAAGAACCCGATCGTCAGGGCCAGGAAACCCGGGCCGTAGCCGGCCTCGAGCATCGCCGCGGACCAGTCCGCATAGCCGCTCTCCGCGCCGGGGCGCAGCCGCGGAAACAGGACCGCCCAGGGATAGAGAAACACGATCTCGACGTCGAACACGAGGAACAGCACGGCGACCAGGTAGAAGCGGACGTTGAACCGCCGGCGCGCGTCGCCGAGCGGATCGACTCCCGACTCGTAGGGCATGGCTTTGGTGGCGCCGTGGCGCTTGGGCCCGATCAGGTGGGTCAGCGCCAGAATGGCGGCGACCAGGGCCGTGACGGTCAGGATCAGG
The DNA here is from genome assembly GCA_039961675.1 of Phycisphaerae bacterium. Classification (GTDB taxonomy): domain Bacteria; phylum Planctomycetota; class Phycisphaerae; order UBA1845; family Fen-1342; genus JABRWC01. The sequence goes on from JABRWC010000155.1 coordinate 4,722, forward strand.
ATTGCGACGACGCCGTACCCGCTGCCTTCCATGCCGGCTCCCGCGTGGGGGGAACGATCAGCGCATCAACGCGGCACTGTACCGCTGGCCGACCGCTCCCGCAACGACGGGCGCCGGCGGGCGGCGGTCGACTCTGATCCGCGCCGCGACCGTACGGGAGCGGGGACGCGCCCATCACGCGGACGAGCGCGCGAAAGCGAGGCGTTTGGGGCGAACCCGGGCCGCGGGGCTGCGCGGGGCGACGGCCCGCGCCGGTGGCCAGGCGCGCGAAGTCTAGAATTCCTTGACAACAGCGCCGTTGCGTGTAGAATATATAAGATTGATAGATGGCGCGGCGGCGCGCGATCGCACGGCGCCAGCGCGGCGAACGTTCGCACCACTCATCCTGGAGACCAATCGATGATCGACGTCCAGCAGGAGCTGATGACTCCGCAAGAGGCCGCCAAGTGGTTCCGCCGCTCGCCTTCCTGGCTGCGCCAGCAACAGGAGATCGTGCGGCTCGGCGGACCCGGGGGCCAGCCGCTGTATCACACGCGCGTCTGCCGCGCGTACGTGCTGGCCCGACTGTGCGGGCTGCGCGGCGAGGCGCTCCGGCGGGCGCAGCTCGAAGCGCTGGCCGCGGTGTGCGGTGTGCCGCTTGCGGAGTTGCGCAGCGTGCTGCCGGACGCGAAGGTCGGAATCGACTCGCGCGCGGAAGCCGGCGCGATCGGCGTGCAATCGGCTTGCGCGGAGCGTCGCCCCGCTCCACAAACTTCCGCGGCGTCGTAGCGCGGAGCCTTCGCACCCCACGAACCAGGCTCAAGACCGCTCAGGAGACCGGTCTTCTAGTGTCCTGTCTCACAAATTCGTCCCAAAAGTTGGTGAGCGCAAAGCTCAGCTTTGCGTGGCGAACCAGAGGAAGGACGTCCCCGAAATTATGCCGCGAATTTCTGAGACAGAACACTAGCCTGGCATCGCCTCAGACCTGGAACCACGAGGCGAAACGCTGAGACCTGAGCGAGCGGTGCGCCGTTGCGCCCCCGGTCACTTCGGCTCGTCGGAGCGGTGGGCGACGCGCAGCGCTTCCACCAGGTCGATCGTCTCTTCGTAAATCGCGCGGCCGATGACGATCCCGGCCAGGTTGAGCTGCGAAAGCCGGCGCACGTCCTCCAGGTCGGTCACGCCGCCGACCGCGACGATCGGGACGCTGGTGGCCTCCGACACGGCGCGGATGGACTCGATGTTCGGGCCGAGCAGCATGCCGTCGCGGCCGATGTCCGTGTAGCAAATGGTCGAGAGCGGCCAGTTGCTGACCGCCCGGGCGATGTCGATCACGCCGCGCTGCGTGTCCTCCTGCCAGCCGCGGATTGAAAGTTTGCCCAGCTTGGCGTCGAGTCCGAGGACCACCTTGTCCATGTAGGCGGCCATGTGGACCAGCGTCTTGAACCACGCCCAGTCCTGGAGCGCCCGCGTGCCGACAATGACGCGCGTCGCGCCGGCGTCGAGCGCCGCCTGGATCGCGGCCTCGTCGCGCACGCCGCCGCCGAACTCGATCTTCATTCCGGTCTGGGCTAACCGGCGGAGCGTGTCGAGGTTGGCGATGCGCCCGTCGCGGGCGCCGTCGAGGTCGATGACGTGCAGCCAGGTCGCACCGCGCCGTCGGAAGCTCTCGGCGACTTCGAGCGGATCGCCCTCGTACTGGAGCACACGGTCATAACGGCCCTGCACGAGCCGCACGCACCGTCCGCCGAGCAGGTCGATCGCCGGTAGAACTTCCATCGTCGCTCCCCCGAGGTACCGCAGGGCGAACGGCGCCGCGCACCGTGGCGCCGCCGCCGTCCGCCCCGTTGGCGATCCCGTTCCCGGCGGCCCCTGGCCGCCTGGGCGGCGGGTCCGCGGACCCGCCGATTGCAGTGCCGCGGTCCGCTACATGCCGGCAGTCTCGCCGGACATCAGCGCTGCCGCCGGGCGCACGACCGCCACGATCTGCACGCGGCGGTTGCGGGCCTTGTTGGCTTTGGTGTCGTTCGGTGCGACCGGGTTGTGTTCGCCCTGGCCGGCGGCGACCACCCGCGCTGGGTCGAGTCCCTGCTTGGTCAGCTCGCGGGCGACGACGGCGCCGCGCGCCAGGCTGAGCTCGAGGTTGTCCTTCCACTTGGAGAACTTGATCGGGTCGGTGTCCGTGTGGCCGATGATCCAGATTTCGCGGTTGGCGAAGTTGCTGCGGATGTCGCTCATCACGCGGTCCAGCGCGGAGCGCCCCGAGCCTTTGAGGTCGGCCTTGCCGGAATCGAACAGAATCTCGGCCTGGATGTCGGTCCAGGCGATGTTCTGGTTGCCCTGCCAGCCCTCGGGCATGACCGGGCCGGACGGCTGCGCCGGGCGCTCGGCGAGCTGGCGGCGCGCCTCGTCCAGCATGTCCTGGAGCTGGAGCGCGCGGCGCCGCGCGTTCTCGGCGTCGCTCATGCACGACGCGAGCCGGGCCTCGAGATCTGCCTTGTCCTTCTTGCAATTCTCCAATTCTTCCTGCAACGCCTGGATCTGCATGTCCTTGGCGTCGGTGCAACCGCTCACCGCGAACACGGCGATCGCGCCGATCACCGCCGCTGACAACCGACTGCGAGCATTCATCCGCGCTCTCCTGGCTAGAAAGGACGTACTCCGTTACGCTCTTCCACTCCGCGCCCAGCGGCCCATCCGTTGGCCGACTCTCCGCGCAGCATAGGAGCGCGCCGACGGGCTTGCAAGCCGCGGCATGCGCGGTTGACGAACGCCGCCGGCAGGACTAGGTTTCGTGCGGTTGGCGCACGCGGCCTGCGGTCCGACCGTGCTGCCGGCCCGGTCGCCAACGCTTGAGGGCGAACGAATGAACGCAGCCCGCACGTGCGTCGGCCTGCTCGCGTTGCTGTTGGCCGGGAACGCCCCGGCCGCCGAGGACTACCTGCCCAGCGGGCCGCTGCATGAAGCGGGGCTGGTCAAGTTCTGGCAGCTTCAGCTTCCGCTCGAACCGGACCAGCAGGTCCTCGACCTGTACCTGGTTGACGACCAGCTCTACGCCACCACGCAGGACGGCTACGCGTTCACGGTTGACGCCCTGACCGGCGCGCTGCGCTGGATGTGCGAGGTCACTCGCGGCGGCTACCGCGTCTCCGTGCCCGCTCACGCCGGCGATCGGACCATCTTCGTCACGCCCGCCATGGTCCTGCACTTCGACCGTTACTTCGGTACGCCGATCCTGCGATTCGACCTGCGCGTTCCGGTCGCCTCGCCCCCGGCCAGCGACGGCCGGCGAGTGTTTTTCGGAGCGATCAACCAGCGCTTCTACGCCTATTCCGGCGCCAGCGAGTTCGAACGCTGGCGGACGGTCTCATACGGGACAGTGAGCTCGCGCGCCACGGTCTCCGGCGACGTGCTCTACTTCGCCAGCGAAAGCGGTCACGTGTTCGCCTGCAAGTCGTCCAACAAGGCCCGTGTGTGGGTCCGGCGACCGGGCGGACCGGTCACCGCCGACCTGGTCGCCGACGAGAACGGCCTCTACGTCGCCAGCCGCGACAACTCGCTGTACTTACTGGATCCCGTGGCGGGCGGCACGCGCTGGCAAGCGCGGCTCTCGGGTCCGCTGTACGAGCCGCCGGCGGTGACGAAGGACGTGGCGTATCAGTATTGCCCGGACGACGGCGTGGTGGCGATCAGCACGGCGCCGATCGTGCAGCAGGACCGGATACTCTGGAAGATGGCCGACGGGCGGCGGGTGCTCACTAGCGACGGCGCTCACGTGTACGTGCTTTCGACGGACGGCGAGATCCGGGCCGTGCGGATCGCGGACGGGACGGTGAGCAGGACCATCCCCGCCAACGGTTTCAACAAGTCGGCGCCGGTCATGGGCGGCAAAGTGTTTTTCCTGGCCGCCAATGACGGACGCTTGTTCTGTGCCCGCGGAACCGAGGCCGGCGTGCTCACGCGCGAGCAGGTGCTGGCCGCGCTGCGAGTGACGACCGGCAAGAAGGAGCCACCGGCGCCTGAGCCGCCTGCCGCATCGCAACCGGCCACGACCCAGACGCAGGACGTGCTCAAGACCGGCGAGAAGGGGCCGCCCACCGGCGGAAAGTCGAAGGTCTCGAAGCAGCACGGCGGGGGCTGAGCCGGCGGCTGAGAACGACATGCCTTCTGCGACGCGCATCCGTCGCGCACTCATCAGCGTCTACGACAAGACGGGGATCGTCGAGTTCGCCCGCGCGCTGCACGACGAGTTCGGCGTGGAAATCATCTCCACCGGCGGCACCGCGAAGGCGCTGACGGAAGCGGGCATCCCCGTCACGCTGGTCGAAGACATCACCGGCTTCGGCGAGATGCTGGACGGGCGCGTCAAGACGCTGCACCCGAAGATCCACGCCGCGATCCTGGCAGACCGCGACAACCCCGAGCACATGCGGCAACTCGCCGAGGCGGGGATCGAGCCGATCGACATGGTCGTGGTGAATCTCTACCCGTTCGAGAAGACGGTCGCGGCGCCGGGCTGCACGCTGGAGCAGGCGATCGAGATGGTCGACATCGGCGGGGTGGCGCTGCTGCGTGCAGCGGCGAAAAACCACAAGCATGTGTGGGTGGTGGGAGAGCGCGGATTGATCAGCAGGGTGCTCGACGTGCTTCGGTCGAGCGATGCCGAGCGAGTCGAGTATCTTCGCCGCATGTACGCGTGGTTGGCGTACAGCTTGACTTGCGACTACGACGCTTCGATCGCCAGGTTCCTGAATGAGGAAACGCTGCGGCGCGCCGGCGTTCCGGCCCCGGCGCCGCTTGTTCACGATCTGGTCTGCGAGCTGCACAAGCTGGGAGATTTTCGTTATGGCGAGAATCCGCATCAGCGCGCGGCCGGATACCGCCGCGACGCCGAGCCTGTGGCGCTACGCCCGCTGGATCTGGTCTCACGGGAGCAACTGTCATACAACAACCTCGTCGACGCCGACGCTGCGCTCCTCCTCTGCGCTGAACTGACGCGCTCGGGGCGTGGTGCAACGCTGAGCTTTGCCCCCACATCCACGGAAGACCGTAGCGCGAAGCTCTGCTTTGCGGAGACGCAACCGCGCCCTAGCCCAACACCACCCCGCACAGCACCGACGGACGCCCGCCTTGCGCCCGTGGCCGGCGAACAACGGTCGCGGCGCAATCTGCCACATTGGCGTCTGCCCGGCGCGACGTATTCGGTGACGTTCGCGAGCCGAATCGGTGAACTGACCGCCGAGGAGCGCGACATCACTCTCGCGGCGCTCCGCTTCTGGGACGGAAAGCGCCTGGACCTGCACGCGGCGGTCGTCATGCCTGATCACGTGCATGCGCTGCTCACTCCCCGCGAACGGCCGGACCGGCCGGGCGCGTTCGAAAACCTCTCGAAGTTGTTGAAGGGGATCAAGAGCTTCAGCGGGCGGGAAATCTCCAAGCGGCGGGGCAACGTCGGACAGGTCTGGGTCCGAGAATCGTACGACCACTGGATTCGCGATGCGGAAGAATTTCGCGAGAAGTGGGAATACATCGCACAGAACGTCGTCAAGGAAGGACTGGCGGCCGCACCGCCGGAATATCGGTGGTGGTTCGCGGTCGATTACTTCGGACTGGGCATCGGGAGAGACGTGGGCCCTCAGACGCCGGTCCCGGCAGTGTTGGGCGGTCCGGATTCGGGCAAAGCGGAGCTTTGCGCTACGAAACTGACGGAAGAGGGCAAAGCGGAGCTTTGCGATACGAAACCGACGGAAGAGGGCGAAGCGGAGCTTTGCGCTACGAAACTGACGGAAGAGGGCAAAGCGGAGCTTTGCGCTACGAATGTGACGGAAGGAGGCAAAGCGGAGCTTTGCGCTACGAATGTGACGGAAGAGGGCAAAGCGGAGCTTTGCGCTACGCGCCGAACGGAAGTGGGCACGGCGGAACCGGCGGAACCGGTGGGCCGGGCCGGGACTCTAGCGGCTGAAACGCCGGCCGTGTGCTGCTTCATCAAGCATACGAACGCTTGTGGCGTCGGTGTCGCGGTCGCGGCAGGGTCTAGCTTGGCGGAGCGCCACGCCGCGCGGCTGGACGCGTACCGCCGGGCGTACCTGGGCGACCCGAACGCCGCGATGGGCGGCATCCTGGCCTGCAACTTCGACGTGGACGCCGAGTTTGCGGCCGCGGTGATGCAGACGTATGACCGATTCGGTAAGCCGCTGAAGGAGTCCGGCGCGCCGAACGCCCCGGGCGGGTTCTTCGTCGAAGTGTGGATCGCACCGTCGTTCACGGAAGACGCGGTCGCGGTCATCCGCGGTACGTATGTTGCCGAAAGAGCGCGCGAACGGCTCGCCGAGCCTCCGCCGCAGAAGAAGTGGGGCGCTAACGCGCGGCTGCTGGCCGTCGGCGACCCGAGCGCGGCGCAGGACGCGAATGCGCTTCAATTCCGCAGCATCGCCGGGGGCATGCTGGCGCAGACGGCGGACGCGGTCGGCCTGAACGAAGAGCAATGGCGCGTGGTGACGAAGCGCGCCCCGACCGAGCGCGAGCGAACGGACCTGCGGTTGGCTTGGCTGATCTGCAAGCACACCAAGAGCAATGCGATCTGCCTGGTTCGCGACGGCATGCTGATCGGCAACGGCGCCGGGCAGATGAGTCGGGTGATGAGTTGCCGTGTTGCGACCTGGTTGGCGCGGGAGAACGGGCACCTGCCCGTCATGGGGGACTGGTCTCCGACCGGTCAGAACCTGGGGGACCGGTCTCCGACCGGTCAGAACCTGGGGGACTGGTCTCCGACGGGTCAGAACCTGGGGGACCGGTCTCCGACCAGTCAGAACCTCGGGGACCGGTCTCCGACCAGTCAGAACCTGGGGGACCGGTCTCCGACCGGTCAGAACCTGGGGGACCGGTCTCCGACCGGTCTATCGGAAGAACAGTCGTGGCGCAGACACCTGCCGCACATCGAGCGCCCGGAGGCCTCTTATTTCGTCACGTTCCGGGTTCGTGCCGGGCAGCTCGCGCCCCACGAGCGGGACCTGATTCTGAACGCCTGCCGGTTTTGGCACGGCAGCAAGATGACGCTGCACGCGGCTTGTGTAATGCCCGATCATGTCCACCTGCTATTGACGCCGTTCGAGGCGCGCGCGGAGCGATGGGTGCCGCTCGCGGAGCTGCTTAAGAGCATCAAGGGGTTTTCGGCGTTACAGATCAACCGAATGCGCGGGCGATCCGGCCCCTTCTGGATGGATGAGAATTTCGACCGGATCATACGAAATGCGCAGGACTTTGCCGAAAAGTGGGACTACATGTGGCACAATCCGGTCACCGCCGGGCTGGTTGGCAGGCCGGAAGATTACCCGTGGTTCTGGAGCAGCCAGATTGGCTTTGGTGATCTGGCCGAAGAGAAAGACCGGTCGGAGACCGGTCCCCCAGGGGAGGGGCAGAAAGACCGGTCGGAGACCGGTCCCCCAGGGGAGGGGCAGAAAGACCGGTCGGAGACCGGTCCCCCAGAGGGTGGGGAGAATCGAGCAGTTGCGGCGTCGGATGCGTTCTTCCCGTTCCGCGACGGGCCGGACATCCTGATCGACGCCGGCGTGACCGCGATTATTCAGCCGGGCGGCAGCAAGCGCGACGCGGAAGTGATCGAGGCGTGCGATGCGCGGGGCGTGGCGATGATCTTCACGGGGACAAGGCACTTTCGGCACTGAGAGTCAGCTAGGAGGGGCGAGTCGAGAGTTCAGAGTGAAGCGTGACACGGGCAACGTGAGAAGTGCAAAGTGAAGAGCTGCGGATGGCGAGTTGACGGGGACACCGCGGGCGAAGCGCGTCGAGCGGCGCGAGCGATGCGATGTGCGCGTCAAGAGTTGCGAATGACGAATGGCGAGTTGTGAGCAGCCCGCTGCGGGTGTCCAGCGTCGGGGCTTCGCTTTGCACTGTTCACCGCGCCCTTCTCACTCTGAACTCTTGGCTCGGGCGCCGGTCTTTACGAATCGCGATCCGACGGATCTCCGCGGGGCGGGGGACTGGCGAGCTCGTCCGGCGTCACGTCCCGGTCGATCGTGTACTGTTCGTTGAACCAGCGGCCCAGGTCGATCAGCCGGCACCGCCGGCTACAGAACGGGTAGAGGGCAGGGAGCGGCGGCTCGTACGAGACGGATTTCCCGCAGATCACGCACTGAAATGCTTGCACGGGGGGGCAACGTCCGTCGGCGCGCGGGCCGCGCGCGGGTCAAAGGTATTCCTTGACGTACTCCTCGAGCTTCATCTTGGCTTCCTTTTCGATCTGCCGCACGCGCTCGCGCGTCAGGCCCACCGCGTCGCCGATCTCCTTGAGCGTCATCTTGCGCCCGTTGTGGTCGCTCAGCCCGTAGCGCATCTTCAGCACCGTCGCCTCGCGCTCCGTGATGCACTCCAGCAGCCGCGTCACGAAATCCGCGTCCGACTGGCTGAACAACGCCTCGCCTGGTGCGGGTGTGCGGCGGTCGGGGAGCGAGCTGGTCACGGAGGCGCCGTTCTCGTCCGTGGCCGACTGCGTCGGGCACGTGCAGGCGCGGATGGCCAGCGAGATCGCGGCGGCCTTCCGCGGCGAAATCTCCATGTGCCGCGACACTTCCTCCAGCGTCGGCTCGCGACCGAGCTTGTCGCTCAGTTCGCGGTGCGCCAGCTTCAGGTGCCCGATCTGCTCCATCAGGTAGCTGGGGATGTGGATCATCTGCGTCGAGTTCTGGACGGCGCGGCGGATGGCCTGGTCGATCCAGTAGCTCGCGTACGTGCTGAACCGCGACCCGACCTCGGGGTCGTAGCGATCGACCGCGTTCATCAGGCCGACGTTTCCCTCGTTGACCAGGTCTTCCATCGGCAGGCCGCGATTGCGGAACTTCTTCGCCACGCTGATGACCAGCCGCAGGTTCGCCTGCACCATCTGGTTCCGCGCTTCGGCCGCCTCGCGCTGGATGCGCTCGTACTCGGCTCGGCCGATCTCCTCGGCGCCCAGCCGCCGGTCGGCGTCGGCTGCGGCCTGGATGCGCGCCCCGAGGCGCAGCTCTTCCTGCTGCGTCAGCAGCGGATAGTGCTTGATCTGCTTTAGGTAGTCCCCCAGAGCCGTATCGAGCTTGGTGGCCATACTCCGGGAAACCTCGGTACTAGGGGGTAATTCTTCCCCACCGATCGGGCGATAACGCTCGGCAGCTTCGAGCCTTCTCGTCTCACATCGGCGACACGCGGGTCGCGATCCACTGACGCACGACTATATCCAACGCGGCGTCTCCGGACCAGCCATTATCGGGGCGGGGCGCGGCGGCTGCGGCCGGGCGGCGGCGTCTGGCGACGACCGGCGTGGACGGGCAGTCCGTTTTGCGCGCAAAGCCGGCGACACCCGAGCCGTCGGGCGCTCACGCGGCTGGCCAGGTTCGGTCCACGTGCGTCATCAGCCGTTTCAAAAGTTCCACCGGGAGACCGACGACGTTCGTATAGCTCCCCTCGATGCGCTCGATCAGCCGCTCCCCCACGTCCTGGATCCCGTAGGCGCCCGCCTTTCCCGCCCAGTCGCCGCTGCGCAGGTACGCCTCGCGCTCCTGCGGATCGTCACGCATCCAGACGCGCGTGACGGCGTGAGCGATTACGCGCCGCGCCTCGCCGGACGGGTGCGCCTGCACCAGGCACAAGCCCGTGATCACGTCGGTCGCGCGGCCCGCCTGTAGTTCGAGCATGCGCCGAGCGTCCGCGGCGTCGTCCGGCTTCCCCAGGACCTCGCCACAATGCACCAGCGTGTCTGCGCCGAGCACCCGCCGCCCCGGGAGCGCGTCCGCGACGGCCCGCGCCTTGAAGTACGCCAGCGCCTCGGACCAGGCCACCGGCCCGGTCGCCGCCGGGCGTGCGACCGGCTCGCGCAGCGGGCAGGGGATGACCTCGCACGACACGCCGGCCAGATCGAGAAGTTCGCGGCGGCGCGCGCTGCTCGATGCGAGAATCAGGACTCGATCGCTGGACACGCCGCACGCTCCGGTTTGATTCGCCGAACGCCGCCCATTACAACGCGGCGCATGCCGGCGGTCAAAAAGGGAGCGATGTCGCCATGCCCGCATGCGGACGCGCATCGCTTCGGGGCGCACCTGTCCGTCGCGGGCGGCATGCACCATGCGCTGCTCGAGGCGCGGCGGCTGGGCATGGACACGGTGCAGGTGTTCGTAAAGAACCAGCGGCAGTGGCGCGGCGCTTTGCTGCGCGAGGACGACGTTCAGCGTTGGAGCGAGCTGCTCCACGCGCCGCGCTTCGGACCGGCGGTCGCACACGCCACGTATCTGATCAACCTGGCGTCGGCCGACGCGGCGCTGCGCCGGCGCAGCGCCGCCGCGTTCGAGGACGAGTTGCTGCGCTGCGAACGGCTCATGATCTCGTATCTCGTGCTGCACCCCGGCGCGGCGGGCGAGCAGCCGCGGGCGAAGGCCGTGCGGCGCGTGGCGAATGAGCTGGCGAGAATTCTCGGCGATCATCCTGCCGTGCGCGTCATGCCGCTGCTCGAGACGACCGCAGGACAGGGCACGGCGCTGGGTGCATGCTTCGGCGAGCTGGCGGAGATCATCGGGCTTTCGAGGGCCGCGGACCGCATCGGGGTCTGCGTCGACACGTGTCACGTCTTCGCCGCCGGCTACGATATTCGCCGCACGGACGCGTACGAGCGAATGGTCTTTGAGGCGGAGCGAACCGTTGGGCTGGAGCGGATTCGCTGCTTTCATCTCAACGACAGCCGCGGGGAGTGCGGCTCGCGGCTCGATCGTCACGCGCACATCGGGCACGGCCGCATCGGAACCGCGGGTTTCCGTCACGTGCTGCGCGATGCGCGCTTCGCGGGCGTCCCGATGATCCTGGAGACGCCCAAGGGCACGGACGAGCGCGGCGTCGAGTGGGACGCGCGCAATCTGCGCCGCCTGCGCCGGATTGCGCGCGGCGTCGGTTGATCCGGTCGGGTAGGGCGGTAGACTGCGCTCGATGCCGGCGCGGCGGTCGGCGTGTGATTGCGGGCGCGGCCACTCGGGGCGGAGAGAGGAACTCTCATGCGGACACGGATTCGAGCAGTTGCGGGTCTCGGGCTGATGTTCGGCGCCATGTGCGGCCTGCCGCTGACCACGGGCTGCCTGAGCGGCGAGGAGATTGAGGACATCCTCGACGAGCTCGACGACATCGAGTTCAAGATCGAACAGGAGGTCAATTCGATCCAGGTCGAGGATCCGCGGACGATCCCGCTTCCCGACGACCTGGACCAGACGATTATCATCGACAACTCTGTCACCGTGATCGACGACATCTCCGAAGACGTGATCATCGCGGAGCTGCCGGACATCACGATCCTCGGCTTCGAGAATCTGACCGGCCTTGACGGCTACTACCAGTACGCCGTCGACGGCGACATACAGGGGATCTTCGTGCTCGACGGCGAAACGCTGCTGCTGGAATACCCCTGCATCGGCGCGATCGAGCTGATCTCCGAGGATTACTTCGACACGTTCGACGGCGCGTTCGTGCAAGGCTTCGACATCTTCGACGCGTTCTACACGAACCCGGAAGACTTTTTCTGCGGCGACGCGTTCATCATCACGTTCGGTGAGATCGGCGTCGCCGTGGATGTGTCGCCGATCGACCTGCTTCCGTAGCCGTCCGGACTCAGGCGAAACCGAACCGTCCGCAGCACGGAGGTGCTCCCATGTGCAGGCGATTCTCGTTCGGACAGCTCATCGGCTGCGGCTTGGCCGCGTGGCTCGCATTCCCGCTCACAGCCGACGCGCAAGTCCGCGTGCCGCACGGCGCCGGCGCTCGTCCAGTGCGGGCTGCCACGGAGCGCGCGTCGCGCGACCAGCGCGGTACGACCGTCGTGCGGCGCGGGCCGGAGAGCCGGCTGCGCTCCGTCGAGGGCGTGACGTACCGCGAGTACGACCGGCGCGGCACGGTGATCCGGCGGCTGCCGGAGCGATACACACGGGTGGTCTACGGCGGCCGGCCGTACTATTTCTGCGACGACACGTTCTACATCGAGGTGGGCCGCGGGCCGTCGGTTGAGTACGTCGTGGCGCCGCCGCCGATCGGCGCGTACGTGACCTACTTGCCCTACGGCTGCCGTCGCGTGGCGCTCGGCGGACGCGTGCTGTACACCTACGATGACGTGTATTACGCGGAGGAGATCTTCCTCGGCCAACCGCGCTACGTCGTGGTCGAGCCGCCGCTCGGAACCGTGGTCACGTATCTGCCTCCGGAACGCGAGATCGTCGTGCACCGCGGCGTGCGGCATTACCGGGTCGGCCGCGTGTACTACCGCCCGGTGTACGACCGCGGGAGCACGATCTACGTGCGTGTGGACCTCGATTGAGCGGCACACGCCTCGGGGGCGCAGTCAAGCGGCGGGAGCGAAAGCGAGCCGGGGACGCGAAGCCCAACCGGCGAGCCGCGAAGAAGCAGCCGCGGAGCGGCGAAAGACCATAGCCCACGGCGTGAGCCGTGGGAATGTGCGTTCTCCACAGAACCAGCCCCGGAGGGGCGAACGGGAGCTGCGACGTGTTGGTTCGCTGGCTTTCTTTCGCCCCGCTGGGGCTGGCGCGCGTTGCAGACAATTTCTCATGGCTGGAGCCATGAGCTACGTGCTCTCATGGCTGGAGCCATGAGCTACGTGCTCTTGTGGCTGGAGCCATGAGCTACGTTACGTCCGCCGCGTTTCGTCCTCGCCCGCCATTCTCGGCGTCGCGGTTCGCCGCTAGCATGTTGCGCTTTGGAGTTCCCGTGAGCGGGGCTTCCCGACGGAGCCGCAGCGCATGAGCACCTTGACCGAGTTCGAGCCGACCCGGCTGATTCCGCCGGGCGAGGGCGACGACCGCTGGACGCTGAACTTCGGCCCGCAGCATCCGGCGACGCACACCACGCTTCAACTCGTGCTCGAGCTGGAGGGCGAGCGGGTCGTTGGGTGCGTTCCGCACATCGGATATCTGCATAGCGGCTTCGAGAAGCTCGGCGAGCACCTGAACTTCAATCAGTACGTGGTCGTCACCGACCGCATGAACTACGTCTCGCCGATCGTCAACAACGTCGCCTGGCACCACGCCTGCGAGAAGCTCTTCGGGATCGAGATCACGCCGCGCTGCAAGGCGCTGCGCACGATCGTCTGCGAGCTGGGCCGCATACAGGACCACCTGCTGTGCCTGGGCGCTTCGGCGCTGGACCTGGGCGCGCTCACGGGCTTCCTGTATGGGTTCAACGAGCGAGAGATTATCTACGACCTGCTCGAAGAGCTTTGCGGGGCGCGTTTCACGGTCAGCTACACGCGCGTCGGCGGCGTGATGCAGGACGCGCCCGCCGGCTGGTTCGACAAGGTGCGGCGCTTCGTGCTCGAGCAGTTGCCGCCGGCGCTGGTCGATTTCGAGACGCTGCTCGTCCGCAACCGCATCTTCATTGAGCGCTGCCGCGGCATTGGCGTCATCAGCCATGACGACGCGGTGAACTGGTCGCTTACCGGGCCGCCCGCGCGGGCCAGCGGCGTGCGCCGCGACCTGCGCAAGGACGAGCCGTACCTCTGCTACGCGGACAACTGGGACGGACACGGCGCGCCGGCGGTGAGCTTCAAGGTGCCGATCTGCTACGAGGGCGACGTGCTGGCGCGGTTCCTGGTGCGGCTGGAGGAGGTGCGGCAGTCGTGCTCGATTATCGTGCAGGTGCTCGACCGCGTCCCCGACGGTCCCGTGAACGTCTTCGCCGACCAGAAGACGGCGCTGCCCGACAAGCGCGAGATCTACTTCTCGATCGAAGGGCTGATCGCGCACTTCGAAAAAATCATGACCAACCGCGGCTGGCGCCCGCCGATCGGCGAAGCCTACGGCGCGATCGAAAGCCCCACCGGCGAACTGGGCTTCTACCTCGCCAGCGACGGCGGAAACGCTGCGTACCGGGCGCGCTGCCGGCCGCCGAGCTTCATTAACTACCAGTGCTTCCCGCAACTGGTCATCGGCCACCAGATCAGCGACGTGGTCGCGATCCTGGGGAGCCTCGAGATCATCGCGGCGGAGCTGGATCGGTGAACGGATATCGCCGCTTACTCTCGCAGTAGCGCCAGGCGGGTGCCCCGTCCGTCCGCTTGCCGCACCTTGAGACGCAGGAGCGCGCGGCAAGGCGGGTCGCAGAGTTGGTGCGCAACGTGAGCGCCGCGTTGGACGCGGCCGGCATTTCCTTCGCGGTGAGCGGCGAAATCGCTGTCGCCGGGTGGGTTGCGACGGGCGGCGAAGACGCCGTGAGGGCTACCAAGGACGTGGACCTGCTCGTCCGCCCAGGCGACATGGCCGCGATCGACGCCGCCGTTGAGCCGCTCCATCTTCACGTTGACAAAGCCGGCGGCATTCCCGTTCTGCTGGACAGGGACGACCCGAAGCGCAGCGCCCGCGTGCACTTGATCTACGCGAACGAAGAAGCTCCGCTCGCGCGATTCTGCGCCCGGCTGCCGGCGTGACCGGGGCTTGATACGCCTGGCCCGCGGGCATTAGGGTGACTGACCTCGCGTCACCGGTGTGAATGAAGCTGGAGGCGTTTCGGCGCGTCGACCAGGTGCATCTTGAAGACTTGCTTCAACCCGGCCTGATCGATCGTGCGCTCACGCGTCAACTTCCCGCCGACCTCCTTCCCCGCCTGCGCGAAGCCCGCGACACGATGGACTGGTGCACGCCGCCGCCTGCGTTCTGACCTCACCGCTCGTCCCGCCGCGCGCTTACTGGCCCGGAAGCGGCAGCCCCCCGGCGCCGTTGTAGCACTCTATCCAGAGTTGGTAGTCCGCCAGCGTGATGGCCCCGTCGCCGTCGTAATCCGCGCACGCGACGAACCCCGGCTCGCCCGCGTGCTGACCCATGGCGCCGAGCAGGATCGCCGCGTCCGCCTGGTCCACGTCCCCGTCGCCATCGAGGTCGCCGCAGGGCTGCGGGCAGGCCGGCTGCCCGTCGTCGAGTGTGCAGCCTTCGAGCGACGTGATGCCGAAGAAATCAGGTGGGTACGGCTGGCCGCCCTGCGCGCTGTAGAACGCGAGCAGGTCCTGATCGTCGGCGAGGTAATCGACGAACTGCGGCGCGAGGTCTACGCGCGTCATGTGCGGGGCCGCCGGGTCGCCTGCCATCTTCTGTTGGATCGCCATTTCGTCGTTGAAGTCCACGACGCCGTCCGGCGGCGACCACTGCCCGGTGAACGGACCGACGATGTCGCCCCACGGCGTGACCGTATTGAGAATTAGCGGGTTGCTGGCCAGCCCGGCGACGTTGAACGCCCGCAGCTCGTATTGCTGCTCGGGCACGATCACGCAGCCGCGCACGTGGACCACCTCCTCGCGCCAGACGCGGTAGACCGGCTGGTTCACCACGAACGAGACCCAGGCTGCGTCCGGCGTTCCGGCGCCGACGAACGTCGGCTCACCCACCCACCCGCGCCGGCACGGCGGCACGATGATCTCGAAGGCCACCTTGCGGCGTCCGTTGTTGGGTGTGAATGAGATGTAGCGGTTCTTCGGGATGTCGTGCGGCGCGGGGGCGGCGCCGGGCGCGGCCGGCGGAATGCGGTCGCGCGAGAGCGCCGGTTCGAGACCGCCGAGCCACGGGAGGATCGCCAAGCCCCCGGCGCCCGGCGGCAGGGCGCCGCCGTCGACGTCTGCATCGTCGGCGTCGGCCGGCAGCGGGCGCGCATGTGGGTCGTCAGCGCCCGGGGCGTTCATCACCGGTACGTAGCACAGTTCGATGTAATCGACGCCGGTGTCGTCACCGACGAACACATCGAGATAGTCCGACGTGATCAGCGCTGTCACGTCCAGGACCGCGGTCACCTCATCGCCGGCCACCCAGGTGCCGTCACCGTCGAGGGCGGCGAGCAAGTAGCTCGCGACGAAGTTCGGCGGCGGTCCGGGCGCGAGGAACTGAAGCTGGAGCGTGTCGTTCTGCGGAGCGTTGTCGCTGGCCCGCAGGTGAATCGTGAGCGTGGCCGAGGCGACCGGCGGCAGGTTCATGAACGTGTAGCCGAAGTCCCAGCGAAGCGCCTGCGCGACCACGTCGAACGGCAGCGGCTGGCCGCCGTGACCGGCGCTGTTGTTGCCGCCGGGGCGCGCCAGCCAGGCGGCGAGTTCGGGCCGCATCACGATCACGTCCTCGGGGTCGCCGGTGGCGGCGAAGTCGTCCTGGTCGCCGGCCAGCCGGCACTCCGGCACGACCGGGACGCAATCGCAATCCAGCACCTCGTAGTGCGTGGCGCACGTTCCGCCGCAGTCGCAGTCGTCATCCGTCACGCACGGCGCGCCGGTGTTGTCGCATTCGAGCGTGTTGAGGACGCTGGTCGGCTGCGCGATGTACCCCGGCGGGCATTCGCACTTGCCACACGACAGGCCGTTGGGATCTGGCGGGCAGTTGTCGCGGTCGAGGAAGTCCCACGGCTCGGAGCGCTGCGCGATGCCAAGACCGACGACGTGCGCGCCGGATGGCGAGAGCTGCGTCAGCCCGGTGGGCAGGTCCTGACGCACGCGGTACGTACCGGCCGCCAGGCCTCCGATCGCGTACGCGCCGGTTTCATTCGGATACGTGTCGGGATTGTCGCTCTGCGAGAGGGTGCTCGGCTCGCCGGTGTCGAGGGCCCCGTTGTTGTTGTTATCGAGATAGACGGTGACCCCAGGCAGCGGCGCGTCGGCGATGCTGTCGAAATCACGATCCACGAACACCGTTCCGCGGATTTCGGAGCAGGACGGGTCGCCGAACGAGAAACCCGAGCAGTCGTTCTTGTGCTTCGTGTCGCTGCCGCGTCCGCCCCAGAGGAAGTCGCTGTTGTTGCAGCCGTTCAGCGTGTCGTCCCCGCGGCAGCCGAAAAGCCAGTCCTTTGTGGAGCCGTCGCCGCCGCTGTTTACCGTGTCGCCGTCGTTGTTCCCGAACAACACGTCGCCGCCGCCGCTGCTGAGCAACTGGTCGCCGTCGCTGTTGCCGAACACGAAGTCGGCGTTGTCGCCGCCGTCGATGAGATCGTTGCCGCGGTTGCCGAAGACCAGGTCCACGCCGGTCTCGCCGAGCAGCGTGTCGGGATCGTCGTTGCCGAAGATCAGGTCGGTGCCGCCGCCGCCGTAAACGCGGTCCGCGCTCTGCCCGCCGAAGAGCAGGTCCAGCGCGCTTTCGCCGACGAGCAGGTCGTCTCCAGCGCCACCAAAGACGATGCCGGTCTCCGAGCCGCCGAAAATCTTGTCGTTGTCATCATTGCCGAAGATTACGTCGACCTGGGCGTCGCCGAAGATGCGATCGCCGCCCGTGTTGCCGAACAGCACGTCCGTGCTGCCGCCGCCGTAGATTTCGTCGTCTTCCTTGTTGCCGAAGATCACGTCCAGGTCGTCGTCGCCGTAGACCAGGTCGCGGCCGGTGTTGCCGAACAGAATGTCGATTCCGAGACCGCCGTGGAGGATGTCGGGCTTCTTGCCGCCGAAGATCAGGTCCAGCGCGTCGTCGCCGAACAGCTCGTCTCCGCCGTCGCCGCCGAAGACGACGTCAATGTCTGGGCCGCCGTGGACGCGGTCGTTCTCCCTGTTGCCGAAGATCAAATCGATCGTGCCCGAATCCCCGTAAATGTCGTCGCCGTCACGGTTGCCGAACAGCACGTCGATGTCGGCGCCGCCGTGCATCTCGTCCGCGCCGCGGCCGCCGAACGCCAGGTCGAGCAGCCCGCCGCCGCAGTCGAGGAGGTCGTCGCCGCGCCCGCCGAACACCAGATCGACCCCGGCTTCCGTGTACAAGTGATCGTTGCCCTTGTTGCCGAAGACCAGGTCGAGCAGGCCGTCGCCCGCGTGGATGACGTCGTCGCATGGATTGCCGAAAAGCAGGTCGATCTGCGTCACGTCGCCGGCGCTGGTGATGTCGTCTTCGTCGTCGTTGCCGAACAGGATGTTGCCCAACGGGATCGGCGTGGGCACGCCGGAGATCGGGATGACCACGATGCCGCCGTCCGCGGCGTCGATGGTGTCGTCGCCGCGGCCGCCGAAGACCAGGTCGATCCCGTCGTGCGAGGTGATGGTGTCGTTCTCCGGCCCGCCGAACAGCAGGTCGAAGCCGTCGCCGGAATCGATGTTGTCGTTCCCCTCGGCGCCGAAGACGATGTTTCCGAAGTTCACGTAGAAGACGTTGGGGATCTGGCCGATTGTGACGTCCGCACCCGGGCCGGCCTTGATCGTGTCGTCGTCCGGCCCGCCGAAGATCAAATCGATGCCCTCCTCGGGGTTGTTCGGGTCGCCCTGCTGGTAGTCGGCGGTGATCTCGTCGTCGCCGCTGCCGCCGAAGAGCAGGTTGCCGAACAGGAAACTCTCGCCAGCGATCACGATCTCGCCGCCGGTGCCGGCGTAAATCTTGTCCGCGCCGTCGCCGCCGAAGATCAGGTCCATGCCGTCGTCGGTGCCGCTGTTGGGGTCCTGCGGAACGTCGGCGTGGATCGTGTCGCCGCCGCCGCCGCCGAACACCAGGTCGCCGAACTCGATCAGGAAGTCGCCGTTGTCGAAGCTGATGTCGGCCCCGTTGCCGACCTGCACGACGTCGTTGCCGTCGGCGGCGAACACCAGGTCGATGCCGTCCTCGGCGCTGATCGTGTCGTTGTCCGCGCCGCCGAAAAGCACGTTGCCGAGCTTCAGCGTGAAGCTGCTGATGACCATGTCGCCGCCGCTGTAGGCGTTGATCGTGTCGTCGCCGTCGCCGCCGAAGACCACGTCGATGTCGTTCAGGGGCGAATTGGGGTCGTTCGGATCGTTCGAGCCTTCGTCCGAATCGATCGTGTCGTTCTGGTTGCCGCCGAAGATGAGGTCGCCAAGGGGGAGTGTGAAGTCGCCGTTGCTCAGCGAGAGCACGTCGCCGGTCTGCGACGACATCTGGTCGTTGCCGTCGCCGCCGAACAGCACGTCAATGCCCTCCTTGCTCGCGACGGTGTCGTCTCCCGTGCCGCCGAACATGACGTTGCCCAGCTTGAGCGTGAAGTTTCCGATCGTCAGATCGCCGCCGTTGGCGCCGTTCATGTCGTCGTCGCCAGCCCCGCCGAACATCACGTCGATGCCGGCGCCGGTGTCGTTCGGATCCTGGCCGTGCATCACGTCGTCACCGTCGCCGCCGAACAGCACGTTTCCAAGCTCGACCGAGAAGCTCTGGCCGATGCTGACGGTCTGCCCGTCGCCGCCCTCGATCGTGTCGTCTTCGGTTCCGCCGAGGATCACGTCGATGCAGGCGTCGCCCTTCAGTCCGTCGTTGCCGGCCTGGCCCAGAATCACGTCGATGCCGTCGCCGCCGGACGCGTTGTCCGCAGCGTCGCCGCCCAGCAGCACGTCGATGTACGCGCCGCCCTCGATCTCGTCCGCGCCGTCGCGGCCGAGCACCACGTCCAACCCGTCGTCGCCAAAGATGCAGTCCTTGTCGTTTCCGCCGATCAGGATGTCGAGACCGTCGCCGCCGTGGATTTCGTTCGTCCCCGAGCCGCCGAAGATCAGGTCGGTGCCGTCGTCGCCGTAGAGCTTGTCGTCGCCGGCGCCGCCGATGATCAGGTCCGCGCCGCCTCCGCCGGTGATCGCGTCGTTCTGCCCGCTGCCCAGCAGGATGTTCGGCCCTGGTCCGCCGGAAATTGTGTTGTTCGTCTGAATCGAAGCGCAGTCCGGCGCGCTGCCGCGCGTGGCCTGGTCCAGCAGATACGTTCCGGCGGCGATGATCTGCTCGGCATCGGCGATGAGCTGGTCGGCGTCGGCCGCGATCTGGTCCGCCAGCGCGCGGACCTGGGCGTCGGCGTTCGCGTCGTATGCGCTCGCAACCTGGACGAACTCGGCGTCCGCGCGGTTCAGCAGCGCGTCGCCCGCGCCCTCCAGCGCCGCCGTCACCTGCTGCTCGAACGCGTCGCCGGTCGCAATCAGCGCGTCGCCTTGGAGCACGAAGTTGTCGGCCACCAGTTCGAAGTTCTCGGCGTCGATCTCGAACTGGTCGCCCTCGGCTTCCAGGTCGTTTTCGGCGTCGTACGCGAACGCATCGCCGGCGTCGGCGAGCGCGTCGCCGGATTCCTCGCAGATGTCCGCCAGCTCGACGAAGCGGTCGATCTCCAGCTCGAGACAGTCGATCAGTTCCTGGACCAGCGGGCACGGGTCGGCGCCCTCGGGCGGCTCGTTCGGCTCTGGCGGGCAGCTTTCCGCGAGCTGCACGATCTGGTTCGACAGGTTTTGCACGGTTGCGATGAACGCGTTCGCGTCGGTCGTGGCCAAGCCCTGGTCCGCGCACGCGAGCACCTGGTTGGCCTGCGTGAGCAAATCGTTCTGCGCGTCGGCCACCAGGCCCAGCGCCACGTTGACCAGGTCTTGCTGGGCGTCGTCGCGCATCTGCTCGGCCGGCAGCACGAGCGTGTTGTAAGCCGTGTCCGTCAGGTTCATCGCGGCGGCGATGAGCACGTCGCGCGCATCGACCGCGGTGTCGCTGGCGGGGCGGATGAGCTGGTCGTTGATGTCGGCGATGTAGTCGCTGGCCGGGATGATGAAATCATCGTGGGCGTCCTGGAGCAGCGCGATCGAGTTGGAAATCACGTCGTTGCCGCTGCCGAGGCTGGTCGTGGCGCCGGCGAGCTGCACGATCGCGTCGGCCTGCTGGGCGAGATTTCGCGCCGTGTCGAGCGTGGCCACGATGCTCAGCACTTGCGCGAGTGTGAGCGTTCCGGTGCGCGCGACGATCGTGTCGTCTCCGTCGCCCGCATCCACCGCGTACGGCTTCAGCGGGGCGACGTCGCCGTTCACGTCGTCGAACACGAGCAGGTCGGTGCCGAGGTCGAGCTGGATGGCGATGCTGTCGAAATCCGCCAGCGCGAACTCGAACGTCTGCACCGGCGTCTGGTCGGCCGGCTCGTTCACCTGGAGCGTGGTCGGGTCGCTCGCCTTTAGCCGCAGCGCGACGCTGTCATCGAGCGTGGTCCCGACGACGTGCAGCACGCGGCTGCCGTCGATGAACGCCTGGATACCGCCGCCGCGCGCCGCGCCGCCGCCGCGCCGCGTTGGCAAATGCTGTTCGACGGGAGTTACGCCGTCCCAGGCGGCGCGGCTGAGGGACTGCTGGAAGATTTCGCATGGATCGCTACCGCGAGCCTCGCTCTCGCGACGATCCGAGGCGAGCGAGGCGGCGCGCGGCTGCGCCGTGCTCGGTCCGCTGGAGATGACGAGGATTGCTGTCAGGCACGCGAAGCGCGCCACGGGATGATCGACACGTGCGAAAAACATGAGCGACCGCCTCCAAGAACGTGGCACCAGCTTCCGACAACGGGAATCCGGCCTACCCTGATTCCGTGGCCAGGTTGCGGATTCTCACACTTCGCGGAACGGTGTTTTTCGAAAGCGCTCCCGGTTCGCGGCACAGCGGGGGACTGAGCTCGGCGGGGCGCATCGTTTCGAGGGCGTCAACGCCCGAACAGACGCGAGACGAAACGAATCAGGATAGCGATGTAAGTGTGTTGAAATAACTGGCTTATGCGTTCGAGCGGGTCGGAGTTCCGATGCGCGACGCGACGGCCGACGCTAACGCCGGACACCCGCGCTCGGAACCCTGGTACCACCCGCCTCGGATCCGGCCTGAACGCCTCCACCGAAACCGACGCTACGGCGAGTTGCCTGGTCGCGCCGCCAGCAGAATGCGCTCCAGCTCCGCCAGCCGGGCCTCCAGCTCCTGGTTCCGCTTCTCCAACTTGCGGACGGTCTGGTTCAGCTCTGGCAGCCGCATGGCGTAGGCGACCTGGCGCTTCATGTCGCGGATCGGGATCGCGGGCTGGCCCAGATAAGTTTCGCCGGGCGGGACGTTGTTGATGACGCCGGCCTTTGCGGCCAGAGTGGCGTTGTCGCCGATGCTGACGTGCCCGACGACGCCGACCTGTCCGGCCATGGTGACGTGTTTGCCGACCTCGACCGAGCCGGCCAGCCCGACCTGGGCCACGAACAGGCAATCTTCGCCAATGTGCGTTCCGTGACCGATGGCGATGAGGTTGCTGAGCTTTGTCCCGGCGCCGATGTAGGTCCGCCCGAGCGTGGCCCGGTCAATCGAGCAATTGGCGCCGATTTCGACGTCGTCGCCGATCTCGACGTGGCCGATCTGCGGAATCTTCACCCACTTGCCGCTGACGGGCGCGTAGCCCAGTCCATCCTCGCCGATTACGCTGCACGCGTGGATCGTCACGCGGTTTCCGATAATCGTGTCGTCGTAAATCACAACGTTCGGATAGAGCAGCAGCCGATCGCCGATCCGACACCGCGGGCCGACGTAACAGCCCGGGTAGATCACGGCGTCGTCGCCGATGACCACGTCCTCGTCGATGGTTGCGCCCGGGTGGATCGTCGCGTTGCGGCCGATGCGCGCGGTGGGCGAAATGAACGCTGCCGACGCCGGCGCGCACGGTCGCGGGTGCCGGCGATACCCGTGGAGTTCGACGATCAAGGCCGTGATCGCGGCGTACGGCTCCTCGGTGCGAATCAGGTCCAGGTTCTTCGGCGCCTGTACGTCTGGCCGCAACACCACTGCGGCGGCGTGCGTTGTCTGTAAGTACTTCTCGTACTTAGGGTTGGAGAGGAACGAAATTTCGCCGTCGCGCGCGTCTTCCAGCGTCGCGACGGCGTGAATCATCCGGTCGGCGCGGCCCTCCAGCCGGGGTTTCATCCCCTGCCGCTCAAGCGCGGCACAGAGTTGTTCCAGAGTTTGCGGCATGTCGCTCCGCGAAGCCCTGCGGCTTCGATGCGCCGGGTGTCGGCGAACCCATGAGTCGATAGTACGCGGCGCGTCGGGAGAATGTCAAAAGCCGTGCGTGGGCAGCGCCGAAAGTATCGCGCGGGCCGTGTGTGTGGGAGGGGGTCACGGTTTACCCTGCTGCTGGCGGTATCGGCGCAGGTCCTTGAGCGCCCCGCGCGTATCGGCGTGCTCCTCGCCGAGCGTACGGCGCAGCGCCGCGACACGCGCCGACGTGACGGTCTCGGCATCGGGCCAGCGCTGCATGACTTCGTACAGGTGCGCGAGGTTGTAGCGGGCGATGTCGGTGTACTCGTGGTCGCCGCCCACGCACGTCTCGTGCAGGCGGAGCGCCTCGCGAAGCTGGCGCTCGGCGGCGTCGTAGCGGCCGAGCGATTGATACGCGAGGCCGAGCGTGCTCCGCACGGGGGCTTCGAGCTGCGCGTCCTGGGGGAACGCGCCGTCGATCGATTCTGCCGCGAGGTCGACCAACTCCCCGAAGCTCATCCGCCCGCCGTCGCGTTCGCTGCTGCGCAGGAACAGCCGCGAGTAGAAATCGAACAGCGCGCGATGCATGCGGTTCTCGGTCTCCGCGATCCGCATCGCCGCGTGTTCCTTTCCGAGCCGCTCCTCGGCGAGCCGTCGTGCGCGGACCGCCTCGACGGCGACCCAGGTCGTTGCGATCGCTCCGAGCATGAGCGTGAGCGCGGCCGTCGCGGACACTGCGGCCAGCGTGCGATGTCGCCGCACGAGCTGGCGGAGCTGCGAGCGGATCGTCGGAGGCTGGGCGGCGATCGGCTCGTCCGCGAGGTGCCGGCGGATGTCCGCGGCGAGTTCCGCGGCGGATGCGTAGCGCAGCTCCTTGTGCCGCTCCAGGGCCTTGCGAAAGATGATCTCGAGGTCGCCGCGAAAGCGCGGATCGACCGACGCGAGCGACGGCGGGTCTTCCCCGCGAACCATCTGCACGACATCCGCCAGCGGCCGACGCCCCAAGTCATGCGGCGTGCGGCCGGTGAGCAGTTCGAATCCGATCACGCCGAGCGCGTAGACGTCGCAGCGCGTGTCGATCTCATGCGGGTCGCCGCCGAACTGCTCCGGGCTCATGTAGGGAATCGTCCCGAGGAGCTGACCGTAGCCGGTGGCGATCGTTGCGGCGTCGGCGTCCGCGAGGCGCGCCACGCCGAAGTCCAGGATCTTGGGCTGGCCCGCCGGCGCCGGAGCGGCGTCGCGCGTCGCGTCTTCCGGACGGAGCCGAGCGCCGCTCGCGGCGGTGTCATCTGCGTCTACGACCAGGATGTTTGCGGGCTTCAGGTCGCGGTGGATGACGCCCTTTTGATGCGCGTGCTGGACCGCGTCGCAAACGGCCGCGAGAAGCTCGAGGCGCCGGCGAACGTTCAGGCGGCGCTGCTCGACGAACGTCGACAGCGGCGGGCCATCGACCAGCTCCATCGCGAAGTAGGGCAGCTTCCCGAACGGCGTGTCCGCGGCGCCGGCGTCGTATATTTGCGCGATGCCTGGGTGTGCCAGACGGGCGACGAGCTGCGCCTCCAGTTCAAACCGGCGCAGCAGCTCCGGGCTGCCCAGGCCGGCCCGCAGCACTTTCAGCGCTACGTCCCGCCGCGGTTGTTGCTGCCGCGCCCGGTACACAACTCCCATCGCGCCCTCGCCGAGCGCGCCGAGCAACTCGTAGCGGCCGATGCGCGTGCCGACGGGCAAGGCTGGCGACGCGGCCGACGAGGCACCATCGACCCACTCCAACCTGTGCACCGGCGGGCGGTCGAGCAGCGCATCCGTATGTTGCTCGGACGTGAGCAGCGCTTCGACTTCGGACGCCAGCGACTCGTCGGCGGATTGCTGGGCGAGGTACGCGGCGCGCACATCCGCCGGCATTCGTCGGGCGACCGCAAAAAGCTCGCTGATCCGCCGGTAGCGCTCACGGTCCATGGGCATCGCCGCGGTTAAGTTGCAGCTGGAGCCAGGCCCGCGCCATCGCCCAGTCGTCCTCAACGGTGGTCTCGGAGACACCCAGGGCAGAAGCAGTCTCGGCGATCGTAAGCCCGCCGAAGAAGCGCAGCTCCACGATCTGGGCGTGCCGCTCGTGCAGCGCGGCGAGCTGCTCCAACAACTCGTCCAGCGCGAGCAGTTCGAGGTTCGGCCCCGGCAACTCGGGATCGACGCCGGCCAGCGTAATCCGCTGCCATGAGCCGGCGCGTTTTTCGGCCCGGTGGGCGCGGGCGTGGTCCACCAGCACGCGTCGCATGGCGCGGGCGGCGGCGCGGAAGAAGTGGGCGCGGTCGCGCCATTCCACTTGGGAGGCGTCGATCAGCCGCAGATAGGCCTCGTGTACCAGCGCTGTCGGTTGCAGGGTGTGATCGGCGCGCTCGCTCCTCAGGTATGCCGCCGCGAGCCGGCGCAGCTCTTCGTAAATCTGGGGCGCCAGTTGCTCGGCGGCGCTCACGTCGCCGGATTGTGCCCGCGTCAAGAGGTTCGTCGTTTGCGCCCGGTTTGCGGCCGACATGACCCGCTCCCCGCGCGTGGCGGCAGCAGAAATCTCCGGGGACTTCCGCCGGAGAACACGCTACTGATTGTGGCGGTGTTCGACGCGCCGGGAGGCGGCCACGTGCGTGAGGGGGCCGGCCCGACCGGCGCGATCAGTACGCCAAGTGTGACCCTTGGTTCACATTGTACCCTGAACTGAGGATTCGGCATGTGCACGACACTGCTTCTTGTAGCTCGACGGCTCGGGCTGGTGCTTGCGCTCGCGGCGGCGTCGAGCGCCGCGGCCGGAATCTGGATCGAGCAGGGCGACGCCCCATCCACGATGCCGGGGCAGGCCACCGGCGGCACGGGCCCACTGATGCACATCCAGGGCCAGCTTCAGTCGCACTTCGACGTGGACGTGTTCTGCATCCAGATCGTCGATCCGTGGGCGTTCATGGCCTCGACCCTGGGCGGCGCAGCGTTCGACACGCAGCTTTTCCTGTTCGAACCCGGCGGAATGGGCATCACGCACAACGACAACGCCTCCCCGGTCGATCCGCAGTCGATGATCACCGGACAGTTCGTGCCCGTTCCCGGCGTCTATGCGATCGCAATCAGCGCGTTCAATCGCGACGCCGTAAACACCAACGTTCTTCCGATCTGGGAAGACGCCCCGTTCGACATCGAACGCCCGCCGGACGGTCCGGGCGCGCCCGGACCGCTGGCTTCGTGGATCGGCGCGGGAGTCGCTTGGGGCAATTACCAGATCGAGCTGTTCGGCTGCGAGTTCTGGGGTCCGCCATGTACACCGGTTGTGATCGTGGCGCAGCCGCAGAGCCAGGACATCCAGGAAGGCGAGCCGTTCTCGCTCAGCGTCGTCGCGGTCGGCACGCCGCCGATCACCTACCAGTGGTACTATGCGGGCCAGCCGATTCCAGGCGCGAATGGTCCGATCTACAGCATCTTGAGCGCCGGCCCCGGGGACGTCGGCCGGTACTACGTGACCGCGACCAACCCGTGCGGCTTCGACCGCAGCCGGCGGGCGCGTGTGCGCGTGTTCCGGCCGGGCGAGCCGCCCCCCGCGCCGTACTGCTGCTGGGTCCCGGAAGTCTGGCAGGAACCCGATTTCTACTTGAACGTCGACGAAAACCAGGACGGCGTGGACGACGTGTTTGAGGTCGATCCGCAGGTGCAGCACCGCGCCCTGGTTCTCTGGTGGCGCTGCCCGAGCGACGAGGACGTCGCGGCGATCACGTCGATGAGCGAGGAGATCACGCTCCTGCACGCGTTCTGCACGATTAGTGTTACGGCGCTGGGTGGCATCGATTACGCGCGCGCTGCGGCAATTCGAGAGATGGAGGGCGTTGTGGCGGTGCAAGTCAGCCGCGTGCTGGAAGCGTCGCTGGATACGAGCGTGCAGGCGATCCGCGTCGCGAGCGGGTTCTACTCGCCGGACACAGTGAATGATCTTTTCCCCTGGCTGACCGGCGCGAGCGTCAACATCGCCATCTTCGACACTGGCGTGGACGACCCCGGCGGGCCGGGCGTGACGCACACCTCGCTTCCGGCGGCGATCTTCGGCTACAACTCCGTGCCCGACGTGGGCGTCGTGGGAAACCCCGACGACGACCATTTCCACGGCACGCACGTGGCCAGCATCGCACTCGGTCGCGGCATCGCGGCTGCGTTTGGACCCCCGCTCGGCGGTCCCGGCGTGCTCTCCCCGGGCGTGGCGTCCGGCGCGAATCTCGAAGACTACAAGGTGCTGGACTCGGACGGCATGGGCGAAGAGTGGAAGATCATGCGCGCAACGGAGGTCGCGCTGCGCAGGGACGAGGCCGACGTCTTCAACTTCAGCCTCGGCGCCGCGATGCGCTCGGACGGCAACGACGCGTTCAGCCAGCTCATCAACCGGTCTGTGGAGCTGGGCGTTACGGTCGTCGCCGCCGCTGGGAACAACTTCCCGGGCCAGGTCGGCTGGGCGCCGGCCGCCGCGGCGCGGGCGATCACCGTGGCCGCGGCGAACAACATGGAAACGCCCGATCGCACGGACGACGCGATCGCAGGCTACAGCGCCGCGGGCCCGCGGCTGGAAGACTCAGACGCGGACCTGCGTGATGAGTTGAAGCCCGAGGTGACCGCGCCGGGAAGCGTCATCACCGGCGCGCTGCTCGACACGCCCGACGGCACGCTAACCATCTCCGGCACGTCAATGGCGACGCCGCACGTCGCCGGCGTGGCGGCGCTGTTGATCGAAGCCATGCCGTCCATCAATGCCGGCTCGGTCAAGCAGGGCATCCTCGAGACCGCCGAACCGCGCGGCGGGGCGTCCTGGCCGGCGCGCGACCCGTTGTGGAACGACCGCTGGGGCTTCGGCTACGTCGACGCGTACGCGTTGCTGGATCTGCTCTATACCTGCCAGCCGGCCGACCTGCGCTTCGACACGGTGACGTCGAGCGACCCGTGGAATCCGTGGGAGTCGCCCGAGATTGGGATCGACCCGGACCCGCCGATCGTCGGCGAGGAGAACCGCATCATCGTGAACATCTACAACGCCGGCCCCGGAGACGCGAGCGACGTACTGGTCGAGTTCGGCGTGTACACGTTCACGGGTGCGAGTCCGACTTACAACCACATCGCCACGGTCCCGGTCGCGTCGATCCCGCGCTACACCTGGGCCGTCGTCGAGACGCCCTGGTGGCCGCCACAGCGAGGCAAGCAGTGCCTGCAGGTGGAGATCGGCTACCTGTGCGACGGCAACTTCAGCAACAACAAAGCGCGGCGGAACATCAACGAGACGCGCTCGCCGGCGTATTTCGAGGCCCGCAACCTGTTCTTCGACGCGCCGACTGAGATCACGTTCGTACGTCTGAACGACAACCCGGACTGGGAGCTCCAGATCACGCCGCCGAGCGTGACGATGAACCTCGACGATCCGCCGCAGATCATCGAGGCGCTGCCTATACCGGCGTTCGGAACGCCGGCGGGCACGGTCGAGCGCATCCGGGTCGGCGCGTACGCCAACGGCCTGCTGCTGGGCGGGGTGACCATCGACGCCGTGATGCGCGATTGCAACGGCAACGGCTACGAGGACTGGTTCGACATCCGCGACGGGCGGAGCACCGATCTCAACGGCAACGGCATTCCGGACGACTGCGAGTGCTGGGGCGATCTGGACCTCGACGGGGTGATCGGCCTGGCGGACCTGTCGGCGCTGCTCACGAACTTCGGTCTCTCCGGCGGCATGTTCTACGCCCAGGGCGATCTCGACGGTGACGGCGACGTGGACCTGGCCGACCTGTCGCGACTGCTGGAAAGCTACGGCGCGACGTGTCCGTGAAGCACTCACGGTGGGCAGCGCCGCATCCAATCCCAAAGCGCAAGCGCGAGGATGCGAGGGGATCGCCCCTCGTCCCTCGCTTGTGCTTTGGGCTGGATGGGTGGGGTGCGCGCGAGAACCGAGGTCGCGCCCGCGCCGCTTACGGACAGCCCGTGCCGAAGACCTCCAGCATGGCCGAAAGATCGGCGAGATCGACGTCGCCGTCGCCGTCCAGGTCGCCGTCCTCCGGTTGCGCGCCGCTGGCCAGGCCGAAGTTGGTCAGCAGCACAGACAGGTCTCCCAACCCGACGCTCCCATCGCCGTCGAGATCGGCCGGACACAGGACCGGCGTGCCGTTGATGGTGAAGTCGGCGTCGCTGTCGTCGAAGCCGGTGTTCCCGTTGCCGTCGTGGGCGACGACGCGGATGCGCGCCCGCGTCGTGTACACGTCCGGCACGTTCCAGTTAAACGCGCCGTCGTCCGCGGTCGCGGACGCGATGACAGTGTCGAAGTTCGCGCCGCCGTCGGTGCTCAGCAGCAGGTCCACGTTGCTGACGTTCACGTCGTCGTCGGTGATCCAGTTGATCGCGGCGACGTCGCCGGGGTTGTAAACCTGCCCGCCGTTCTGCGTCTTGAGGTAGGCGGTCGGGTTCGTGCCGCCGAGCGGAACCGGCACGTGCATGACGATGCAGTGGAAGACGCCCGCGGAGGAGACGATCGGCTCGCCACTGAACTGGATGATGGTCTTGCCCGGGCACGCGTTCTGCCAGGTGGTAAGCGCCTGGGTGTTATAGCCGGCATTGACGATCGTCGAGTTCGTGTACGAGGGGATCAGCACGATGTTGTTGAACATGACCGAGTTGGTGTAGGTGTAGTGCACGCCGCCGACGTTGCGGGCCGGGATGCGGTGCACCGTCCAGCCGCGGTTCGTCAGGTCGGTGACCGCAGTCTCGCAGATCACGTCCTGCGACGAGCCTTGGTTTGCGGGCCAGTCGCTGATGATGACCTGGTTGTCACCGATGACCTGCATCCACATGTCGATGTGGCCGGTGGAGTCGATGCTGGTGGGAAAGCGGTTGTAGAGCGTCGTATCGACGTTCTGGTAATCGTGCCAGATCTGGATGATCTGCGCTTCCGTCTTGCTCGGGTTCTCCTGGGTGATGAGCCGCGTCGCGAAGCTGTCGCCCAGCGCGCTGAGGTGGTAGTTCCCGCCGCCGTGGATCAGGTCCAGGAGGTAGTACTCGTGGCGCTTCACGCCTGCAAAGTGCAGCGGCACGCCGTTGTCGTTGGGCCGCGGCCGGTTGTACTCGTGGTCCACGACGGCGCGGCAGTCGCCTTCATAGATGTACCGCGGGCCGTAGTCGCGGCACCAGATCGTGTCCGTCGTGCGCACGATGAACGTGACCTTCGAGAGGTTCACGCCGCCGGCGCTCATTGTGCTCTGGGCGCTGGTCCGCTCGCCCGTGGTATCGACGTAGCAGTAGATCTTGCCGCCCGCCGTCACCGTCACTTCCTTGGCGATGCGCGTGAGTATGCTCGTGACGCTGCTGTCCCAGCCTTCCCAGGCGATGATCAGCCCTTCCATCGGCTCGTACTCGGCCACGCAATGCACCGGGCCGGTGGGCGGCGGCGTGGAGCCGCGCGTACCGAGCGGATTCTCTCTCAGATAAAGCTGCTCGATTTCGGTCAGGCTTCGCGGGATGTGCCCGTTCTCGGGGTAGACCAGCTCATCGCCAACCCACGTCGGCTGGTCCGAGCCGCTGGCCGCAGTCGCGCACCAAGACAACACAAGACCCGCCACCCCCACGAGAATCAAACCCGATCGCATGTTCCGCTCCAGATTCGGCCAGCTTCTGAGATGCGAGGCTCCGCCGCAGTTTACGATAGCTGACCGGCGGCGGCGAAACAAGCGCCGGGTGTGGTCGGTGCGTCCGGGCGGGTGCGGCGCGGGCGGGGGCGGACTGATAATCAGGGAGCGGGGCAGAGCGGACTCACGTCCACCGCCTTGACGGCGCCAGCGCCGAGACGCACCATTCGTAACCACGGGTCCCCGAACGTCCGTCAGAGCGCGAACGCGATGCGGTTGCACGCGGTCGGGGGCCGAGCCGCCGCCGAACGGCCGTCCGGCGCGGCAGGTGACGGCCCGGCGGAGGGTGCAGAAGCCATCGGGGCGGCCGGGGACGCCGCCATCCGTCCGGTGCGCTCGGAACGTTGAGCTCGTCGCGCTGGCCGAGCGTGTTTGCCGTACGATTGAAAGCGTAGCTGCGGGACTTGATCGGGTCCGCCACCGCGCCGAACCGCGCGAAGTTCGTTTTGAATCCCGGCACGCGGCGACTCCAGACCGGACCCCGCGGCTCCGGGCTGAAAGCGGGTCCGTGTTCGTGGGTTCGCAATCGGCTTACAGTGGCTTGCAAAACCGGTGGTCTGGGGGTAAAGATGACCGCAAGAGTTTCGCGCGACGCGGGTGTAGCTCAGTGGTAGAGCGTCACGTTGCCAACGTGAATGTCGTGGGTTCAAGTCCCATCACCCGCTTTTGATATAAGCCACGCCGCCCCGCAGAGTTGCGGCGACCTGCCGACGGTCGGCAGCGCGGCCTGAGACGCGAAAACGCGCGGTGTTACACCGCGCAACGCGTTCAGGAGGTCCGCGATGCCGACGACCAAGAGACGAAAAGCACGGAAACCGCCCGCGTATCGCCAGCGCAAGGGCTATACGCAGGCCATCGTCACGCTCAGGGATTCCGCCACAAAGAGAGCCCGCGATTACTGGCTCGGCGAATGCGGCACGCCGGCGAGCCGCGAGCTGTACCACCGCGTCATCGCGGCGTGGGAGGCCAACGACCGGCGGCTGCCGGACCCGGCGGAGTTCGACGACAGGAAGAATGGCGCTGTCAACGGGCCGACGGTCGGCGCCGTGATCCGCGCATACTGGCGCTGGGCGAAGGGCTACTACCACATCAAGCACTCGGCCGCCATCAAGAGCGCGCTCAAGCTGCTCCGCCAGCACCACGGCCAGACGCCCGCTGCGGACTTCGGACCGAAGAAGCTGCGCCTGCTGCGCGAGGCGATGATCACCGGCTTCTCCGGGGACCAGGGGTCCAGGCGCCCCTGGTCGCGGAAGTACATCAACGCGCAGGTGCAGCGCGTCCGCCACATGTTCAAGTGGGCGTCGGCGCGCGAGATGGTGCCTGTGACGGTGTACCAGTCGCTCGGTGCGCTCGAGCCGCTCAGGCGCGGCCGCACGAAGGCGCGGGAGAACCAGAGGGTCGGGCCGGTGCCGGATGAGCTGCTCGGCGCCGTCCGGCCGTACCTGAATCGGCAGGTGCGCGCGCTCGTCGAGTTGCAGTTGCTGACCGGTGCCCGCCCCGCGGAGCTTCTTGGGCTGCGGCCGGTCGATATCGACCTCGACGCCGGGCCTGGCGTCTGGGCGCACCGGCCCGCCGAGCACAAGAACGCGTTCCGTGAAAAGGAGCGGGTCATCTATCTCGGCCCGCAGGCGCAGAAGGTCCTTCGGCCGTTCCTCGCGGCTCGGCCACTGAACGCGTACCTGTTCAGCCCAGCCGAGGCGGACGCCGAAAGGCGCTCGGCGCTGCACGCTGAACGGGCCACTCCACTGCCGTGGGGTAACCGGCCCGGCACGAACAGGCGGACGGCGCCGAAGCGAAAGCCTGGCGATCGATACACGCCGACAAGTTACTACCGCTCTATCCAGTACGCGTGCGAGAAAGCGTTTCCGTCGCCGGAGCGACTGGGGAAGCGCAGCGACGAGACGCGAGCCGCCTGGCGAGCGCGGCTGACGGCGGAAGAACAGGGGGAACTGAAGGCCTGGCGGCAAGCGCATAGCTTCCACCCGTACCAGCTCCGCCACAACGCCGCCACAAACCTGCGGCGCGAGTTCGGCCTGGAGGCGGCCCAGCTCGCCCTCGGCCACGCCAGCGCCCAAATCACCGACGCGGTCTATGCGGAGCGTGACCGGGCCAAGGTGATCGAGATCATGCGGAAGATCGGCTAGGGCCGCGTCGGCCGCACAGACCGATCGCAACGCCGGCCTGTCCCGTTCGGGGCGGTCGGCGTTCTTGTTCTTGCGGGGGCTGCCGACGGCAGGAAGCCCCGCTGCCAAGTTAGCAAATCAGCCTCGCCACAATTCTTCTCCAGAATCTTCACATGACGGTAAGTCGTGCGACAGCAGCAGGTTAGAGCGCGAATTCCACGCTGAGCGAGCCGCTAACTATAGTTGGCGAGTTAGCACCGAAATCCGTCTCTTAGAACCGCGTGCATCGGACGCAAGGCACCCAACGGCCAGGAGGTTCCGATGCACGAGCAAGCCACCGCAACCGACGACTACATCACGCTAACCGAGGCGGCCAAGATCGCCCCGGGGCGACCAAGCACCAACTGCATCTGGCGCTGGTGCCGGCGCGGCGTGCTCAGCCGCGGGGGCGAGCGCGTGCGGCTCCAGCACCTGCGCATCGGCGGGATGATCTATACCACCGCCCGCTGGCTCGAGGAGTTCGGCCGCAAACTCGCCGAGGCCGACGCGAACTACTTCGACCTCTGCGAGGCGGCGGCTGAAGCCGCCCGAGCCGCCGAGTCACCCGTCGTGCGCCGTCGCCGGCGCGCATCCCCATCGCAGTTCCAGGACCAGCGACAACGTGAGCTCGAGGAGATTGACCGCGAGCTCGAGGCGGAGGGGTGGTGATGAAACCGCAGCCCGTGAATTGCACCAGGCGGGAGCCGCCGCTGGTCTCGCTCGGCCAGGCGACTGCCGCCGTGACCCGTACCCGGGAGACTTCTGCATGGCCGCGTTGAACGCCGCACCGAAGCTGGCGAAGCGTGACGACAAACTGCTCGAGGCGGAGGTGCTCGGTGCCGCGCTGCGCTACGTGGCCGTGGCGGACTGGTTCGAGCAGTTGCCCTTCTCGCAGAACGACCCGGGCCGCGACCGGCAGGCGATGGATGCCTTCAACCGTGTCGAGACCGAGCTTCGCCAAGCCGGGGGAGGCCTGCTGCGACGGCTCGGGCATCGGGAAGTCGTGCTCGAGCGCGCGCTGGAGGAGGTCGCCCAATCATGACACCCACGCTCGATCAGCCGAACGCATCGCAGGTTGCCGCGCAGCCCAGCGCCGGCGCGGCCCGTGACCTGCTCACATCAACGCGCCTGGCGACGCTGCGCCGGTGCCAGAGGCAGCACTACTACCGTTACGAGC
>JABRWC010000156.1:0-15505 GCA_039961675.1 Phycisphaerae bacterium
GCGGTCGCCTGACCGCGCTCGACCGCGTACGCGGTCGAGCGCGGTCAGGCGACCGCGGCGCGCGAGCAGCTTAAGTATGCGCGCGACCTGGCGACGGCGTTTCAGGACGTCGCCAAGGCGATCAAGCCCTCCGTTGTCAGCGTCCGGTCCGTGCAGCGGATCGAGGCGCGCGAGCGGAACATCCCGCTGCCGTTCCGTGACCGCGGCCCATTCGGCGAGGATTTCATGCAGCGCTTCTTCGGCCGCGGAACGCCGGAGCCGGAGGAGTTCGTCCGCCGCGGACTTGGAACGGGCGTCATCGTCAGCCCGGACGGCTACATCGTGACCAACAACCACGTCGTGCGCGACGCGAGCGACGTCTCCGTCGTGCTGTCCGACTCGCGCACCTACTCCGCGAAGGTCGTCGGAACGGACGAGAAGACCGACGTCGCGGTTCTCAAGGTAGAAGCCAGCGACCTCATGCCGGCCGAGCTGGGCGACTCGGACGCGCTTAGCGTCGGCGAGTGGGTACTGGCGATCGGCAGCCCGTTCGGTCTCTCCCAGACGGTCACCGCCGGAATCATCAGCGCCACCGGCCGCGCGAACGTCGGCATCGCGGATTACGAAGACTTCATCCAGACCGACGCCGCGATCAACCCGGGCAACAGCGGCGGTCCACTGGTGAACCTCGAGGGCAAGGTGATCGGGATCAACACCGCGATCGCCACGCGAACCGGCGGTTACCAGGGCATCGGCTTCGCAATTCCCGCCAAGATGGTGCGGCAGATCATGCAGAGCATCGTGAAGGAAGGGAAGGTCGTCCGCGGTTGGCTCGGCGTTTCGATTCAGAATCTCAATGAGGGGCTGTCCCGCTCATTCCAGTTCGAAGGCAAGAGCGGCGTGCTGGTCGGGGACGTGGTTCCCGACGGTCCGGCGGACAGGGCCGGCGTGAAGGCGGGGGACATCATCACGCGGCTGGATGGGCGCGAAGTGACCGACATGAACCAGTTGCGGAACACGGTTGCCGCCATCAAGCCCGGAACCAAGGTGTCGCTGGAGGTCTTCCGCGAGGGCCAGACACGCACCGTCAGCGTCGCCGTCGGCGAGCTCGAAGGTTCGGCCGTTGCGGCCGCGCCGAACGGCGGCGCGACCAATGACCTGGGACTGACGGTGCAATCGCTGACACCGGAGATCGCTGAGCAGCTTGGCCTGAGGGCGGACGAACGCGGCGTGGTCGTCACGCGCGTCCAGCCCGCCAGCCCTGCTGAAACCGCCGGGCTGATGACCGGCGACGTGATCGTCGCGGTAGGGGACAAGCAGATTTCGAACGAGCGAGACTTCCAGGCGGCGCTCGCCCATGCCGACCTGGCCAAGGGCGTTCGCCTGCGGTGCAAGACCGACGGAACGCTGCGGTTCGTGTTTCTGAAACGGTAGTTCGGCCTTCGTCGCGCCCGTTGCGAGCGCGCGAACGGAACGTCCGAGCCCGACGCGCCGGCGAGGAATCGCGGCCCCATCCAGGCGGCCGCTCCCCCGCGCGTCGGGCTCGGTTCGTTGCGCGCTGACCCGAAGGTTTCCGGCGGCCA
Organism: Phycisphaerae bacterium; assembly: GCA_039961675.1. Classification (GTDB taxonomy): domain Bacteria; phylum Planctomycetota; class Phycisphaerae; order UBA1845; family Fen-1342; genus JABRWC01. The sequence goes on from JABRWC010000156.1 coordinate 1,563, forward strand.
CGGATGAACGCGTGCGAGGTTTTGCGCCACCCGTGGCACGGGTATCATCGCCGCCATCGCCGGTCCGGCGGTCGGCCGGTCCAATCCTCTGCATTTCGCGGGAGCATTCGGATGAAACTCGGCGTGATGGGCGCGGGGCTGGGCGCGATGGGCTGGGAAAAGGCGCTGGATTACTGCAAAAAGGTCGGCCTCGACGCGATCGAGCTGCCCGTCGGCGCGTATCCCGGCAAGCCGTTCTTTGACCCCGAAGAGGTGCTGAAGGACGCCAAGCTTCAGCACCGGATCGTCGCCGACGTCAAGAAACGCGGGCTGGAGATCATCGGCCTCGCCGTGCATGGCAACCCGGTCTCGCCGATCGAGAAGGACCGCCGCGCGCACGTCCGCGCCCACAACACGGCGGTGCGGCTCGCCCCGAAGCTCGGCGCAGACGTGGTGATTACGTTCAGCGGTTGCCCGGGCGGTTCCGACAAGGACAAGATGCCGAACTGGGTCACGTGCGCCTGGCCGCCGGAGTACGGCAAGATCCTGGACTACCAATGGAACGATGTGCTGATTCCGTTCTGGACCAAGAAGGCGAAGGAGGCGGCGAACGAAGGCGTGAAGATCGCGTTCGAGGCGCATCCGGGTTTCTGCGTCTACAACCCGGAGACCCTGCTGCGACTGCGGGCGTGCGGGGCTGCGATCGGCGGCGACTGTCCTTCAAACCTCGGCGCCAACCTCGACCCCTCGCACTTCTTCTGGCAGGGCATCGACCCGGTCGAGGCGGCCCGCGTGCTCGGCGACGCCGGGGCGATCTTCCACGTGCACGGCAAGGACTGCGGCATCGACCCGCATAACACCCGCCTCAACGGCACGCTGGACACCAAGAGCTACGGCGACCTGCACCGCCGCTCGTGGGTCTTCCGCACCTGCGGCTACGGCCACGGGGACGAGTTCTGGAAGCCGTTTGTGAGCATGCTGCGGGCCAAGGGATATGACGGCGTGATCTCGATCGAGCACGAAGACTCGTACATGAGCGTGCAGGAGGGGTTCGAGAAGGCGGTGAGCTACCTGCGCGGGGTGATGATTCACCAGCCGGCGGGCGGGGCGTGGTGGTTTTGACAGGAGTCTGCACCACGAGTGGTGGTGCATGCGTGCTGATCCGTTGTGGGCAGGCCACCGACGAAGCGCACCGCATCGCTCGTGACATCGCACAGCGGCCTGAAGCGTTCGGGTGCTTGCGCCGCGCCCGCGGAATGCGGTCTGCAATGCCGCGCACAAACACATCCGCGCGCCGAGAATTCGACTTGACAGGCAAGGAGCAACTTGCGTATGCTCTCGCGAAACGCAAGTGAGGGCTTGCCTGTCACATGGATGAACTGTTTCGAGCCGTCGCCGACCCGACGCGGCGCGCAATCCTCGACGAGCTGGTCGACCGGAACGGTCAATCGCTCTTCGAGCTTTGCAGCCGGCTCACGATGAAGCACGGCATCAGTTCGACCCGGCAGGCCATCTCGCAGCATCTCGAAGTGCTCGAAAGCGCCGGCCTGGTGACGGCGCAGCGGCAGGGGAGATTCAAGTTCCACTGGTTCAACGGCGCTCCGTTGCGGGCGATCGTCAAACGGTGGCTGGAGCCACAAGCGGGAGGCGGTCATGCGAATCAACGTCACGAGCGTGTACGTCGAAGACCAGGAGACGGCGCTGCGCTTTTACACCGGCATCCTCGGGTTCGTAAAAAAACGCGACATCCCGCTCGGTGAGCACCGCTGGCTCACGGTCGTGTCGGCGGACGAGCCGGACGGCACCGAGCTGCTCCTGGAGCCGGACGCGCACCCCGCCGTTCGTCCGTTCAAGGCCGCGCTCGTCGAGGACGGAATCCCATTCACGTCGTTCGCGGTGGCCGACGTCGCCGCGGAGTACCGGCGTCTCACGGGGCTGGGCGTGCGCTTTACGCAGCCGCCCACCGATCTCGGCGCGGTCGTCACCGCGGTGTTCGACGACACCTGCGGCAACCTCATCCAGATTGCAAGAACGAAGGGGGCGTGATGGACAGGCGCGTGGAGAGGCTCTTTGACGACTTCGAATCGCGCGACCGGGACAAAGCCTACCAGGCGCTGTGTGGACTGTTCGAAATGACGACCAAGCAGGTGGACTGGGCGTACGAGGTCTGGGACCGACTTGTGGGCGATTTGAAACACCGCGACGGGCACATGCGGGCGTTCGCCGCGCAGATGCTGGCGCGCCTGGCGATCAGCGATCCCGACGGCCGGATGCTGCGGGATTTCCCGAAAGTCGCGGCGGTCATGAAGGATGACAAGACCGTCACGGCGCGGCACACGCTTCAGTCTTTATGGCGGATCGGACTGGCCGGCGCCCGGCACTCGGCCCTGGTCGTCAAGGCGTTGGAAAAGCGATTCAAGGAGTGCGCAGCCGAACGAATCGGCGCCCTCGTTCGCACGGATGTCATCACCGCGCTTGGAAAACTGGCAAAGGCGACCGGCGATTCGTCGATCGAAGCGCGCGTGACAGCTCTCATTGAAAGCGAGAGCGATGAGGCGTCCCGCAGGAAGCAAGCCGCCGCGTGGCGGAAGGCGATGAAGTAGCGGTTTCGATGCTGGAGGAATTCAACGTGACATGCTTCAAGTCGCTGTTGGTGGCTTCATACGTGGCGTCGGGCGCGGCGGCGGTTTGCCTGCCTCTGGGCGGCCAGCCGAAGGCTGAAGGCGTCGTGCCGCGGGAGGCGCCCCCTGTAAGCTCACACTCGAAGACAGCAACGCCGGACGTGGCGCCGCAGCGCGCGAATTCGGAGGATCAAACCCAACCGTCTCCGCGCGTGACGACGCTGTTGATGTTCTACGGCGACGCCGAGGAGGCCATGACGCTGTACACCTCGTCGATCCCGAACTCAAAGATCACCTCGATCAAGCGCTACGGCAAAGGCGAGTCCGGCGCCGAGGGGTCCGTGATGCACGCGACGATCTCCCTCAACGGCCAGGAGCTCGCGTGCATCGACAGCATCGTCAAGCATGACTTCACGTTCACGCCGGCCACTTCCCTGGTCGTGAAATGCACGAGCGCGGCGGAACTAGACGATCTTTACAAGAAGCTCTCGAACGGCGGTCAGGTGTTCATGCCGCTCCAAGAATACCCGTTCGCCAAGCGGTTCGTGTGGTTCACCGACCGGTTCGGCGTTTCCTGGCAGTTGAATTGGTCCGGGGGATGAGCCCGTCGCAGGCCCGCTTCGAACCGGGTGCGAATTCGCGGGCAGCATGCGCAGCCTGTCGATGACGGCTGCGCTGCGTGCGCGCTGCGCGACGGCGCAACGAGCAAGGGAACGTTCAGTTTCGTGTGCCGCTTGCCCGTGAGCCGAATGCCGACCGGCACTGCTCGCGGTGCGGTGGCATTCGGCCGCCCGCTGCCCAACCGAGGGCACGCCGGACGTCGACGATCGTCCGCCCCCATGCGCGGCGCCAACCGGCGCTCCGGCTCGGCGCACGCTGCGCACGATCCTCCACTTTGCTGAGCCGCTGCGCCCTCGGGATCCTGACGTTCCCCCTTTTTCATTTCCGCCGGTTCCGAGCGTCCCATCATTTTGCTTGACAATTAATAAGTTACGGCTTATAGTTTCTCCATGAGCGCCGCCGTGGCCGAAGACCGGATCTTCCAGGCGCTCGCGGACCCCAGCCGCCGGGCGATCTTCGAATCGTTGACGCGCGGCGAAGCGGCAGTGAAAGACCTTACGGCGCGCTTCGACATTTCGCAGCCGGCGGTCTCGCAGCATCTGGCCACCTTGAGAGACGCCGGCCTGGTGAGACGCCGGCGTGAGGGGCGCTGCGTCTACTACCGGGTGAAGCCGAGCGGGTTGAAACCGCTCATCGACTGGATCGCGCACTACCGCGCTTTCTGGACGGAGCACGTCGATCGCCTCGAAGAGCTGCTGGAGAGGATGGACGAATGAACCCCATCGACAAGACCGGGAACATCGACAGGACAGCGCGATCGCAGACCGAATCCCTTTCGTTCGAATTCGATCTGCTTCATCCGCCCGAGAAAGTCTGGCGCGCGCTCACAGACCCCGAGCTGCTTGCCGAATGGCTCCTGCCCGTTGTCGGTCTCAAGCTCGAGCCGGGGGCCGCGTTCACGTTCAAAGCACAGCCGCAACCCGGCTGGGACGGCACCGTAAACTGTCGGCTGCGTGAGATCAAAGCACAACGGATGCTCAGCTTCGCGTGGGTTGTCGGCGACATCGACACTGTCGTGACGTTCACGCTGACGCCCACGCCGGCGGGCACGCGCCTGTCCCTTGTGCATTCGGGCTTCAAGCCCGATCAGAAGCAGGCCTTCGGCGGCGCGCGCTATGGCTGGAAGCTGATGGGCAGCCGGCTGGTCGAGCTGCTCGCGCGGGTCGAATGAGCCGTTCTCTAGCCGTTCCGAGCCGCGGGCGTAGTGAACTGATCGTGTAACGCCGCTTGCTCACGCGCGCGGCTCGGATCAGGCGAGGTTCTCATGAACTGGAACAAGTGGATCCGTCAGTCGCACCGCTGGCTGGGCATGGCCTTTACACTGACCGTCATCCTGAACATCGTCGTCCTGTCCACGGGGCAGGGGCAGATGCCACCGCCGTGGGTGACCTACTCGCCGCTTCCGCCGCTCGCCTTTCTCATGCTCACCGGGCTGTACTTGTTCGCGCTGCCGTACGCTACGCGCTGGCGCGGCGGAAGAGGCGCCGCTTAGCGGGCGAGCGACGTGTGTTCTGGCCAACGGATGACTGGCGCCGGACAATTTGGAGCTTGGGCCATGAAGCGTGAGCACAGGTCGAAGGACGGACGGACCGTGCTGTCCGTCGCGGCGTACGACGCCGCCCAGCGGGGAGCGGAGGCGTTGGTTTGTCGGCGCTTGCGCGCAGAGATCGAGCGTGCGCTCCCGGACGCTGCGTCGAAGGTCTGGCACGGAGCGCCGGTCTGGTTCGTCGGAAATACTCCCGTTGTCGGCTACAGCGTTCCGGCCAGGGGCGGCGTCGCGCTGCTCTTCTGGAACGGCCAGGCGTTCGGCGATCCTGCGCTGAAACCGATGGGGAAGTTCAAGGCGGCGCAGGTTGAGTTTGAACACACCTCCGAGATCAAGGCTGCCCCGCTGCGGCGCTGGCTCAAGAAGGCTGGCACGGAGCTTTGGGACATACGGTCCATTCGCGGGAAATCCGGGAGGCCGTCCGAGTGCGATGGCCAAACCGCGTGTGGAAACCAAGTGCGCGGCGGGAAGAGAACAGAAACGCAGCGACCAGGCCGGTCGCCGCGGCATCGTCGCCGCGCGGACGGCCACGCCACGGTGCAAGGTTGCCAAGTCAGCAGTCCGCAAGCCCACATAGGAGGACGCCCGTGCCGCAAGCAGTTGGCCCGCGAACGCCAAACACCACTACCGAGATCTCTTTCAGTGCCACGCTCTTCCGCCCGGCAACAACCGCGGGGGCAAAGCCGGCCTCCTGGACCTTTCTGACCCTGCCGAGGGATGCCAGCGCGAAGCTTCCCTCGCGTGGGCAGGTGACGGTTGAAGGCACCTTCAATGGCATCCCCTTTCAAACCACGTTGCAGCCGGACGGCAAGGGCGGCCACTGGCTGAAAGTGGACCGGAAGCTGCGGGAAGCCGCCGGCGCGGCGGCGCGCGACGTCGTGACGCTGGAAATTGCGCCGGTGTCCGAAGAGCCGGAACCGAAGCTGCCGGCCGATCTGCGGAAGGCGCTTGCGGCCGCCGATCCGAAGGCGCGGGAGGCGTGGGCGGATATCACCCCCGCCGCGCGCAGAGATTTCATACAATGGATCACGTCCCCCAAGCGGCCCGAGACGCGCGTGAAGCGGATCGCGACGGCCTGCGACATGCTCGCCAAGGGCAAGCGCCGCCCGTGCTGCTTCGATCGGTCGGGGATGTATGACAAGAGCCTGAGCTGCCCCGTCGCTGATGAAACGACAATCCCCGCAAAGCGATAGAGGGCACCGCAGCGTCGGCACAAGCACGGCGGCGCGCTAAACGAGATAGGGTCAAGTTCTGCGCAAATTGATCCTGGGGCATCCGTCACGTTCATTCACGCCGCGAGGGGCTTTGTATTGCCTCTGCTCCTTTTCACTTCCGGTAGCGGCACGTGCCGGCACAGGTCCGCCGCTTTCAGGTGTGGACAAGTCTGCGCGAGCCCCACGAGCAACCGATGCACGTGGCACGCGCCGCTGGGGATCTGCTTAAACCGCTTTGCCGCCACCGTGCGCAGCCGCACGCCTGCGAACGGCGACTCGATCACTTCGGTTCCGCTGTCGCGCTGCACGGCACCACGGCTGTCGTGGGCGCCTACGGCGACGACGATTTCGGCAACGAATCCGCGGCCGAGTACGTCCTCGACCTCGGCGCACTGCTCTCAGATTTCGGCCGATCCGGCGACCAGCGGGCCGGCGACGGCGACATTGACGGCGACCTCGCCGACCTGAGCGCGCTGCTTACTGGATACGAGTTGTTCGCCGCGCCGTCGGAATCGGCGTCAGCGGGAAGTGTTCCGCAGCGATCAGCGCAGGTTGTCTTGCGCGCCGTGAAACGGCCAATACGCGGCCCGTTCGCCCCAGGCGCTGAACGGCGGGTTCCAGAACGCGTCGTCCGGGCTGGCCGACCAGATGCGCGCCCCGGCCGTCGGCCACAGATCGAAGCGCCAGCTCGGGCCGCGCGAGAGCAGGTCCCAGTTCGGCCCCACGCCCAGCTCCTCGCGCCCGAACTGCTCGGTCAGCGACTCGTGCCCCGAGGCGCGCGTCGGCCGCGCCGAGCCGTCCACGTACACCGCGTTGTCCACCATGTGCTCGCCGTGCCAGCCCGTCGCCGCCACCTCGTTCGGGTCGGGCACGCCGTTGTCCATCCCGATCATGTTGAAGAAACGCGGCTCGCCGAACGCGATCACCCAGCCGGGATTGGGAATCGAATCGAGGCGGTGCCCCCACACCCCGATCGCGAACGCGCCGGTGTACGACAGCGGGTCGTCCGGGCTCCCGAAGAAGCCGTACAGGCTGGCGCGGTAGCTGTTTCCGAGCGTGTCGTAGCAGCGCCGCTCGGCGTTCTGGATCGGCGAATCGTCGATCAGCGGCGAAGCCGGATAACCTTGGTCCGACGGGCAGGCGAACAGTTTCTGTTCGCGCGCGTCGGCGGCGTAAAGGTCGCCGTAAAGATAGCGGTTCAGCGGGCGCGTCCGCGCGGCCCAGGCGCCCTCATCGTCCAGCCGCCGTTCGCCCGCATCGGTCAGGAACGGCTCGGGCGCCGAGCGGCCGCCGAAGCTGAACCAGATCGCCGTGCGGTGCAGCCAGTAATCTTCGGCAGGCATCGGCGTGGTCATCATCTGGTGGATGGGGATCAGCAGGGCGTGCGGGTCCTCGTTGGCGTATTCCTGCGCGGCCTGGCCGATGCTGCGCAGATTCGTCAGGCAGTACGTCCGGCGGCTCTGCTCGCGCGCCCGCTGCAAGCTCGGCAGGAGCAGCGAGATCAGCAGGGCGATGATGGCGATCACCACCAGCAGCTCGATGATCGTGAATCCGCGGCGCCGCGATGTGTTCATGTCACTCGCCTCCGCACGCGCGACAGTCGGCTGCGTGCCATCGGTCACCATCCCCCGGGCGGCACGACCTGTCCGCCGCGGCGATAAATCTGCGCCGCGAACTTGCCGCACTGCGGGCACTGGTAGCCGCGGTCGTGCTGGGCCAGGGCGCGTGCCGGGGCGCGCAACGTGCGGGCGCGGTGCCCGCACTCGGAGCAGACGACCAGGAAGCGATAGGGGGCGTCCGTCGCGGCGACCGCCAGGCCGGGACGTGCCCCGGGCGCTTGCATCAGCCCGAACAACAGCACGAACGGCACGAGCGCGTACGGCACGAGGCGCAACATGACCGGGTCAAAGTTGGCGTAGAGCCACGCGAGCGTCGGGATGACCCGCATGTAAGCTGCTCCGTCGCCGCGACTCTCGTACGGCCGCGCTCCCCGACTTGGACTCACCCTGAAGCGCAATTATAAGCCCGGCGGCAAGCGTTCCGGCGCGGACTTTCAACCTGCGGTCCGTCGCGAACCGATACCCAGCCTGAGATTGCGCCTCGATTCCGGCAAACGGTTCGGCGCGCTTTCGAAGGAGCACCGCATGCCCGCGGCGGCCAGCGTCAGAAACGCCACTGCTCCAGCCTCGGCGTCGCCGGTTGCAGCGGCGCTTCGTTCGCGGGCGGACTGCTTGCGGCGGTTCCTCCAGGCGTACTGGCTGCGGCCCGAGAACGCATACTGGATGACGCTGCGCAGCATGGCGCTTTCGAGCGTGGCGATGGACGCCCCAGCAATCGACGTGGGCTGCGGGGACGGTATCTTCAGCTTTCTCCACGCTGGCGGGGCGCTCGACCCGGACTTCGACGTTTTTCTCTCCGCGGGAAGCCTGGACCGCGTGACGGACGAGCACGCGGACATGTTCGATTGCGACGCGGCGGAGTACGCGCCGCGCGCGGTGCGGCCACCAGGTTGGCGAATCCGCGTCGGAAGCGACTTGAAGCCGACGCTGCTCCGCAAGGCGCGAGCGCTGTACTTTTACGATGAGCTGGTGGAGCACGACAGCAATCGGCCGCTGCCGTACTCAAGCGGACGGTTCGCGACCGTGTACACGAACGCCGCGTACTGGGTGCGCGAGATCGCCCCATTCCTGCGCGAGCTCCGGCGTGTCACGCGCCCCGGTGGCCGCGTCGTGCTGCAAGTCAAGCTCGCGGAGATGAGCCGCTATACGCTCGAACGGTTCCGTCCGCAGCTCGGTGAGCGGTTTCTCGAGATCATCGGCCGCGGGCGCTGGGCCTGCTGGCCGACGGTCGCGTCGCGCGCGGAATGGGAGCGGCGTTTTGACCAGGCAGGACTGAAGGTCCTGGAAGCGGCGCCGCTCGCGACGCGCACGCACGCCCATCTCTGGGACGTCGGGCTGCGGCCGATCGCGCCGCTGCTGGTGCGGATGGCCAACGCGATCTCGCCCGCCACGCGCGCGGCGATCAAGCGTGACTGGGTTGAACTGTTCATGGACCTGCTCGAGCCGATCACGCGCGCGGACTTCGAGCTGTTCGCGGGAAACGCGGAGGCCGCGGAGATTCAGTACGTGCTGACGCCGGGCTGAACGCCGGCCCGTGCGTCGCGCCGTACTGCGCCTTCTCGCGCGCCGTCGCCGCGCCCCGCTCACGTCGATGCCGCGACGACTGAGCGCTGCGTAGACGTTGCGGCGGGTTCGCACACCGCCCGGCTGCGAAAGTACGACTCCGCGAACGCCAGCACGCACTCGAAGACGGTGTCGTACGAAAAGTGCTCGTCGACCGCGCGGCGCTGCGCCAGGGCGATCTCGGCGCGCAGCGGCTCGTCGCTGAGAAACCGCGCCGCGAGCGCTGCGAATTCCTCGCGCGACTCGAAGCTCACCTCGTCATACCTCGGCAGCAGCAGGCCCGCTTCCATCGGGTAGCCGCGCTCCGCGATCACCTGCTGGTCGGCGACGAATCCGTCATACAGCCGTTGCGGCGCATAGAGCCGCTCGTTCAGCGCGCGCACGTCCGCGGCGAGCTGGGCATCGTCCGCGTTCCACAACGCCTCTTCGGTCTCGATGCCCCGTTCAAGGCAACGCCGGCGGATCGACTCCGCCAATGGTCCGAGCGTGTCAAACGCCGTCCGCCGCATGAGAAAGAACCCGCCTGCGCTCAGGCCCTCCAGCACTCGTTGATGGACCGCGCCGCTCGGCAGCGCCTGGACGTTGATGCGCGACGCCTGGTAGATGCAGCGCAGCTCGCGGCCGTGCTCCGCGACGCCGCGGGCGAACCGCGCCAGCCGCGGGTGCTGCTCCCAGCCGCGACCGTAGATGCGCAGGTCCAGCCCCAGGTCTGCGGCCCACTCCAAAACCTGTTGGCGGAAGTGGATGTTGATCAGCCGCTCGGTGAAGAACTGCCGAATCCGGTTCGCGTTCTCGTAGTCCACCTCAAGCCGCAAACGCCGCGCCACCTCTTGCGTAACCGCGATCGTCTGCGGAATCGAGGCGGGAAAGCGGCCGCGGACCGCGCCGGCGCCGATCTCCTCGTACAGCGCCGGAAGCAGCGCGCGCAGCTCCGGTTGGCGCGCGTCCGCAAGCGTGCGGCGCAGGAATTCGTCCGCGGTGATCGACAGGTTCGTGACGAATGAGATGTCGCACGCGTAGCGCGCCAGCTCGTCGGCCGGGAGACGCTCCGGAGAAAACACCGAACGGCTCACCGGCGTCGGCACGAACCGCCATTGCCCCGGCGGATAGCCCGACGCCCGCGCGCGATGGCTGCCGATCAGCCCGACGACGATGTCGTACGGGTGCAGCGCGGCCCCAGCGCCAGGCGTGAACAGGTGCGGCAAATCGTCCTGAATCCAGTTGCAATAGGGCACCGGCAGATCGTACGCGTCGGCGTACTCGTGCCGGTTGTGGTCGATGATCAGCAGCAGATCGGGCATGAATTCCGCGATCTCGCGCAGCACGATCTGCCGTGGTACGCACGATACATGCTCGTTCGCCTCGATGAGAATGCGGAACTCGTGGCCGGCGGCGCGGGCGGCGTCGGCGATGTCGCGCATCGAATACTGAAGAAACGTCGTGTAGCGGCTGGTGATGCCGAGGATGCGCAGCGGCGACCGGCCTCGATCGGCGAAGCGCGCAGCGTACGATCGAAAGGCGGCTCGCGAGCCCAGCCTTGTGCGAATCTCCGCCTGAATCTCGCGCACCGCCCGTTCCGTCTCCGCGGCCAGCGCGTTCACGACGCGCTGCCCCTCGCCGGTACGAACCGGGTCCCAGGCCGGCTGGCGCACAACCCACGCCGGACGCCCTTCGTGCGGATTTCGAAGGCACCAGTCGATGAGGCGGTCGGCCCCGTCCGGTCCCAGCCACAAGTGGAACCGCGGGTTGGAGAGCAGCTCGGACCAGTCATCCGCGTGCAACCAGACCGCGAGTTGAGCCGTGCTCGGCTCCAGGACGTGAATCCGCGGCGAGTACCCGTGAAGCATGCACCGCGTGCGCTCAAATACGCGGCGTACGAGATGTCCCTGGGCGAGGCCCTCGATCAGGTAGGGTGGGCTGAGCGCGTCGCGGCCGGCCGGCAGATGATCGGTGCGCGTGGCGAGCAGCGGCCAGTCGAGGATGTCGGGAAGCCACTCGCGCAGCCCGTCGTCGCGGCGACGAGACAGAAGCAGGTTTCCGTCCCGGCAATGGAACAGGTCCAGCCCGGCGACGGCCTCCTCCAACCGACCCGCATTGCCGCGCAGCTCCGGCTGTCGCTCCGATAGTAGTTCCATGTTTCGCGCGAACATCGTGCGCCGATCGCACGACGCGACGCGGCCGCTCGGCTGGCGGCGGAACGTCACTGCGGCGCGGGCCAACTCTGATGACGCGTCGAGCAGCGCCGGGCGCGCATCCAGCAATTCCAGCGCCGGGCCGAACAGCCCGATGCGCGAAAGGTGTGAAACCGCCAGCAGGCGCAGCTCGTCGTCGTCCGGTGTGTGCCGCAGCGACGGGAGTGCGCCGCGCAGAAACTCGTAAGTCTTGCCGGCCGCGGCGGCGGCGAGGAGCGCTTGACGCGGTTGTTGTGGTTGCAAGCAGCTCTCCGTTGTGCGCCCGCGCCGATCGATCCGAGCCGCGCGCCGCGCCGGCTCCTTTGCATACGCGCGGAGCTCGGTTGGAGCAGCGAGTCTTTCGCTAACGCGTGGAGGTCGCCTGGAGCGAGTGCTCGCTCGCGATACACGCCTCGAACTCAACTATCGGTTGTTGCGCTGCCGTTCGCGTGCGCATTGTCTGCGACGGCCTCGACTCCGCTCGCAACCGAGCGCACCGAAGTCGCTCAGGTCCGTCGCCGTTGGCGTCCGATTCCTGGTAGATGGACAAGCCGAACCTCGGTCGAGCATCCCCGCGGCGCCGGCGGTCTGCCCTGGGCCGGGCACGCAGTCTCATCGTTCTGCACGACGATCACGACCTGACCGACGTTCTCGCCTGCGTGCCGCAGGCGCTCGCCGGAACGGTTCTGGCTTTCGACACCGACATTCATCTCCGCCTGCTGTCCACAGGCGTGGAACACATTACGCCTTGGCACGTCGTCGGCCATGGCGAATACGCGCAAGTACAGCGCCTCGAAAACGCGATCTGGCGGCACTGGACGCGCAACGCCCGCCTGCCGTTTGAGGGACTCGACCTGCTCGGCATGGCAGCCTACCGACACGTCAGCGCCTTCGCGCGCTTGGCCTGGGCGGCGTACGCGCTCCGGCGCGTGGTGGAGGCGCTTAACCCGCAGCGCGTCTTCGTCTTCGCCGAGCTGCCGGCCCACGGCCTCGACCAGCCGGCGGACTACCGGCGCATGCCGCTATTGTCCGGCCTGCTTCGCGGGCTCGCCGACGAACGCGGCCTCCACGTACACCCGATTCCGCGCGGGGCCGCATCCGAATTTCACGACCAGGTCGCCGAACGCGACTGCGGCGCGGCAGAGCCGGTCGATCTCGGGTCCCTTGCCCGCGGCCGGCCGCTGGTCTTGGCCTACGCCAACGGAACCGAGCTGCTGCGCCAACGTCCGCTGATCGAAGCTCTCGAAAAGCAGGGCGGCTGCGCTGCGATCCAAGTCTACAAGACCGCCGAGGCGGACGTCCTGGCATCGCTCGCAGGCTCACTCGTGCTGCACGAATCGCAGCTCTGTCCGCCGGGCGCCGCGCCGGACGTGCATGGCATCGCGACCGCGGCGCGGGCGCGCTTGCAGAGCGCGGCGACGGAGCCGTCGGCCGACGCGGCGCTGGTGTTTCGGAATCCTCATCTTCGTTCACATTTCGATTTCCTGTTCGGAAGTTACGCCGCCAGGATGGCTCGGCACGTGCGTGCGTGGCGGCGCGCGTTTTCCGCAATGCGTCCCGCCGCGTTGCTCACCAGCTATCAGGCGCCCGCGCTCGACGTCGCGACGGACATTGGCGTGCCGTGCCTGGTGCTCCCACACGGTCTGATGACCATCGGGCAACCGACGCAGTTCACCACGTTGCCCCGCGGCGCACACATCGCCGCGATCAGCCGCCTGCACCGCGAGCGATTATTGGCGACCGGCGTCAGCGCCGCGCGAATTCACGTCACGGGCGATCCGTGGTCCACGCGATTGGCCGCGGAGGCCGACCGCTTTCGCGACACGGCGACGGCGCGCGAGGCGACGGAACGCGCGCGACGGCGATTGGACATTACTCCGGACCGCCGAATGGTCCTGCTCTGCACCGGCAGCTACGGCATGCCTTCGGTGATTCCGCACTTGCCGCAGACGGACTGGCGCGACGCCCTGCGGCAGATTAGGCGCTTGGGCGAACTATGCGGCCGCCGCCCCGAGTGGGCGTTCGTGCTCAGGTGTCACCCGCGCTTCGACTACCAGCGGCTGTACGACGAGGTCAACCGCAGGTTGCCGGCGGACCGCCGGCTCGTCATCGCGCCGGGGAACCTGTCGTTGACTGAGCTTGCGGCGGCGGCGGACGTGGTCTGCGTCTGGAACGTCGTCACGTCTGCGCTCGTTGAAGCGTCGCTGGTCGGCCGCCCGGTGATTCAGTGCCTGCCCAGCGTCATCTGGTGCGACCGCGAGCAATGGGGGATTGACGCATGGCCGGAGGTCGCCGGCGTCGAAGCTCTTGAGCTTGAGCTGGATCGTCTGTTCAGTCGTCCAGCGCACTACACCGCCTGCGTGCGGGCGACGCGGGCCGCCGTGACGCGCTATCTCGACGAGCGGCCAGGCGAATCGGCCGCTCGCTGCGCGGATCAAATCGCCGCTATGGTGACCGAGGGCGCCAGCAACCCGCCGAACGCGATGCACGCTTCGTGCGCTGCACAGCGCGCGAAAAGTCTACTGCGGCGCGCCACCGCCCTGAGTTCGGCTGGCTCGGTGGCCGACCGTTTCGGCGCCGACAATCTCACGGGATAACGCGGATTCGAG
>JABRWC010000157.1:0-4777 GCA_039961675.1 Phycisphaerae bacterium
GCGCCGAGCCCCGCATTGCGCCACACCGGCCAGAGCAGCGCCCCGGGCAGCAGCACGGCCAGCAGCAGGACCAGCAACCGGCGCAAGAGCATGGCCGGAATGGTAACGTGTTGCTCGCAGGTGAACGATGGAGGAGATTCCAGACCGAGAGGTCGCGCTCGAGTCGCCTCACGCGTAAGGGGATTCCATGCGCAGGTTGTCGGAGTATCGGCGCATCCTCGTGCTCACCGAAGGCCGGCTGGGAGTCTTCACCTCCAAGACGGCGGCGTGCCTCTTGCGCTATCGCAGTGACGACATCGTCGGAATCATCGACTCCCGGGCTGCGGGTGGCGACGTGCGCGATTTCATTCCGTTCGCCGCGCCGTGCCCGATCTTCGCCCAAGTTGTCGATGCCGCGCCGCTGCGGCCGGAGGCGCTGTTCGTGGGCGTGGCGCCGGTCGGCGGCTCGCTTCCAGTCGAGATGCGCGTGCACCTGTTGAACGCGCTGCGCGCCGGGCTGGACGTAGTGAGCGGTTTGCACGAGCGGCTCTCGGCCGATCTCGAACTTGCGTCGGTCGCACGCGCCCACGGCGCCGCGATCAACGACCTGCGGACGCCGCCGGCCGAGCTTCCGATCGCCGCGGCACGGGCCGCGGGGACGCGCTGCCGCCGGGTGCTCACGATCGGAACCGACTGCAACGTCGGGAAGATGGTGACCGCGATGGAATTGGCGCTTGCGGCGCGCGCCCGGGGACTGATCGCGCGTTTCGTCGCGACCGGGCAGACCGGAATGATGATCGCGGATTCAGGAATCGCGATCGACGCGGTCCCCGCGGACTTCGTCGCCGGGGCGGCGGAGCGCCTGGTGCTTGAAAACGCGGCCTGCGATGTGTGCTTCATCGAGGGGCAAGGCTCGATCCTGCACCCGGGCTTCTCCGCCGTGTCGCTCGGTCTGCTCCATGGCTGTTGTCCGGATGCGATGATCCTCGTGCACCACACGGGGCGGACGAGCTACCGCGCCGAGCCGTACGGCGCGATCCCGCCGCTGCGCGAAATCGTGGACGCGCACGAACGGATGGCCGCGTTTCTGCATCCGGCGCGCGTGGTCGGCGTCGCCCTGAACACGGCAGGGGCGAGCGACGCCGAGGCCGCCGAGTGCCGGAGAGGCATCGAGTCCGAGCTGAACCTGCCGGTTGCCGACCCGCTGCGAGACGGCTGCGAAGCGCTGCTGGACGCGCTCGGAATCAGGGCCGGCGGCATTGCGTCAGGCGGGCAGGCTCCGATAACTTGATGCGCGGTGTCGATTGCAGGCACATTACGAAAGGAGCTTCGCATGAGCGCGGTCTGGAAACTGGGCGCTGTCATCGCTGCCGTACTGCTCGTGGCTGGTTGCGCGGATCACACCGGAAAGTGGGTTCTGGACACGATCGATCCTCCCGATGCGCGCGGCCAGTATCAGTTCGCGAACATCACGCTGAACCCCGACGGCACGTATTGGGCCGAGCGTGAGGTCGGCGGAAAGATGGAGAAGAACACGGGCACGTACACCTTCGAGAAGGGCAAGCTCGCGTTCAAGAACGCCGCCGGCAAGACGATCACCTACGACGCCGAGATGATGGACATGAACAACAAAATGAAGGTCATGGCCGAGACGCACGGCAAGAAGGTGACCGCGGTGATGAAGCGCGGCTGACGCTTCACGTCTCAAGAAAGAACGGTTGCGGGCTTGCGGCGCCGGGGCGTCGTAAGCCCGCACCGCTTGTACGGACGCGGCCGGGCTCCGCAGGGCGCCGCGCGTCCCCGGGGATGGTCGTCATGGTTCAGGAAGGCGTGGTCGCCGTCGTCCGTCGCGGAGAGCGTTACCTGGTCATCCAGCGCGCCCCTGGGCTGATTGCTGCGGGCGCGTGGTGCTTTGTCGGCGGGGCGATTGAGCCGGGCGAATCGCAGGCGGCCGCCGTGGTGCGTGAGTTCTCCGAGGAGGTCGGCGCCTCGATCCGTCCGATCCGCAAAGTCTGGGAGTATCTGCGGCCCGACGGCGCGCTGCGTCTGCACTGGTGGCTGGCGAAGCTGGTAGACGGGCAACTCCATCCGAACGAGGCTGAGGTCAGCGCGGTTCGGTGGCTGACGGCCGCCGAGATCGCGCGGCTTCCCGATCTGTTGCTGAGCAATGGCGCATTTCTGTCAGCAGTCGCGCGCGGCGAAGTGCAACTAATGGACGCCGATGAACCTCGCGTGAGCGATCGCGTGCCCGATTCGTGATCGGTGCAGTGCACGGCGCAAGGGGGGCGCGACGAGCCGTTGATCGTCTGTCGAAAGCCGAATTCGATAGTGGCGTACGTCGCGAATTGGTGGTATTTTAACGCGCAGTCAGTGCCGCTCGGGAGGGAGCATGAAGCCCTCCGCGGGGGAACTATGCCCCCGTGGCGGCGGGGATCGAATGCACGCCCGGCGTTTGTCGGCTGCGCGGGGGCGGCGTGCGCATTGTGATCGGGGACGGCGTGCCAGTCCTGCGCCGCGTCCGGACCGGCGGAGGTTCGTGTGGGTAAGCAGAAGCGAGTCCATGACTTGGCGAAAGAGCTGGGCGTCGCCAGCAAAGAGATCATTGCCAAGTGTCACGCCGAGGGCGTGGATCTGAAAAACCACATGGCCGTGATTTCGATCGGGCTTGCCGAGTCCATTCGTGAGTGGTTCAGCGTCGGCGCGGACGTAACCACGATTGAAGTCGCCCAGCCCGTCGATCTCGAAAAGGTCAAGAAACCTCGCCGGACCAAGCCGAGATCCGCTGTCGCCGCCGATCTCGAGCACGCCCAGGATGAAGCGCCCGTCGCCGCTCCCGAGCCGCATGTCGCAGCAGGCGAACGGGCGGACCTGACCGAGCCCCCGGCTGCAACGCCGGCGATCGCGGCGCGGTCCGAATCCGGGACTGAGGCCGAGGCCGGAGCGCCCCAGGAGGGCATTGCCGCTCCCATGATCGAGACGCGGGTCGCGCCCGAACCGGCCCAGCCGGCGACCATTGAGCAACCGGCTGCCGAAGCCGCCGCGCCCGCCGCCGAAGCTCTCACGCCGCCGCCGCCGTCGGAGACTCCTCCTTCGCGCGTCGTAGAGCCGCCGAAGCCGGTCGACGTTCGGCCGGCCGGGCCGCAACTGGTTCCCGCGCCGGCGGAGCTGCGCGGTCCGCGCGTTGTGCGAATCGAGGCGCCCGAGCCGGTGCGCGCGCCCAAGCCGCGCCCCTCGCCGTACCGCCCTTCCGAGGCACCGGCCGCGCGTGGATTCGCGCCTGTGATCGGCGCACCGTCCTCTGGCGGTCCGCCGCGCGGGCGCAAGCGCGGCAAGGAAGAATCGGAATCCGCCGTACGCCCCCGAAGTCCGCGGCGCGGCGGCGTTACCGAGGTCGTCGAGCGCCTGAAGGAATGGCGCGATCAGGACGTGCTGGAGCGCAAGGAGCGCCTGGCCAGCGCGACGGGCCACGGTCTGCGCGCCCGCCGTTCGGCGGAGCGCGTCCGCCAGGCGACGACACCGGCGCACCCGGCGCGCAAGAACGAGCTGGAGATCGTCGCGCCGATATCCGTCAAGGAGTTCTGTTCTGCGGTGGGTGTGCCGTTCAGCACCGTCTCGTCGAAGCTGATTCAAAGCGCAGGCAAGCTGCTGCGGATCAACGACACACTCGATGTCGAGACGGTCGAGTTGCTCAGCCTTGAGCTGGGCCTGACGCTCAAGGTCGTCAAGGCGCAGACGGCCTTCGAGCGGTTGAAAGCGGCGTTTGATGCTCGGGAGCGCAACAACCTGCGGCCGCGGCCGCCGGTGGTCGCGATGCTGGGCCACGTCGACCACGGCAAGACTTCGCTTCTGGACGCGATCCGCCGCACGAAAGTCGCGGCAGGCGAGGCCGGCGGCATCACGCAGCACATCGGCGCGTACCGGGTGGACCGCGGCGACTGGCACGTCACTTTCCTCGACACTCCGGGGCACGAGGCGTTTACGGCGATGCGCGCGCGAGGCGCGAATCTGACGGACGTCGTCGTGCTGGTGGTGGCGGCGGACGACGGGGTCATGCCACAGACGGTCGAGGCGATCAATCACGCCAGGGCGGCGGGCGTACAGATCGTGGTGGCGTTGAACAAGTGCGACCTGCCGAATTACGACACCAACCGCATCTTCGCCCAGTTGGCCGAGCACGGTCTTACGCCGTCCGAGTGGGGCGGCACGACCGACGTGATCCGCACCAGCGCGGTGACCAACCAGGGCATCGACGAACTGCTCTCGCACCTGAGCACGCTGAGCGAGCTGCTCGAGCTCAAGGCGGACCCGAGCGTGCCCGCCCGCGCCACGGTGGTTGAGGCGCGGATGCGCGAGGGGCACGGAGTCGTGGCGCAGGTCCTGGTGCGCGAGGGGACGCTGAAGCCCGGCGAGACCGTGGTCTGTGGTCCGGCGCACGGCCGGGTGCGCTCGCTGATCGACGACAAGGGCCGCCGCGTCAACAAGGCTGAGCCGGGAACGCCGGTACAGGTCGGCGGGCTGGACGAGCTGCCCGACGCCGGCGACGAGCTGTACGTGGTGTCCAGCGCCGCCGAGGCCAAGGCAATCGCCGAGGAGGTCCGACAGGAGCGGCGAGCCGCGGCTCTGGCTGAAATCCGCAAGCCGCTGACGCTGGAGGCGCTGCTGCGCGGCGACGAGTCTGAGACGCCGGAGCTGAGCGTGATCCTCCGCGCCGACGTCCAGGGCTCGGTGGACGCGCTGCGCAGCAAGCTGGCGGAGTTCCCGTCGGAGAAGGCGCGGCTGAAAGTGCTGCACGCGGGCG
>JABRWC010000158.1:0-19965 GCA_039961675.1 Phycisphaerae bacterium
GGCGAGCAGCTCACATAGTCCATGCCGACCCGGTGACAGAACTTGACGCTCGCGGGGTCGCCGCCGTGCTCGCCACAGATGCCGACCTTGAGCTTCGGCCGCGCGTCGCGGCCTTCGTCGATCGCCATCGCGACCAGCCGCCCGACGCCGACCTGATCCAGTGACTGGAAGGGATCGTCCGGGAAGATGCCGGCCCTGTTGTGGTCGTAGTATTCGGGCAGGAAGCGCCCGGCGTCGTCGCGCGACAGCCCCATCGTCATCTGCGTCAGGTCGTTGGTCCCGAAGCTGAAGAACTCGGCCACTTCAGCGACGTCGCCCGCAGTGATCGCGGCCCGCGGCGTTTCGATCATCGTGCCGACCAGGTAGTCGAGCTTCACTTTGCCAGCGGCCAGGATGTCGTCTGCGACCTTCCGCGTCTGATCGGCGAGAATGCGCAGCTCCTTGGCGTCGATCGTCAGCGGGATCATGATCTCCGGGCTGACCTTCTTCCCGCGCTTGCGCACCTCGACCGCCGCCTCGATGATCGCCCGCACCTGCATCTCGAGAATCTCGGGGTACGTGATGCACAGCCGGCAGCCGCGATGCCCGAGCATCGGGTTGGCCTCGTGAAGCTGCTCGGCCCGATGCCGGATGTCGCTCACCGGAATACCGGTTGCCTTGGAGAGCTCTTCGGCCTGTTCCGGCGTCTTGGGCAGGAACTCGTGCAGCGGCGGGTCGATGAGCCGGATTGTCACCGGCCGCCCGTCCATTGCCTCGAAGATGCCGATGAAGTCCTCGCGCTGGTACGGCAGCAGCTTGTCCAACGCTCTCACGCGCGCCTCGCGCGTATCCGCGACGATCATCTCCTGGATCGCAAGCTGCCGCTCGCGCGTGCTGAAGAACATGTGCTCCGTCCGGCACAGCCCGATGCCCTCCGCCCCCATCTCGACCGCCTTGCGAGCGTCTTCCGGCGTGTCGGCGTTCGTGCGCACCTTCAGCCGGCGGGCCTTGTCCGCCCAGCTCATCAGTGTGAAGTACTCCTCCGGCGGCTCGGGACGCTCCAGCGCCAACTCGCCCCCGTAGACCTCGCCGCTCGAGCCGTCCAGCGTGAGATAGTCGCCCCGGCGGATGACCTCTCCGTTCA
Organism: Phycisphaerae bacterium; assembly: GCA_039961675.1. Taxonomy (GTDB): domain Bacteria; phylum Planctomycetota; class Phycisphaerae; order UBA1845; family Fen-1342; genus JABRWC01. Next base: position 1,124 of record JABRWC010000158.1, read on the forward strand.
CCGACATCTGCTTGGCGGAGTAGTCGATCCGGAGCGCCTCGCAACCGACAATGCAGCACTTGCCCCAGCCGCGCGCCACGACCGCCGCGTGGCTGGTCTTGCCGCCGGTCGCCGTGAGGATCCCCTTGGCGGCCTGCATTCCACCGACGTCTTCCGGGCTGGTCTCTTTGCGCACCAGGATGACCGACTCGCCCTCGGCCGCCAGCGCCTCGGCTTCGTCCGCGCTGAACACGACCCGGCCGCACGCCGCCCCCGGCACCGCATTGATGCCCGTGGTCAGCCGGCGCCGCGCCAGCTCGTCCCGGCTCACGCTCGAGCTGATGACCGGGTAGAACAGCCGCTCGATGTCCACGCCGCCGAGCCGCAGCAACGCCCGCTCCTTGCTGATGACGGGCATCGTCGCCGGCTCCAGGTACTTCTTGGGCAGGTAGCCGCGCTTCACCAGCCGCACCGCCTCCGCGCGGTCCATTAGTGGACGCGTGGCCTGCTCGACCGCGATGCGGAACGCGGCCTGCGGCGTGCGTTTGCCGGTGCGGCACTGGAGCATGTACAGCTTGCCGCGCTCGACCGTGAACTCCAGGTCCTGCATGTCGCCATAGTGGATTTCGAGCATCGAGCGCACCGCATCGAGCTGCTCGTAGACCTCCGGCCAGGTCTTCTTCAGCTCCGACAGGTGCAAAGGCGTGCGGATCCCGGCGACCACGTCCTCGCCCTGCGCGTTGATCAGCATGTCGCCGTAGAACTCGTTCTCGCCTGTGCTCGGGTCACGCGTGAAGCACACGCCCGTGCCGCTGTCGTCGCCCAGGTTGCCGAAGACCATCTGCTGCACATTGACGGCCGTGCCCTTCAGGTCGGTGATCTTCTCGACGCGGCGGTACGTGACGGACTTTTCCGCGTTCCACGAATGAAACACCGCGTTGATCGCGCCGACGAGCTGCTCCCACGGGTCCTGTGGAAACTCCTTGCGGGTCTGCTCGCGGTAGAAGGCCTTGAACTCGCCGCACAGCTCCTGCCAGCCTTCCGCCGGAACCTCGGTGTCGAGCTTGACCCCGCGGCGCTCCTTCATGTGGTGCAGCTTCTCCTCGAGGATTTCCTTGCTCAGCCCGGTGACGACGGTCGAGTACATCTGGAGAAAGCGGCGGTACGAGTCCCAGGCGAAGCGCGGGTTGCCGGTCGCCTGAGCCAGCGCCTCGACCGACTGGTCGTTCAACCCCAGGTTGAGGATCGTCTCCATCATCCCGGGCATCGAGCGCGCCGCGCCGCTGCGCACCGAAACCAGCAGCGGGTCCTTCTTGCTGCCCAGTTTCTTGCCGCACACCTTCTCCAGCTTGGCGAGCTGGTCGCGCACTTGGTTCTCGAGTCCGCCCGGCCACTTCTGCTTGTTGCTGTGGAAGTACTCGCAGGCCTCGACGGTGATGGTGAAGCCCGCCGGGACGGGCAGACCGATGTCGGTCATTTCGGCCAGACCGGCGCCCTTGCCACCCAGCAGGTGGCGCTGGCTGCCCTTGCCTTCGGCCTTGCCGTTTCCAAAGAAGTACACGTACTTTGTCTTCATCGCTGAATGTCCTTGGAGGCCGCGATGAGCCCGGGCGGACGCCCCGCCCCGCATCGCGGATCGGCGTCGCGCGGCGCGTTCGCGCCGGCGCAAATTAAGCCCTGCATGATACGAGATAGGCAGTCGCCCGCCAATCCTGCTGCGCACGGCGCAAGCCCCGCCCCTGCATCGCGCGTCGCGACGCCGCACGCAAGTGCAGGGAAACGCTTGCCCTTGCCGTGCCGGATCACGCACGCCGCCCCGGCACGTCGGACCCTGCAAATTTCCGTAGCCCTGCGCCGCGCGGAAACCTATATTGGTGGCAGTCTGTTGCTGCTCGGGCACTGCCGTCAATTCGCGGAGCGCCTTCACTTCTCCAGGACCAGGAGGTCCACCATGCACGCTCACCGTCGCCGTACTGCGTCCCGCTTCCTGTCCCTCGCCGGTGTCGCCGCCAGCACATGCGTCCCTACGGCACTCGGATCGGGCGGCGAGCCGACGGCGGACATTCGGAATGGTCATTTGGCTGCGCTCATTCGCGACGTAAAGACCCGCGGCCAAAGCGTGCTGCACGTCGACGACGACGCGCCGTTCGGCGCGGATGGAGACCTGGACGGCGACGGCGGCGTCGGGCTGGCAGACCTGTCCCTGTTGCTCGAAAACTTCGGCGTAGGCTGCCGATAGCCAGCGCGCGGCCTCGGCTGACAGCCCGCGCGGGCTGCCCCGTCCCAGCCGCGGAACGGCAAGAGCACCTACCCCAGGGCGCAAGCCATGGGAAGCCGGGCCGCGCGACTGCCAGCCCCGGGGTTGGCAAGCGAACGCCTGACTCACGCCGTGCAGCCGAGTATGCTCACGCATCCAAGAAGCGAGGACTCGCATATGACCCGCAATGCTTCGACGAAGCGCGGAGCCGCGCCAACCCCGGGCAATCGCCTGACGCGCCGCACCGCACTCCGCGCTGGCGGAGCGCTCGCCGCAGCGCTGACAGTGGATCCTCTCCTGCGCTGCGTGCAGGCAGGCCCACCGGAGCAGGACCCGCTGTTCCGCATATCGCTCGCCCAGTGGTCCCTGCACCGCGCCCTCTACGGGCACGCGCTCGACCACCTCGACTTCGCGAAATCGGCGAAGAACGACTATGGCATTGATGCGGTCGAGTACGTCAACACGTTCTTCAAGGACAAGGCGACTGATGTGGCGTACCTGGCGCAGATGAAGCAGCGCTGCGCCGATCTGGGCGTGCGCAGCCTGCTCATCATGTGCGACGGGGAAGGGGCGCTCGGCGATGCGGACGAGACCGCCCGCACGCAGGCGGTTGAGAACCACTACAAATGGGTGGAGGCCGCGAGGTTCCTCGGCTGCCACAGCATCCGCGTCAACGCGGCCAGCTCCGGCTCACGCGACGAGCAGATGAAGCTCGCGGCCGACGGGCTGCGCCGGCTGACGGAGTTCGGCGCGCGGCACGAGATCAACGTCATCGTCGAGAACCACGGCGGCCTGTCGTCCGACGGCGCCTGGCTGTCCGGCGTCATGAAGCTCGTGAACCATCCGCGCTGCGGCACACTGCCCGACTTCGGAAACTTCTGCCTCGACTGGAGCCGCAGCAAGGAGCCCGACGCGTGGTATGACCGCTACAAGGGCGTGGCGGAAATGATGCCCTTTGCAAAGGCCGTCAGTGCCAAGAGCCACAAGTTCGGCCCGGACGGAAACGAAACGCACACCGATTACTTCCGCATGCTGAAGATCGTCCTGGATGCCGGCTATCGCGGCCACATCGGGATCGAGTATGAGGGAGAAGCGCTGCCCGAGCCGGAGGGAATCAAGGCCACGAAGCGGCTTCTGGAGCGCGTCCGGGACAAGCTTGCCGCCGCCGCGCCGTAACGCGGACTGCCTCTATTCCGCCCGCTCCACTACGCAGACCACCGGCAAGTGATCCGAGCACCCCCCGAAATACCGGTCCCGCCCGCTGTACGTCCGGTTCGGGCGTGCTTCCGGAGTTCCGGCTTTGTACAGCATGTAATCCTTCACGAATACCTGCGTCGAGCCGGCTTTCCACGCAAACCCGCCAGCATCCAGCAGCCCCGGCGATAGGATAACATGGTCGATGATCTCCCACTTGCCCTGATAGTTGTACGAGCCGATCGTACCTGACGCGTGGATCGCCCAAGTCGTGTTGAGCAGGCAGACCGGCTGCGTGGCGGTTGGCGCTGAAGCGGGCGCAGAAGCGCTCGGCTGGCTCGCGGCATGCAGATGCTCTGCGACCGAAGTGTCCCCCGGGTGATCGTTCAGGTCGCCGATGATGACAATGTCCGCAGCCGCGTCCTGCGACAGCAACTCGTCGATCCGCTTTCGTAGCATGTCGGCGACGGCGCTGCGCTGCGCGCCGCTCTGGTCGCTCAGCCGCGACGGCCAGTGATTGACGAACACGAACAGCTTATCCCCGCCGGCGGCCAGCCGTGCCTCGACCACGTCGCGCGTCTCTGCGACCGGCGGCGTGAGAAACGCCGAGCCGTCCAGACGAAGCGCCTTGCGATCATACAGCAGCGCACAATCGATCCCGCGCCCGCTGGGCGAGTCCTTATGCACAATGTCATAGTCCCTGCCGAGCGGCTTGAGCTGCTCGACAAGTTGCTCCACCACGAAACGGTTCTCAACTTCCGCCAGCCCCAGCACATCCGGTCCGCGCCCATCGTTCATGTCGACAATGACCTGCGCGAGGGCCTTCAACTTCGCCCGAAAGCGCTCCTCGCTCCAGGCCTTGGGTGCAGTCGGCGTGAACTCCTCGTCCCCGGACACCGCCGGGTCGTCCGTCGTGTCGAACAGGTTCTCCACGTTCCAGAACGCCAGCGCGTAGCTCGCACCCTGCGCGGTCGGGGCAATGATCGCCGCCGCCAAGAGCGTCGCAGTCATCCAACCGGGCCAGCGACAGCGCGTTGATCGTGCGCGCATTCTGCAATCCCTCCCGCCCGTGTCGCACTCACCGTGCAGCCCGAGCGCGCCTTGAACCGATCAAGTTTAAAGTCAATGCGGCGAACCGCCCCGCACCGTGTGCCGGACAGCGCGCGGTGCGATGATTCTTATGCCAGGTGAGTTCAATCCGTATTCCTATTAATCAGGCCTGTCCTATCTGTCGGTTTTGGGTACCCGCATCATAGCCCCACCGCGCCACGCACCTTATGGCGCCTGAATTATGACATTCTTCCGTCCGGAGAACTGCCAGATTCGTCGTGTTTGCACTGTGGTGCCTTCGGCGGGCGGCGGGTCCCGATCACGCCGGTGGAACTGTCGGGAGCTGCCACACCCAGGTGCCAGACTTCAATGCTGGGACGTCAGGCGTCGTGTCAGGACTGTCAGCATCTCCGCCGTTTCCCGGTCACGCTTCCGGTTCCGCTCGACCACGCGCTCCGCGTGCAGCACGGTCGAATGATCCCGGCCGCCGAAGTGGGCGCCGATCTCCTCCAGGCTCAACGGCGTCAGGCGCCGCGCGAGGTACATGCCGACCTGGCGCGGCTGACTGACGGACTTGGAGCGCTTGCGGCCGAGCAGGTCGGCCGTCTTGACGCCAAAATGGCGCGAGATCAGGTCGATGATGTCGCTGATTTGGACCACCTGCCCGAGTGGCTCGCTGAAGCTCCCTAGCAACTCGCGCGCCGTCTCGAGGTTCATCGGCTTGCCGCCGATCTGTGTCTCGGAGATCAGGCGCGTCAGCGCCCCTTCGAGCAGCCGGATGTTCGACTCGACGTGTTTCGCGATGTAGTCGAGGACCTCGTCCGGGACCTCGCAGCCGCGCAGCCGGGCCTTCTTCTGGAGGATCGCCTGGCGCGTCTCGCGGTTCGGCGGGTCGATCTGCGCCACCAGGCCCCAGTTGAAGCGGCTGACGAGCCGGTCCTCCAGTGTGGGGATCTCGGACGGCGCCGAGTCCGCTGAAAGGATGATCTGGTTCTGGCTCTGGTAGACCACGTTGAACGTGTGGAAAAGCTCCTCCTGGCTCGACTCCCGGTTGGCGATGAACTGCACGTCGTCGATCACCAGAGCGTGGGCCTGCCGTGCACCGTCCCGGAATTGCTGAAGGTCGCCGGTCTCGATCGCGCGGACGAAGTCGTTGATGAACGTCTCGCACGAGACGTAGACCACGTCCATCTCGCCGTTCTTGCGGCGCAGCTCGTCGCACGTGGCTTGAAGCAGGTGCGACTTTCCCAGTCCAGACGGTCCGTGGATGAACAAGGGGTTGTAGAGCCGGCCGGGGCGCTCGCACACAGCTCGGCAGGCCGCGTGCGCCAGCCGGTTTGACGGCCCGACTACAAACTGCTCGAACGTGTAGTCGGCGTTCAACGGCGTGCGCGCTAAACCGATCGACCGCGCGGCCGCGATAGGGCCTGCGCCCTCCCCCTTCGACCCGAGCACGCGCAGCGGGATCATCAGCCCCGTAATGGCCATCAGGCAGTTGATGAACGCGTGCGTGCAGGCTTCGCGCAGGTAGCGGGCCCGGGCCGGATCGTCAACGCTGACGCGCAGCTCGCCCGCCTCCAGCCGCCCCGGCTCGAGCAAATCGAACCATGAACGGTACAGTTCCGGGTAGTCGGAACGCACCATCGCCAGCAGCGCAGCCCAAGAGAACTCCGCGGCGCCATCCATCCGGCAACGCCCGAATCCGGTGCAGCGAACGAAACGACCACATCAGGCTGAGTCGGCTGCCTCTCCGTCCTCTGACTCGTGTTGCGCCTGTTGCTCCGCGAACAGCTCGCGCAGCAGGCAGGTCGCATAGCAGCCGCTCGGAAGCACGACTCTCAATTCAAGATAGGGCCCGCGCCCGTCTGCGCCAAGCCGCACGCCCGGCTCCTCCGGGCGGAAGCGCAGCGCACGGCGCGCGCCTTTCACGCGCAGGTGCTTGGCGCGAAATGCCTCCGCCGACAGGCGCTCGGACTCGAGCAGCCGCGCCTCCATCTCGCCCGGCGCCCCGCTCGCCTCCGTCATCCGGTAACCGAAAATCGGCCCGGTCGGGCTGATCTCGAACGCCTCCGCGCGCGGCTGCTCGCGCTGTGCGTCCTCGACCCGGAAGACCGAGCCGCTGGCGTGCACAAACGCCAGGTCGCCGACCTGGAGCTGATCGAGCCCGCTGGGCAGCCGCTCTGCCAGCAGCCGGTTGAACAGGTACGACTGGTACGCCGAAACATAGAACCCGCGCAGGTGTTCATCCAGCGCGAGGTACGCGCGCTTCTTGTTCCCCCTGCCGCGCGCCAGCGCGCGGAGCGCCAGCCGCTGGTCGCGATACATGCGCGGCCAAACCCGCAACGCCTCGTCGTACTGTCCCGATTCGTAGAGCTCGCGCGCCCGGCGAACCGCGCCAAAGTCCCGCGGCCCCGGCCGCCCCAGCACAAGATCCACCGCCTCGGACAGATCGCCGCGCACGATCGCCCCGCCGATCTTCCACGTGTCACCGCGCGCGCCGAAACGTTGCACGCCGAAGTAGTTGGGGACGCCAACGCGCGTCAGCGTGCACAGGGCGTCCTGAATATCTGCCAGGCGCGTCGCGTCCGTGCTCCGCACGCGGATGCGGAAGCGATTCCCACGCAGATGTCCCAGGCGAAGCTTGTTTCCGTGGCGCGTGACCCGCAGCACGCGCAGCCGCGGAAGGTCGATCTCCATCAGCTTGTCGGCGTCAACGTGCTCGACGGACATCCACTGTCGCGTCACCGCCCGCGCGTCCTTGAGGCCGGCGAAGCCGATGTCGCGCCGACGCACGCCGAGCACACGGGCGATGTCGTGTGCTGCCTGGGCCGTCGTCAGGCCGCGCTTCTCGACCTGGAAGCAAGCGTGTGTGCCCTCGCCGCTGAAGTCGTACAGCGGAATCTCTTCGACCTCGAAATCCTCATAGTCCAGCTTGATCGCGCCCGGCACGGGCTCGAACGCAGTCAGCACCCTCGGAAGCGACAACGGCGCGCCGGACATTCAGGCGCATCCCCGCGCGACGCCGCCAGCGCGCGGGCGGAATCGCGGCGCGTTCTTGTCGCCCTTGTACGCGGTCAGCTCCACCGGCGGCCGTTCCAACACCTCTCGAATGCCAGCCGCGAATTCCGCGACGAACGCGTCCGCTTGCGCTCCTGCGGATCGGCCCGGGACCGCGGCGCCCAACGTGATCCAGCCGCAGTACACCACACCCTTCAGCAATTCGATCAGCAGCGGCAGGTCGCCGCCCCGAGCTGCCGACGGCTGGTCGCCGGGCTCGGTCGCGGCGACGCGTACTACCGCCAGGGTTCCGGCGAGGCGTTTCAGCGCCACCGATGGCGCGTCCCCCGCCAGTCGGGCCGCGGCCGGGTTCAGGCAGATTCGCACGGAGTCCGAGTCGGCCGCGTCACGCACAAACCACGCGTTCTCGCTGCGCGCCAGGATTCCAGTCGTTTCGACCGCCAGGATCACTCCCGCCTTCTCGGCATCACGTCCGAGTCGGTTCGCGGCCTCCGCACACTGGGAGATCTGTGCGTCCAGCCTGATGCCCGGGTGCCGTGGAGCACCGTGAACGATGACGGCCGCAGCGCCCAGTAGCCGCGCAAGCGACAGCGCCTCACGGCCCCGGTCGAGCGCCGCACCCAGCGCGTGATGCGGCAGCGCGCCGATCGTCAGTTCGGAATCCAGCGCGCAGACCGCCAGCCCGGCGGCTTCCACCTTGGCGCGAAACCCTGCCGGGTCCCGGGCCGCCGCCGCCGCCGGACCGAGATCGACATGACCGTACAACCCGGACAGCTCCAGTCCATCGCAGCGCCAGGACTTCGCTCGGGCCAGTAGCTCGTCGGCGTCAGTGTTCGGAAAGAGGTTTGTGCTGAGGGCGATCTTCACGGGGGGTCCCCTGGCACGAAGCCCTGCGACAGGCTTGTGCCGTCGGTCGCACGGGCCCTCGCGCGCGTGTCGGCGCGCCGCGTCGCAGAGTCCGCCAGTCTGGCGAATTTAGGACGCCGCCCGCCGCGCGTCAACGTGCCGAAGCGCCGGGCCCAGAACGACACACGCACGGAGAAGCGGTCTCCGACTGCGGTCGCCCCGGACGCACCGTCAACCGCCGGGCGTGTGGAAAACTTCGCCCCTTCGCGCCTACGATTCTGAGCGAGTGCTTGATTCCTGCTATTCAGACGTCGGCCGGAGCCGATCGGTGCCGCGCCGGTTCAAGCGTCACGAGCACACGCCCCGGGTCTGCGGAATGAACTTTGCCTAACGGTGTGCGGCGGCGGCGAGCGAGAGCTTGTCGCCGCCGCTGTTATTGGGGTCCGCTGCAACCAACCAGCGCAAGCTCTGCGCGCCCGGACCGCATGCTTCGCCTCCTGTTCTGTCGGCGCATCCGAAGGCGATCGCGATTATCGGGCGTCCGCCGCGCCGCGACCACCAAGGTCCCGGATTGATCCGATAAGGCGCTTTGTCCTGGGGGCGCTCCGCCCACCGACCTCTGGTTATGGAGTCACACCATGCGTCCTGCCTACCCGGCATCACATTGGCTGACCGTTGTCATTTTCGCACTGGGTCCCGCGCTCGGCGCCTGCAACACGAACGACGCCTTCTCCGGAGGGTTCTTCGCGAACCTCCTCGGCGGCGGTTCCAACGATCCGGCCGATTCCGGCGACGCGACCGGATCGACCGACGCCGGAACCATTGTGAACGAGTCGCCGGCAAACGCGCTGACCATCTACACAAACCCAGGCGATCCGCTGTTGGTGGACATGCCCGCCGCTGACGGCGGAAAGATCGAGGCCTACGGCGAGAAGTCCGCCGACGGCCTGGCCACCGCGCTGACGGCTCTGCGCTACCAGGACGCGAGTCAGACCGGCGCTGACGCCACCTGGGTCGAGTTTGACAGCGCCGGGAACGTCACGCAGATCACCGGGGCGGACGGCAGCACGATCTCGTTCAACTGGACGTCGGAGACGACCGCCGTACTAACCGGGGTGTCCGCCGACGGCACGAGACAGGTCGAGACCGAGGTGGATCTGGCCGCGGCCGCGTCGGGCCGGCTGCGCTCGCCGAGAGTTTTCAGCCGGGAACGTCTGGGTGTGGCGCCGCGCGGCGGGCGCCGCCTGGCCGCGCGCGTGGTGGACGAAGTGGAGGGAACGGTTCGCAGTGTGCGGTCGCAGCGAGTCGCCGCGGTCGAGGCGGCCAGCGCGTCGATCAGCAAGCGGTCCGCGTTCGCAGATACCGGCGCCGCGCAGGTGTACGTTCATGTAACGCGCTGCGGCTCGGCGGTGGACGGCGCGATGGTCTCGGTGACGCTGGACAACCCGTATCGCCCCCTTCCTGCCACGTACACGGCGCGTTCGACCGGCACGAGCGGCGAGTACGTCGCGACGGTCCCGGTCGTTCCAGTCTCGAACGCGGGCGAGCGCGCGGAAGAAATCTGCAAGTCGCTCGAGGGCATCCTCGACTTGGGCTGCAAGTTCGCCAAGGTCAGCGAGGGGCAGGAATCGTACGTGTGCATCACGCTGGCCGCCGCGATCGACGCCGCCCTGCTGGGTCCGACCGGCGAAGGCGCCGGAATCCTCGCGGCGTGCGAGGCGGGGTACGCGGCGCTCAAGGCGTACTGCTCGACGCTGGGCGCCGACGGCGGCGAAGGTTCGCCGAGCATCGCCGCCCATTTCATCTGCGGCAACATCAAGGGGTTCGTGGACCGCGCGCAGCGCGACCCGGCTCAGAACCTGGCGCTTCAAGCCTGGGCGAACGCCAAGGGGCTGCCGCCGGCGTCGAGCGCTTCCCAGACCGTGGCGCCCACCGGCCCGTTCCCGTCGCTTTCGATCGAGTTCCCCAACACCGGCCCGATCGTTCACCCGATCGTGCTCTCGCCGGCCGACCCCGCACCAGGCGAAGGCTACGTCGCGTCGGTGCGCATCGAGTGTGTTTCGCCGGACACGCTGGTCACGCTTTCCGTGGCCGGGTCCGACGGCTACACCGACAGCACGTCGATCAGCGTTCAAGGCGATTCGACGGCGGAGCTGTTCGTGCCCGGGGCCGACGCGGGCGTGGGGGACCTGATCTCGATCCAGATCAGCGGCGTGACGCGGCTCCAGGTGGCGGTGGTGTTCTGAGCGCGGGGCGGCGGGGGCAAGGCAAAGTGAGAAATACAGAACACAGAACGCTGCATGGAAGCCGCAAGCTGCGGAATGTAACTCGCAGAACGCGGAATTCCAAATGCCGCATGCAGGCTGTGTGATCCGCACCGCCGGCCGAAGCTTCACCGCTCAAGGTCCGCTGGATGGAGTGTTGTGGGACCGGCCAATGGCCCGTCATTGGCGCCTGCGGGGAGGCGCGAGCCGTATCACGTTGCCCCCGCGGTAAAGCCGTCCCAGCCCGATGGCCGATAAGAACTGTGCGATGCGCGCCCTCGGCCTCATCCTCGCCCGCGCCGGCAGCAAGGGCCTGCCCGACAAGTGCGTCCGCCAACTGCTCGGCCGCCCGCTCATCGAGTACACGTTCGACCACGCGCTGGCCGCGCGAAGGCTTGCGGCGGTGCTGCTCACGTCCGACTCCGAGCCGGCCAAGACGCTCGCCCGCGCCCGCGGCATCGAGGTCATCGACCGCCCCGCGGAGCTGGCCAGCGACACGGCGACGGTGGACGCCGCCGCGCGCCACGCAGTAGAAACCTGGGAACGCCGCCGCGAACTGCGCGTGGACGCGGTTGTGCTGCTATACGCGAACATCCCGATTCGCGCCCCGGGGCTGATCGACCGCGCGCTCGAAAAGCTGGAGCACAGCGGCGCGTCGTCCGTGCGCAGCGTCGCGCCCGTCGGGAAGATGCACCCGGATTGGACGCACCGGCTCGAAGGCGACCGCATGCGGCAATTCCGCGCCAATAGCATCTACCGCCGACAAGACCTCGAGCCGCTCTACTATCACGACGGAGCCGCGGTCGCCGTGACGCGCGCGGCGCTGTTCGACGCACTGCGCACACCGCACGACGCGCAGGCGTTCCTCGGCCCGGACCGCCGCGCGGTCATCCAGGCGCCGGAGGACGCGGTAGACGTGGACACGGCGCTGGACCTGCTGCTGGCCGAAGCCGTGCTGCGCTGGCGCGCGGGAGGCGCCGCGTGACGAACGCTGATCTGAGCCAGCAATGCGAATCGGCCGTATGCATCGGCGACCGCCGGATCGCCCCCGGCCGGTCTGCGTACATCATCGCCGAGGCCGGCGTGAACCACGGCGGCTCGGTCGAAGCCGCACTGGCGATGGTCGATGTCGCCGCGGCCGCGGGTGCGGACGCGTTCAAGGTGCAGGTCTTCCGTGCCGCGGAACTGGCGACGCCCGACGCGCAGACCGCCGCGTATCAATCCGACGCTGGCGGGTCGCAGCGCGAGATGCTGTCGCGGCTGGAACTGGATGACGACGCGCTGGCGCGGATTCAGGCGCGCTGCGAAGCGCGGCGAATCGAGTTCCTTGCCACGCCGTTCGGCCAGGACGACGTGCGGCGGCTCGTGCGGCAGCGCGCGCGGGCGATCAAGATCGCCTCAACGGACATCGACAACACGCTGCTGCTGGAGGTGGCGGCGAAGACCGGGTTGCCGCTGATCGTCAGCACCGGCGCCGCGACGCGCGATGAGATCGACGCCGCGGTCGGCCGGCTGCGGGAGTGGGGCGCCGCCGGGCGGTTGGTGCTGCTGCATTGCGTCAGCAGCTACCCAACGCCGCTCGAAGCCGCCAACCTGAGGGCGGTCGCCGCGCTGCGCGAGACGTTCGGCGTACCGAGCGGTTTCAGCGACCACACGCTCGAAACACAAACCGGCGCGCTGGCCGTCGCCGCCGGCGCCTGTATGCTGGAGAAGCACTTCACGCTGGACCGCCGCGCCGATGGGCCGGACCATGCGCTTTCGCTCGAACCTGAGGGGTTGCGCGAATACGTTTCCGCCGTCCGCCAGGCGGAGCGCGCCCTGGGCAGCGGCCGGCTCGGTCTGAGCGACATCGAGCGCGATGTGCGCCACGTCGCGCGGCGCAGCATCGTCGCCGCGCGCGATCTCGCGGCGGGCGCCGTGCTGCGGGAGGACATGCTGGCGCTGAAACGGCCTGCGGGCGGGTTGCCGCCGGCAAAGCTGGACGCGCTGCTCGGCCGGCGCCTGAGGGCCGCGGTCCCGCGGGATACGCGATTGACGATGGACCTGCTCGAATGAGCCGCACGCGCGCAGCCCGGCGCCGCATCGCCGTGGTGACCGGCACGCGCGCCGAGTACGGCCTACTATGCGGCGTGATGCGGGCGATCGAGGCGCATCCGCGGCTGGAGCTGCAAGTGGTCGCCGCGGGGATGCACCTGCTGCCGCGATTCGGCGCCACGGTGCGCGAGATCGAGCGTGACGGCTGGCGCATCGCGGCGCGCGTTCCCATGCAGCGCGGCGACGACAGCCCGCAGGACCAGGCGCTGGGGATCGCCCGCGGCGTCGCAGGCGTGACGCGGTTCCTAGTCCAAGGCGGCGCCGAGATCGTGGTCGTGCTCGGCGACCGGATCGAGGCGTTCGCCGCAGCCGCCGCGGCCGTCACATGCGGGCGCGTGCTGGCGCACATCCACGGCGGCGATGTGGCGCCGGGCGATTTCGATGACTCGTTGCGGCACGCGATCAGCAAGCTCGCGCATCTTCACTTCGCGGCCACTCCTGCGGCGGCGCGGCGGCTGCGGCGAATGGGCGAGGCGCCGTGGCGGATTCACACGGTCGGCGCTCCGGGGCTGGACCGGTTGCGCGAGCTGCTCGCGGAACGCCCCGCGCGCCGCCGCGGTGAGAATGAGGAACCTCCGTTCGCGCTGGTCGTGCAGCATCCTTGCGGCCGGCCGCAGCGCGTGGAGCAGCGCGTCGCGGAGGTGATCCTGGGGGCGGCGCGCGACGCGGGCCTGCGGCGCGTGATCATCTATCCCAACAGCGACCGTGGATGCGCGGGCGTGGTGCGCGCGATCGAGGCGCATGCCCGCAGAAGCCCGACAGGCGAGGTCGAGCTTCGTCGCTCGCTGCCGCGCAACGAGTTCCTCCGGCGTTTGATCCGGGCGCGCGTGCTGATCGGCAATTCGTCAGCGGGGATCATCGAGGCTCCATTCGCCGGGACGCCGAGCATCGACGTGGGCCAGCGCCAAGCGGGACGCGAGCGCGGCGGGCCGTCGGTGATCCGCTGCGAGGAATCGCCCGGAGCGATCCGCGCCGCGCTTCGCCGGGTGTTGCGCCGTGCGCCGCGCGGCTGCGGCGGACCGCGGCGCGGCGCTTGCAGCGTGTATGGCAATACGCCTGCATGTGACCGCATCGCGCGTGTGCTGGCGACGATCGAGATCAACCCGCGGCTGCTGCGGAAGCGGATTGCGTACTGAAGCGCCACCGCGACCTGCACCGGCGGACCATGTCATCTTTCCGATCCGCGGCCGGCCCATCGCGCCCTCGCCGGCGAGCACGACACGTCCGAACTCTCGCCACGCCGTACGTACCGCCAGCAAGCGTCAACCTCTCCGGACAATGACTCGGACGATTCCGCCCGTTCGGTCCGGGCTGAAGGTCGGCGGAAGTGTTAAACTGTGGAAAGAATCGGTTTGCCGCTGGACACGCGCGGCCAAGCAACAGGGGGCATTCATGCCACTGGCGATGCTGCACGAGACTGGCTCGGCGACGCTTTCGCTGCTGCTCGCGACCGCGGCCTTCGTCGGTTTCTTCCACACGATCACCGGGCCGGATCACTATGTGCCGTTCATCGCCATGGCTCGTGTCGGCGGCTGGTCCGTTTCGAAGACCATACTGGTGACCACGCTCTGCGGAATCGGGCACGTTGCCAGCTCGGTTCTGCTCGGAGCGCTCGGGATCGCCTTCGGCTGGGCGGTGAGCGGGCTGACGCGGTTCGAGGGGTTGCGCGGCGAACTCGCGGGCTGGCTGCTCATTGGGTTCGGCTTCGCATACACGGTCTGGGGCGTCCGCCGGGCGATTCGCGGCGCGCGGCATTCGCATTGGCACGCCCACGGCGACGGGACGGTCCACGATCATCCACACGATCACGAGGACGAGCATGCACACGTCCACGCGCCAGACGCCGCCGCTCCCAGCATGACGCCGTGGATTCTGTTCACGATCTTCGTGTTCGGCCCGTGCGAACCGCTGATCCCCATCCTGATGTATCCGGCGGCGACGGTTGACGCCGCGTCGGTGGTCCTGGTGGCGCTGGTCTTCGGGTTGTGCACGATCGGCACGATGCTGGGCATCGTGCTCGCCGCGTACTACGGGTCCATGCGGCTGCGAGTCGGCCCGCTGGAGCGGGCCTCGCATGCGCTGGCGGGCCTTGCCGTGCTCGCGTGCGGAGCGGCGATCAAGTTCGGACTGTAGCGCCGTTTCCACTTGAGCGGCGTTGGAACTGCGTGTTCGACGCGACAAGCACAATTGGACACGGAGGCCCGATCCTGCGGGGCCGCTCGGGCCGCACCGGTCCGGGCGGTGAACCGAATCCGATGCGCGAGCGAGCGACGATCCGTACAGCTCCTCGCTTGCCCTTGGGGGTCTGATGGTCTTTCCCCAGTTGAGCCATGGCCGGAACCGCGCTGTTCTCCCGACCTTCCATCATTGTCCAGCCTGAAGCTCCGCCGGATCGGGGGCGTTGCTGGCGTTGCAGCGGTGTCGGAGCCTGGATTTGCGTGTGGAGATGAGGGGGAGGCGGCGGGACGTGCCCGCCACCTCCCGGGGGGTAGCGTCAAGCTCAGTTGCAATCCGTGCCGTACTGCGTCAGCAGGGCCGAGAGATCGGCCAGGCCGACCGTGCTGTCGTTATCGGTGTCGCCGACCAGACCTTGACCGGAAAGCCCGTAGTTGGTCAGCAGGGCGCTGAGGTCCGCCAAGCCGACGACGCAGTCGCCGTCGAGGTCGCCGTCCTCGCAGCCGGGGCTCGGGCAGCCAGGCGAGATGATGGCGAGGTCGTCGTTGTCCACGTCGCCGTCGCCGTCCACGTCACCGCCGCAGTACCCGACGCCCGTCTGGCCGAAGTTGGCCTGGGCGATCGCCAGATCGTCGCCGTCCACGTCGCCGTCGAGGTTCACGTCGCCGAGCGTCGTGCCGAGGATGTCTTCCAGCAGTTCCGCGATGTCGGCCGCGTCCACCAGCAGGTCGCCGTTCATGTCGCAGCTCAGGTCCATAAACACAGCCTGATCGAGATCGCTCCAGTCGCCGAAGTTGGCGTACACGTAGTCGATGTCTTCGCAGTCCACGACCCCGTCCGCCCCGAGCGGCTGTGCGCCGGGCGCCGGACCCGCCGTCGAGCCGGCCACGTCGCCGCGGCTGTCGCCGGCCTCGTACGGCTTGCCGGTCGCCAGCGTGGTGCCGAAGTAGTTCAGATTTCCAAACTGCGCCAGCGACTGCGTGTCCACGCGCTCGAAGCCGGCGCGGCGGTCGAGTTGGCCGGCGGTCGGGCCGGGGACGTTGACCAGCGCCAGGCCGTCGGCATGGTAGCGCACGTCCTCGGTGTCGAGATTCCCGTCGCCGTCGTAGTCGCCGATGATCTCGGGCACAACTGGGTTCGCGGGCGTGCTGTTGGCGATCGCCCACGACCGCGGATCGTCCACCGCGGCCAGCAGGCCGCCGATGTCGTCGATGTCGCGCGCCCCGTCGTTGTTGAAGTCGCCCGCGAGCTGGTTGCGGCTGTTGAGCGTCGTGTTGCGGACGAAGCTGCCTCCGCTGGGGGTCATGGGGTCGACGTGGTAGTTGTAGTAATTCCCGTTCGTGCTGCCGTCCGAATAGCCGGCGGCGTCGGCGCGGCGGTCGGGGACGAGTCCGGCGACGTTGATGCTGCCGTACGCAGGTGTGTCGCCGCCGATGCCGAGTCCGTTGTTGTCGCGCACGAACTCCTGGAGCACGCTGTTGAAGTTCGCGTTGGCCTGGAAATTCGAGGGATCGGTCGCCAGCGGGAGGCAATCGACGCCGGGAACCAGGAAGAACGTGAGCGAGAGCAGCTCGCCCGGCATGTTGTTAACCTGGTTGGGGTCGATGTTGTTCGGGTCGTCGAACGCCCCGATGCTCTCGACGATGTTGCGCAGGTACGCCGCGGCGGCGCGGTTCTCGATGAACGTCGGCGAGTTCGGGTCGAAGTCGTCCACCAGTCCGCGCATCACAAAGCTCACCTCGCCGCCAAGCTGGTAGCCGCTGTCCGGATTGCAGTTATCCAGAACGGCATCGATCGTCGGACGCACGGGCAGCGCGCCGCCGCGGTCGTCGAACACGACGTTGACGATCTCGTAGCGCCCCGCGAGCGCGTCGGCCGCCGCGCGGCTGCCGCCGGCCAGGCCGGTGTAGCCCAGCGCGAGTCGGCGGTTCTTGACGGCCTCCTCGACCAGGCTGGAGCCTTCGCAGTTGGTCGGCTGGTGGTTGAAGCCGAGCTTGGCGATGTTGATGTCGACGAACTCGTTACCGAGATTGTCCCCGCGGCCCCAGGCCGGGTCGATGCCGGTGGTGTTCATGATGCCGTTGTGCGTGCCCGAGCCGCTGGAGCGAGTCACGCCGACGAGGTTCTCGCCGCTGATGCGCCGGCCGGAGACGAAGACGTGTTTGGCGTCGGTGATCGCGATATCTCGGATCCCCGCGCCGCGGTTGGCAATGTAGACAATCGGGCCCCAGGCGACGTTGTAGTCGAATATGGTGTTCTCATCCGGGCTGGCGAAGTTTGTGTTGAGCGCCACAGTGCCGTTGCCGGTGTCGCGCTCCAGACTTTCGAGCTTCGGATCCCAGCCCGTGTTGGAGAAGATCGGGTTCCAGCCATAACCCGGTTCGCTGGGGTTGCGGTCCCAGGCGCTGGTGCTGACGCTGCCCTGTCGCACGGCCCAGACGCTGCGCACATCGAGCAGCGACCCGTCGATGCTTTCCGGACAGAGCGGCGTGCCGGTCTGAAGGTCGGGGCACTCGCTGCAATTCGGGATTTGCACTTTGTTGCCGCCGATGGCCCACTCCGTGCGGTTCAGGATGCCCGCCTCGCTCGGCACGGTGTCGCGAAACGTGCCGAGCAGTTGCCAATCGACGAACTCGGCGAAGCCGTTGACCGACCCGACCGAGCGGTACTGGAAGTACCAATAGCGCGCCGGAATCGGGCACGACGTGATGCTAACGGCGAGTTGCTGCACGCCGTTGCCGAACACGCCCGCGACGCCGTTCTTGTCGGCGTCAATGTAGTCATTCGTTGACGCAGGCGAATCGAAGAAGTTGAAGAACAGTGTGGCGCCGCTGAAGTTGACTTGGCCGCTGTTGTCCTCGGTGCTGGCGGAGGCCGCACTGGCCGCCAGCGCGCCGAAAAGCGCAACAGTTTTCATGCGGTATGCAAAGATTCTCACAGGATCTCCCTCCAGAGAAATTCGAAACGACAGACCCCTCGTGCGCCGCAGGGGCGCACGAACGTTGCTCTCCGTGACGATGCAGGCCATTCGGCGCTGCGCTTGATCCGGCCGAACACACCAGCAGCGACGGACCGGATCAGGACTCTTCGTCGCCGTAGTTCAGCCGAATCTCATTCTTGCCTTCCATGCTGTAGAACCTGTCGCCCCATTCGCGGCGTTTGAGCGTTTCGAGCAGCTCCTTGCGCTCCACGCTGCCGTCGATGAACAGGAAGTTCGTCGAGCCGCCGAAGTCGTCGCCGCCAGGATGGTGCCGGCCGACCGCGTTCAGTTCCGTCGCCACGGAGCCCTCGATCAAGGCGTCGCGCTCCAGAAGCAGGCGCCGCGCTTCCAGCCCGAAGTAGGGAAGGTCCGGATCGCCGTACACGAAACCGCTCTGATCCTGCGGGACGGCGTATTCGCAGTCATAGCCGATGTTTTCGAATGGAACGATCGAGCGATGGCTCTTGCTTACGACGTCGCCGTCAGGGTTCCCGCTAAGCGACTTGCCGATCGCACGCCAGTTCTCGAAGTACTCCGTAGCCAGAACGATCTTGCGGCTTGTGTTCAGCTCGCTCTCGCGCACCCACTTGTTCAGCCGCGCCAGGCTCGAGCAATTGGAATCGTCGATCACCGCCGTGTTGCGAAACTTGTTTCGCGGCACGATCGCCGCGTTCGCCCCGTATGCCATGCGCGGCGCCTGCTTGTCTTCCACACGCGTAGACGTATCGCCACCCGGCCGGCGGTTGTTGTTCGAGTCCACCTGACCGCTCTCCCAGTGCCGGTCTTCCGGGCCGGGATTCGTGCGCGGCGCGCCCCCGTTCTCATACTGCGGACAAGAGAAGGCGTCGTCTTGCACTTGTCCCTGGCTGTACAGGAACCACGACCAGTGGAGATAGCCGAACGTCCGCCGGGACTCGTCGGTCTGCCGGTCGATGTCGTAATTGCCCGCGGCGTCCGACGCGTACAGGTACGCCGGCGGATACAC
>JABRWC010000159.1:0-20325 GCA_039961675.1 Phycisphaerae bacterium
CCCTTCATCCGCGCCGCACACACCGCTAACATTCACGAACTAGTCTCAACCCGCAGTTGGCGGCTATGTTACGAGCAGCCGTTCGGCGATTGCCTACGAGCCGCCAGCCCGCGCGGAGCACCAGGCGAGAATGTCAGCGGCGAAATCCATCCTCGTGGTTGAGGACGAACTCGACCTCGCCGACCTCATCTGCTACCACCTCGAAAAAGAAGGGTACGCGTACCGCCGCCAGCCCGACGGTGGTGCGGCGCTGGCGGAAGTCCAGCGGAATCCGCCGGACCTGATCCTCCTGGATCGAATGCTGCCGCGCGTGCCAGGCGACGAGGTCGTCACGCGTCTGAAGCGCGACCCGCGCACGGCTGACATCCCGATCATCATGCTTACCGCCAAGGCGGACGAAGCGGAGGAGCTGGTCGGGTTCGCGCTCGGCGCCGACGACTATGTGCGGAAGCCCTTCTCGATGAAACTGCTACTGGCACGGGTTTCGGCCGTGCTGCGTCGGAAAGAGCTCGCCGAGCAGCCCGGCGAACGCCTGGCCGCCGGACCGTTTGCGTTGGACCGCGGGCGGCACGAAGTCACGATCGAAGGCGTGCCGGCGCCGCTGACTGCGACGGAGTTCCGCATCCTCGCCGCGCTCATGTCTGCGCGCGGGCGGGTGCTCGATCGCGAACACCTCATCGACAACGTGATCGGCAGCGGCGTGGCCGTGACGAACCGCACGGTCGACGTTCACATCGCCGCCCTCAGGAAGAAGGCGGGAAGCGCGGCCGGTTGGATTCAGACCATCCGTGGCGTAGGCTATGCATTCCGGGAGCCACACGACGAACTAAGCCGTTCCTGAGCGGCCGATGGGTCTTCAACGCTACGGTCTCGGCCAGCTACTGTCCATTGCCGTCCCCGTGTTCGCCGGGCTGCTTGTCGCGCTTTGGGCCGGGCTGGGCCAGGGCGCGTCCGACCGACAGAACCAGGAGCGCGCGCGCCTGCTGGAGCTCGCGCAGCGGATCGCCGCCGCGCGCGCCGACGTCCGGACGACGGAGCGCATCGCCGATCTGGCGGCGTTGGCGGGTGTGTCCGTCCTGATGATTGGCCCGGATGACGCCGTCCTTGCCTCCGCCGGGGCGCCGCAGGTCACTGCACCGCGGAGCATTCGCGCAGTCCAGGAAGCGCTTCGCGCCGGCGTCGGCCAGAGCGTTGATCGCGGCGGGCGCGGGAGCGCGACAGTGTTGCACGCCGCCGCTCGATTCTCCGCCGGTTCGGACGCAATGGCCGGTTTCGTGCTGGTTTCGCGCGTGGATCACCTGGGCGTCGCCGCGCTGCCTCGAATGACTCTCCTTCTCGCCGTCGTTGGAGTGGCTGTTGCCGTAACGGTCGTGATCGCCGCATTGCAGGCACGCCGGTTCGCGCGCTTGGCGCTCCAGGTGACCAAGGTCTTTCGGAAACTCGCGACGGGCGAGCAGGCCGATCCGGCCGGCATCACCGGCTCGCGCGAGTTTCGGCTGCTGGGGCGGGCGCTGGATGACGTCAGCAGCCGCCTGGCCGGCCAGTTGCGGACCATCGACCGTCACCGCCGGCTGCTCGAATCGCTGCTCGCGAAGCTGCACGAAGGCGTGGTCGTGGTCGACCCGGATCGCAACGTGGCACTGATCAACCCGGCGGCGGTGCGCCTGCTGCGACTTGGCCGTGAAGCCGACGCGTTGTCGCTTACCGGCATGGCGCTCGAGCGCTGCATTCCGCACCTTGAATTGCAACGCCTGGCAGACCCGGCGATTGGCCGTGCGGATTCGCTCGCTGGCGCCACCGGCGACGACGCGGATGAAAACGCGGCTCGAGCCAGCGGTCGTCGCGTTCAGCTCGAAACGGCGGAAGGGACGCTGCACCTGCTGGTACACGCGTCCGACATCACGCTGCCGATCGCCGAGGGCTGCGGAACGCACGCGGTGGGCGGCCGCCTGTTGGTCATGACGGACATCACCGCCCTGGCGCGGACCATCCAGATGAAAACCGATTTCGTGGCCAACGCGTCGCACGAGCTGCGCACACCGTTGACGACGATCGTCGCCGCGGTGGAGACTCTTCAGCGGATGGAGTTCGGCCCGGAAGCCGACGCGGCGAGGCGTTTCGTGGACGTGATCGCGAGGCAATGCCGGCGGCTGGAGGCGCTGGCGACGGACCTGCTCGAGCTGTCGCGTCTTGAAGCGGACACGGCGCGGTTCAGGCCGCGGATGCTGGACGTTCGCGGAGTGCTCGACGATCTGCGCAGCGAGTTCGCGGCCCGGCTGCGCGCCCGGCAGATCGAGCTTCGGACGGAGGTGGCGCCCGCGGGCGAGCTGCGTGTGCACGTGAACCCGCAGCTCCTGCGGCTGGTGCTCGACAATCTGCTGGACAACGCGGTGAAGTACAGCGAGGCGGGCACGACCGTGACCGTAAACGTCGCCCGCGAGCGTGGCCTGGCGCGATTCGAGGTGATCGACCAGGGCTGCGGGATCGCGCCGGAAGACCAGGAGCGCGTCTTCGAGCGCTTTTACCAGGTTGAACGGGCCCGCTCCGGCGCGGAGCGCGGCACGGGGCTGGGGCTGTCGATCGTCCGGCACGCGGTCAACGCCATGCACGGCCGCGTGCAGCTCAGCAGCAAGGTCGGCGCGGGAACGCGCGTCGCGGTCACCATTCCGCAGAGCGACTGAAGCGCTCGCAAACCGCCTCGCGCCCGACGGCACATCCGGAAGCGTGCACCATTTCGGGCAGTGGCGCCGCCCGGCTCGCGGCACTCCGAGCCCGACGCGCGAGCGAAGGAATCGACGTCCGGAGGGTGATTCCCCCGCTTGCCAGTCGGGCACGGATCGGGCTCGGATCGAAACGCAGCGGGAACCCGTTTTCCGCGCCGTTGGACTGCGTTAACTCGACCTTAACACAACTCGGGTACCAGAAGGGCTGCGTTGACGCAGGCTTGCGCTCGCCGCCATCCGGCGGGTACGCAAACGGGGCCGTGCCCGGTGACGCACGGCGTCCGGGCGGCACGCTTGCGATCCGACCCACAACACCAGAGGGAGTCGACCGATGAGCCTGACCAAGCGACGAACGGCGGCCGTGCTTGCGCTCGCGGCTGGCCTGGCGGCGGCAGGCGTCGCCGCGGCGCAGGGACCGATACGCGGACACGTTCACATCGACGGTTCGAGCACTGTCGCGCCGATCACGATGGCGGCGGCAGAAATGTTCCGCGCGCAGCAGCCGAAGGTGGAGATCAAAGTCGGTATTTCGGGAACCGGCGGGGGCTTCAAGAAGTTTCTGGAAGAAAAGGCTGAGCTGCGCAGCGACATCAGCGATGCTTCGCGGCCGATCAAGAAGGAGGAACTGGAGCGCGCCGCCAAGCTGGGCGTCGAGTTCATCGAGCTCCCCGTTGCGCTCGATGGACTGGCGGTGCTCGTCAATCCAGCGAACACGTTCTGCGAGGCGCTGACGGTGGCGGAACTGCGGCGCATCTGGGAACCGGGAAGCACGATCAACAACTGGAAAGACGTTCGGCCCGGCTTTCCCGACCTGCCGCTGAAGCTCTACGGCCCGGGGACGGACAGCGGGACGTTCGACTACTTCTGCGAGGCCGTCTGCGGCAAGGAGAAGGCCAGCCGATCGGACTACACCGCCAGCGAAAGCGACAACGTGCTCGTGCAGGGCGTGAGCGGAGACAAGGGCGCGCTGGGCTACTTCGGCTACGCGTACTTCGAGTCGAACCGCGAGAAGCTGAAGCTGGTCGCGATCGACCCGGGCGACGGCAATCCGGTGCTGCCCAGCCGTGAAACGGTGACGGGTCACACGTACCGCCCGCTCTCGCGACCGCTGTTCATTTATGTGAACCGGCAGGCCGCCGATCGGCCGGAAGTGGCGGCGTTCGTCGCCTACCTGCTCCAGAACGGGCGGAGCATCGTCGAGCATCCGCGCGTCGGCTACGTCGCGCTCGAGGATGACGTGTACCGGGCCGCGCTGGAGCGGTTCAACAAGCGCGTGACCGGCAGCGTGTACGCTGACGCCGGAAATGCGCACAAGCCGTTGCGCGAGCTGTTCGTCCCGTAGCGTCAGATCTCCGAGTCCGACGTGGTCGGTCCGGAGACCGGTCCCCCAAGATGCAGTAGCTTGGGCCCCGTGCCCGACGAGCAAGACAGGTCGGGAGACTGGTCCCGCAACCCAACCGCGTCCGATCGCGAATGACGGACGGCGGGACAAGAGTCGGCCGGCCGCCGGTGCGCGGCCAAGGATGAACGGCCATGGCGCGCATCCTGCGAAAGCTCCGCGAGGGCGGCATACACGCCGCGCTCCTGGGTTGCGCGCTGCTTTCGGTCGCAACGACGATCGGCATCGTCTGGGTCCTGCTACGCGAATCGCTGGGCTTTTTCTCCGACGTGCCGCTGCGGGAGTTCCTTTTTCGTCTTGAGTGGGCGCCCGAGCTGGGCGGCAAGTACGGCGTCTGGCCGCTGGTTTGCGGCACGATGCTCGTCGCCGGGGGCGGCCTGCTCCTGGCCATCCCCATCGGCGTCGCGACCGCGCTGTACCTCAGCGAGTACGCCCCGCACTGGTTGCGGCAGCTCGGCAAACCCATCATGGAAGTGCTGGCCGGCATTCCGACCGTCGTCTACGGCTACTTCGCGCTGATGTTCATCACGCCCAACATCATCCGGCCGCTGTACCCGGAAGCCGACGTGTTCAACGCCGCCAGCGCGGCGATCGTCGTGGGCATCATGATCATCCCCACGATCGCCTCGCTCTGCGACGACGCCTTCCGAGCTGTGCCGCGCGCGCTCCGCGACGGCGCGTACGCGCTCTCGGCAACCAAGCTGGAGGTCTCGACGCGCGTGGTCTTCCCCGCCGCGCTTTCCGGCGTCGTGGCCGCGATCCTGTTGGGGCTGGGACGGGCCATCGGCGAGACGATGGCGGTGGCGATCGCGGCCGGAATGACGCCGAAAGTCACCGCCAACCCCTTCACCAGCATCCAGACCATGACCGGGTACATCGTGCAGGTGAGCCTGGGGGACACGCCCCAAGGCTCGATGGCGTATCGCACGATTTTCGTGATCGGGTTCACGCTGTTCCTGATGACGCTGGGGATCAACCTGGTCGCGAACTACGTGTTGGGGCGGCTGCGGGAGAAGTACGAATGAGCGCGGGCGGCGCCCAGTTTCGGCCGCGTCTGCAAGCTCGCCGAACGCTCGGTTGGCTGTTCGCCGCGGTGTGCGTGCTGTTCAGCCTGACGTCGCTGCTGGTGCTGGGGGTGCTGTTGGTGGAGGTGTTCCGCGTCGGATGGCCGGCGCTGAGCTGGACCTTCATCCGCAACCTGCCGTCCGTCCTGTTCCCGGAGCAGGCCGGAATCTGGACCGCGCTGATCGGCTCGATCTGGACCGTTGCCATCACGGCGCTGGCGGCGATCCCGCTGGGCATCGGGGCGGCGGTCTACCTCGAGGAGTACGCGCCGCGGAACTGGCTCACGAACGCGATCTCGATCAACATTGCGAACCTGGCGGGCGTGCCGTCGATCGTCTACGGAATTCTGGGACTGGCGATCTTCGTGCGCTGGCTGGAGTTCGACCGCAGCGTGCTCTCGGGCGGGCTGACGCTCGCGCTGCTCGTCCTGCCGGTGATCATCATCGCCTCGCGCGAGGCGCTGGCGGCCGTGCCGGACTCGGTGCGCCAGGCGGCGTACGCAGTCGGGGCCACGCGCTGGCAGACGATCCGGCACCATGTTTTGCCGGCGGCGCTGCCGGGGATCATCACCGGGGTGATCCTGGCGCTGTCGCGCGCCGTGGGCGAAGCGGCGCCGCTGATCATGATCGGTGCGCTGGCCTACGTGACCAGCGTGCCGGGCGGCTCATTTGAGGGCTACGACCACTCGCTGGCCGGCGTATGGAGTTGGCTCCGCGACGCGATGCTCGCGGATTTCTCGGCCATGCCGATTCAGATTTACAATTGGACGGACGCCCCGCAGAAGGAGTTCCACGTGCTCGCCGCGGCCGGGATCATCGTCCTTCTGGGGGGCCTGCTTACGATGAACGCGGTGGCGGTCGGGATCCGCGCGTGGCGACAGGTGCACCGAACGTGGTAGAGCGCGCCCGCGGCGAACGCTCGTTCGTCGCTCCGCCGACGCCCGTCGTGCGGGAAGGCGCCGTCGCAGCGCGCGCTGCGGGCGAGAACCCGCCGGCCGAGCCGGTGTTCCGCATCCGTGAGCTGTCGATTCAATACGGCGCGTTCACGGCGATCCGCAACGTCACGCTGGACATCCCCGAGCGGCAGGTGACCGCGATCATCGGTCCGTCCGGCTGCGGCAAGAGCACGCTGCTTCGGGCGCTGAACCGGATGAACGACTTCGTCCCGCACATGACCGTCCGCGGACAGGCCTACTACCGCGATCAGGCGATCTACAGTCTGCGCTGCGACCCGGTCGAGCTGCGCCGCCGCGTGGGGATGGTGTTCCAGAAGCCCAACCCGTTCCCCAAGAGCATCTACAAGAACGTCGCCTGGGGAGCGCGGATCAACGGCTACACCGGCGCGCTGGACGAGCTCGTCGAGCGCTCGCTGCGGGCGGCGGCGCTGTGGGACGAGGTCAAGGACAAGCTGGACGAGAGCGCGCTGAATCTCTCCGGCGGACAGCAGCAGCGGCTGTGCATTGCGCGCGCGGTCGCGATCCAGCCGGACGTGCTGCTGATGGACGAACCGTGCTCCGCGTTGGACCCGATCGCCACGTCGCGGATCGAGGACCTGATCGACGAACTCAAAACGCGCTTCACGGTCGTGCTCGTGACGCACAACATGCAGCAGGCGGCGCGCGTCTCGGACCTGACGGCGTTCCTGCTCATGGGTGAGCTGGTCGAGATGGACGACACGAGCCGCCTGTTCACCAAGCCGTCGGACCAGCGGACGCAGGACTACATCACCGGGCGATTCGGTTAGCAGGCCGCGATTGCGTCGCGGCCGCTCAAGTTCACCGCTATACTTTCCCGATTGTCCTGAGTCGCGCGGCTCGCCGCCGGCCGGCGGCGGGATCAGGCGATCGACCTGCACGGATCGGCCCATGACCGCTCATTTCGTGACCCTGCTCGACCAGCTCCGCCGTCGCTCGCTCCGCATGGCCAGCCACGTAGAGGACATCGTGCAGGAGGCGGTCGAGTCGGTCTTCACCGCCGACGAATCGCTGGCGCGCCGCGTCATCACCCGCGACGCGGAGGTCGACAACGACGAGGTCGAGGTCGAGGCGGAGGTCATCCGGCTCATGGCGCTGTACCAGCCGGTCGGGTCGGACCTGCGGCTGCTGTGCACCGTGCTCAAGGTCAACAGTGACCTGGAGCGGATTTCGGATTGCGCGGTGAACATCGCCGAGCGCGCCCGGCATCTCGAAGTGCAGGCGCTCGCAACGCGGAACGCCACGCTACAGCAGATGTGCCCGCTGGTCCGGCGGCTGCTGCGAAACGCCATTCACGCCTACAGCATGGAAGACGGGGAGGTGGCACGCAAGCTCCGCGAGCAGGATGACGAAATCGACGAGTGCTACGCGAACATCGTCAAGCAGATCATCCGCGACGCGGCCGCCGACTCCGGCCAGATGGCCGGCTACCTCGACGTGTTGTCGGTGGCGAAGAACCTGGAGCGCCTGGCGGACCACGCGATCAACATTGCCGAGGAAGTGATTTATCTCACAACCGGCACGATTATCCGCCACCAGGGCAGCGACCCGGAACACGCCAAGAGTTGAAACAAAGCGGCTGCCGCGTGTGGAGGAACATGCGACAGCCGCAGTTGGGAGCCCAGAGCTCCGCTCTTGCATTTACTATTTTACCACGCCGCTGGCGGTCTGTGCAATCCCAAGATTCCGAGAATAAGTGAAACCTCAACTGATCGTATCCGCCCGCCCATAATCAGTGGTCTTCCTTCGGAATCCCCATGCCCGCCCGGTTGGGGTACGGCGGTCGCTTCGGCGGGTGATAGCCGTTCCGCGCTACCTCGTCGAGCAGGTGCTTGACCGCGGCCTCGAGTTGAATGTCCTTGCCGCCGACCATCTTGGCGGGGTCGTCAACCACGGGGATGTCCGGATCGACGCCATGGCCTTCGATCCCCCAAGTGCCGTCGGTTTCGTAGAAAGCGAACGTGGGAACGGTCATGTAGCCGCCATCGATCAGGCCCGGATTGCCGGAGATTCCGACCAGTCCGCCCCAGGTCCGCGTGCCGATCAGCTTTCCGAGCTTGGCCTGCCGGAAGTACGCCGGAAACGCGTCGCCGCCCGATCCGGACAGCCCGTTGATGAGCATGCACTTGGGGCCGGGATGCGAGTCCGGCGGCCAGGGCCAGTCCTGGCCGTCGCGGCGGGCCCAGTAATTCGTGATGGGGCGGTTGAGCAGCTCGATGAAACGGGTCGGGATCTGGCCGCCGCCGTTCCAGCGCTCGTCGATGATCAGCCCGGCTTTGTCGAGCTGCGAATAGAATTGGCGGAAGAGGTTGTCCTGCCCGTTGGTCCCCGTATCCGGGACATAGATGTACCCGAGCTTGCCGCCGCTCTGCTCCTCGACGGTTCGCCGGTTCACCTCGATCCAGGCGCGGTAGCGCTGGTCGCCCTCGCCGGAAAGCAGTCGAACGACGACGTCGCGGGACTTGTCGTCGCGGGCGGGGTTCTCGCCGACGGTGAGAGTCACCGTGCGGCCGGCCAGGCCTTGAAACGCGGCCCAGGGGGATTTCGAGGTATCGAGCGGGACGCCGTTGACCGCGAGCAGATACTCGCCTTCCTTCACGTCGACGCCCGGCTCGTGAAGCGGGTTGCGGGCGTCGGCGTCCCAGGGCGCGCCTTCATAAATGCGGGCGATCTTGTACGCGCCGTTCTCGAGCGCATAGTCGCAGCCGAGCATGCCGACCGATTCGCTCGGCCCGTACTCGCCGCCGCCCCAGTAGTAGGCGTGGCCGACGTTCAGCTCCGAGATCATCTCCTTGATGATGTACGTCAGGTCGTCGCGCGAGACGCAGTCGGCGAGCATCGGCTCGTACTGCTTGCGGACGGCCTCCCAGTCCACGCCGTGCATGTGCGGGTCGTAGAAGAAATCCCGCTGGATGCGCCACGCCTCGTTGAAGATCTGCTTCCATTCTTCGCGCGGCTCGATCAGCGCCTTCATCCCGTCGCGCGGGATCGGCTTGTCGAGCTTCTGGTCCGCCGCGGCGTCGACGATCGCCAGCGTGTCGCCCTTGCGGATCAGCAGCTTCTTGCCGTCGGCGTTGATCGCAAAAGCGCCAGTCCCGTCAGCGACCGTCTTCTCCTTGTGCTCCTCGTCCTCGAGGTCGACGATCTTGATCGCAGGCTCGCCCGAGCCGCCGGCCGGGACGCCGCGGACGTAGATCAGGTGACCCTTGTCGTTCACATTGAGCAGCCAGAAGCTGCCGCGGTCGAGCGGGAGCTGTATGACGCGCTGCTCAAAGCCGTCCAGGTCGATGACGAGCGGCTCGATCTCCTCCTTCTTCTCCTCGGCGGGCTTGGACTCGGCCTCGTCCGACGGACTGCTGGCCGCTTGCGTCGAGGCCGGCTGGCCGGCGGCCACGGCTGCGTTCGTCTCGTCCGCGGGCTTGGAATCGGCCGGCTTGGAATCCGTCGTGGGCTGGCTCTCCGCCGCGCCGTTCTCGTCGTCTTTCTTGTCCTTGTCCTTTTCGTCCTTCTTGTCCGGTTCCTCCTCGTCGCTCTTGGGCGCCAGCGGGTTCTTGACGTCCTTGCGCAACGGCACGGCGTAGAGCCGGTCGGTGTTCACGTAGACGAACGTCGTGCCGCCGGCGGTCTCGTATACCGGGTCGCTGATCTCGCGGTTGCTGGCGAAGTAGAGGAAGTCGCCCTTGCGGTCGAACACCGGCCAGGAATCGTGGAACATCCCCCGCGTGACCTGGTGCTTGGCCTGGGTCTCGACGTTGTAAAGCCACAGCGCGCTGACGCGGTTGTCGCCGGAGCGCGCATATGCGATCCAGCGCGAGTCGTGCGACCAGCTCAGCCGGCTTTGTCCGACCCACGGGTCGGTGTCGATGGTGCGGGTCTGGCCGCTTTCGAGGGTGTGGAGCAGGATGTTGCCGGCCTTGTCCCAGAACGCGATGTGCTTGGAGTCCGGGGACCAGGTTGGGCTGTAGTAGTAGGTCTTGCTATTCTGCGTAAGCGCCTTGGCCTCACCCTTGCCGTCCGCGGGGCGGACGTACAGCTCGTATTCGCCGGTCGCGTCGGAGAAGTAGGCGATCTGCTTGCCGTCGGGGCTCCAGGCCGGGTCGTGCTCGGCCACGCCGCTGGTGCGCGTCATGTTCCGCGCCGAGCCGTGGCGCGCGGGTAGCGACCAGATATCGCCGCGGGCGTCGGCCACGGCGCGCTTCCCGGAGGGCGAGATGTCGATGCCGGCGATGCTGCCGGATACGTCGACGCTCTGCGGTCGGATGCGCGGGCGGTCGCCCGGGACGATGATGTCCACGCGTTTCGCTTCGCGGGATTTGAGGTTGACCAGGTAGAGGCCGGGGCCGTTCTGGAGCACGATCTCGCCCTCGCCGGCCGGGCCGGGGCCGATCGAGGGCCACTTGCAGTCGTACTCCGTGAAGCGCGTGACCTGCTCGCGCTTGCCGGTCTCGGTGTCGTAGACCCAGATGTTCTGGCGGTGCTTCTCGCCCTCGTCGCTGAGGTAGTAGACTTTCTTGCCGTGCCACATGGGCAGCGAGTCCACGCCTTCCCAGTCGGTGATCTGCTTCGACTCGTTGGTTTTCAGA
The DNA here is from genome assembly GCA_039961675.1 of Phycisphaerae bacterium. Lineage (GTDB taxonomy): Bacteria > Planctomycetota > Phycisphaerae > UBA1845 > Fen-1342 > JABRWC01. Next base: position 10,744 of record JABRWC010000159.1, read on the forward strand.
TTAAACAGCCAGATGTCCGTGGCCATGCCGCCGCGGTAGCGTTTCCAGGTCCGATGATCGACCGCGTGCGGCGTGTAGGCGAGCCAGACGCCGTCCGGGCTGATGGCGCCGTTGGCGCCGTACGGCACGGGGACCTTCGCCGGCAGGCCGCCCTTGGGGTCAACCGTCCAAAGTTCGGCGGCGCGCGGGTAGACGCCCTGGCCGAATGAGTGATAAATCAACCGCCCGTCGGGCGTCCAGTCTCGCAGCCCCTCGCCGGTCGGGTGGTACGTGACACGGAAGGGGACGCCGCCTTCCAGCGGAATCGTGTGGATGTCGTAGTTGCCGTCGTAGTTGCCGACGAAGGCGATCGCCTTGCCGTCGGAACTGAAGCGCGGGAACGACTCGGCACCTTCCGGGCTGGCCAGCGGCAGCGCGGTGCCGCCGGTCCGCGGAACCACCCACAGGTCGTTCGCGTAACAGAAAACAATGTGCGTGGCGCTCACGTCCGGATACAGCATCATGCCGGCGTGCGGACGCGTGTCGTCTGCCGGCGCGGCCGATGCGGTGACGCTGACGATGATCCCGGCGATGCCGCAGCGCGAGGCGCGGCGTCGGACGGCCTCCCCGATCGTTCGAATCACAAGCGTCCTCCAGTGGAAGGTGTACCTGTATTGGACGGACGATTCACACGCCGCCGCTCAATTTCCCGGCCAAGAACCCCGCCTACTCCCGTGAGCCGGGCGTTACGGACAGCTCCACGCGCTGACCATCGCGAATCACGACCACTGTCACGGGCTGGCCGATCTTGAGGGCCTCGATGGCGTACGTGTAGTCGTAGATGTTTTCAATCTTCTTCCCGGCCAGTTCGACGATGAGATCGCCGCCGCGCAGCCCGCCTTGTTCAGCGGGACCGCCGACCGACACGCCGGAGAGCTTCAGGCCCTTCACGTCGCTTTCGCCGTAGTCCGGAATCGTGCCGAGGTACGCGCGCAGCCCGGCGCGTTGGCCCATGTTCTCGGGTTTGGCCATTGCGACGTAGTCGGGCGCGGCGTCCTGGGTCGCCAGGGAGCGGGCCACCAGCCCGATGAAGCGGGCGATCTTCGTCAGCCCTTCATAGTCGAGTTTCTCGGGCGTGTCGCGCGGTGTGTGATACTCGGCGTGCGAGCCGGTGAACGCGCTGAGCACCGGCACGCCTTTGAGATAGAACGCGGTCGAGTCTGTGGGGAGATAGCTGTCGTCCTGCGCCGAGAACGCCAGCCCGATCGGCGCGTTGCGCTTCTCGATCTCGGACTTCCAGATGCTGCTGGAGCCGACGCCGTTGAGGATCACCTTGCCGTTTTGGCGGCCGATCATGTCCATGTTCAGGTACGCGGCGACGGCGGCACTGATGTTGGTCACGTTGCCGATCCGCGAGCCGACCTGGTCGACGAAGTGCTGTGAGCCGAGCAGGCCCAGTTCCTCGCCCGACCAGGCGGCGAAGATCACGTCGCGGCGCAGGGCGAGCTTCTCCTGCGCCGCCATGTCCGCCAGGTTCTCGGCGATCTCCAGCAGCCCGGCCACGCCGGAGGCATTGTCATCGGCGCCGTAGTGGATGGCGCCCTTCTCGTCGTCGCGCGCCAGCGAGTTCGTGCCCTCGCCGCGGCCGAGATGGTCGACGTGCGCGCCGATCACGAGCACCGGCGTATCCGGCGCGGCGTTGCGCGCGGGCAGCCGCGCCAGCGCATTACGGCCTGTGCGCTTGACCTTCTGGATGTCGATCGTCGCTGCCAGCTTTACGCCCGGCACGTCGAAGCCCATCACCAGCTCGCCCTTGTCCAGCTCCGCGGCCAAGTCCTTGAGCGACTTGCCGCTGCGCGCCAGCAGCTTTTCGGCGGTCTCATCGGTGACGCTGATGCTCGGCAGGCTGGTCCCCGCCAGCGCGGCGTCGAACGAGAGCTTGACGAGCTGCTCCTTGACGCCGGAGGTCGGGCCGCTGGCTACGATCATCCCGCGGGCGCCCTTGTCGCGCAACACCATGGCCTTGTAGCGCAGCGTCGAGAAACGGTTCAGATGCTGCCGCCGCTCGGGCGTGACCCCTTCGGGCACGAAGCGCAACACGAGCACCCACTTGTCCTTGATGTTCATGTGGACAAACGAGTCGTATTCGGGCTGATTCTCCCCCGCCGGGGCGACGATGCCGTAGCCGGCGAACGCGACGTCCGACTCCGCCACGTCGCCGGTCTGCGAAAACGCGAGCGGACGCCAATCCTCATTGATCTTGAAATCGGCCGTCGTGCCGGCGTCCACGTCGCGGAGCGCAAGCTGGTTCTTCTCGCCGACGGCCACGCCGGAGGTGAACTCGAACGCCTGAAAATAGGTCCCGTCATCGCCGGCCGGCAGCAGGCCCAGCTTCCTGAAGCGATCGGCGACGTATTGCGTCGCCAGCTTCTCGCCTTCGCTGCCCGTGAGCCGGCCCTCCAGCTCCTCCCGGCACAAGTACGCCACGTGCTGCCGGGCGTCGGCGGCGGTGATTTCGGGCGTCGTCGGCGCTTCCGCGGGTGCTGGGGCGCCGGCGCGCGTTTCGTCGCCCGCCGCGGCAGGCCCCTGGACGCCGAGGCCGAGCAGCCGCCGCGCCTCGGCATCGTTCCAGTCGGCGATGAAGAGCTGGCCCTGCTTGCCGCCGCCGCGGCTGCTGGTCCAGGCGAGCCGCTTGCCGTCGGGCGAGAACGCAGGCAGGCCGTCAAATCCAGGCGTATGTGTCGCGCGGACCGGATTGTGTTTTCCCTCGGCGTCGACGAGATACAGCTCGAAGTTGTCAAAGCCGTGCCGATTCGTGGTGAAGATCAGATAGTCGCCGGATGGGTGAAAGTATGGCGCCCACGACATCGCGCCCATGTGCGTGATCTGCCGCGCGCCGCTGCCGTCGGCGTTCATCGTGAACACCTCGGCCTGCGCCCCGTCCTCGGAGAAACGCCGCCAGCAGATCTTGCGACCGTCGCTGCTGAAGAACGGTCCGCCGTCGTAGCCGGGCGCGTCGGTCAGCCGACGCACGTTCGAGCCGTCCGCGTCCATCATGTACAGCTCGACGAAATAGGACGGATCGAGTTCGAGCTTCTTAGCGTCCGCGTCCGAGAGCTTCTCGGAATAGGCGTGCCGGTTCGAGGCAAAGCAGATTTGCGCGCCGTCGGGCGACCAGGAGCCTTCCGCGTCGTAGCCCTTCGCGCGCGTCAGGTTCCGCTCCTGCCCGGACGCGAGGTCGTGCTCGTAGATGTCGTACCACGGGTCGTAGTCCCAGGAATAGCGCTGCTGCGTGCCCGCGGCGCGCGCCTCGAGCTCCTGCTTCTGTTTGTCGAGCGCCGCAGGGTCGTCGTGCGTCGAGGCGTACAGCACCTTCCGGCCGCCGGGATGGACCCAGGCGCAGGTGGTCTTGCCGCGTCCCGGCGAGATGCGCTGCACGTCGCCGGTTTCGAGGTCCATGAGGAAGATCTGGAAGAACGGATTGTCCGCGTCGCGCTCGCTCTGAAACACGAGCTGACGGCCGTCGGCGCTGAAGTAGCCTTCGCCGGCGCGTCGCCCCTCAAACGTGAGCTGTCGGACGCCGCCGAGCAGGCGCACCTCGGCCGCCGGATCGGCTTCGGACGCGGAGGGCGCAGACTGCGCCGCGGCGTGCTGGCCCAGTGCAGGCGGGATGATGGCGACGACGAGGCTGATGGCGCTGACGGCGAACCGATGAATCGTGCGCATGGCGACCACTCGGAAGGACTCGCGACCGGGCTGCGCCGCCGATACCCCGGGGCGCGGAGGGGTGGGTAACCCCCTTTTTGCTCCGGCCGGAAACTCTGGCCGAGCTTATACGCACTTTCGGGCACGGCGGCAAATCCGCCGGGCGGCGCGGCGCGTGGCCGGGTTTCGGGGCGTCGATTACGCTGTCAGGCTCTCGGCGCGGCGCCCGCTGACCGCCTGGCCGGGAAGGAGCGACGACATGCACGCCAGTGTGCGCGCATTGCTGACTGAGATCATCGACTATGCCGGGCTGTTCCCGCCCGCCAAGCTGGAGCTCGACCCGGCGATCCGCAATTACGCCCGCTACCGGATGCAGCCCGAGTCGTGGATGCTCGGCCGGTTCATCTGCCCGACCGCCAGGCTGCATGCGCTGATGCCGTACGGCGAGAAGCTCTTCACGCAGCACGCGCCGCTGCGGCTGTCGGTCCTCGGGCGGGGCGGGGAGACGGCGCCGGCGTTCTTCGACGGGCTGGCAGCGGACATCGACGCGATCGATTCGTTCCGCCGCGAGTCGTCGGAGTGGGCGCGGCTCGAGGCGTTCGAAATCCGCCTGCCCGCGGCCCTGTGCCGTGAGGCGGACCGCAAGGCGGCGGTGGACTTCCTGATCGACATCGAGCAGGCGTTCGCGCGGAGCAACTCGGAGCTTGTCCTGCCGGATTTCTACGAGCTTGGTCCCACCCAGAACTGGCGCGAGGCGCTCCAGGCCATCGTGACCGCCTTTGCCGACTACTGCCGCGGCGGCGGCCGGGCGCTGCCGATGCCGGCGGGGATCAAGCTGCGCTGCGGCGGCGCGGACGCGGCGGCCGTGCCGACGGTGGAGCAGGCCACGACGTACATCGAAGCATGCCGCGACCACCAGTTGCCGCTGAAGTTCACCGCCGGGCTGCACCAGGCGTACCGACGGTTCGACCCGGGGATGCGGGCGAACGTGCATGGCTTCGTCAACCTGTTCGTAGCCGGCGTGCTGGCGTACGCGCTGCCGCTCGCGCATCACGACATCCGCGCGATCGTGGAAGAGACGGACCCGCGGCACTTTCATTTCGGCGAGAATTTCCTGGGCTGGAACGAGGCCGACGCCTCCGCGGACGAGGTGCGTTTCGCGCGCTCGCATCGCGTGATCGCGTTCGGGAGTTGCAGTTTCGAGGAGCCGCGGGAAGACCTGCGGGCGGTGGGCGTGATCTCGTGATACGCCGCCGGCCGGACATCCGGCGGCAACCGATGCCGCGCTCGCGCGAAGCTCCGGCCGAGCCGCGACCGCGAGAGCGGTCCATTCCGACGCGCGGCCGGCACGGAGTTTCGGAATCGGCGTTGGATTCGTATAACGGGTCTTGCCGCCCCGATGTCGCGCGCGGCTGTGCTACCGCGCGGGTCGGTCATGGCCGAGAATCGCTGGAGCTGACCGGATGGCTGCCGAGGCACACCCACTGCTGCATTCGTACATCTTCGTTCCCCCAGACCACGACTTCCCGATCCAGAACCTGCCCTACTGCGCGTTCCGTCGGCGCGGCGACGAGCATCCGCAGATCGGCGTGCGCATCGGCGACTGCCTGCTAGACCTGAAGGTGCTCGAGCACGCCGGACACTTTCGCGACACGGCGCTCGGCGAGGCGCACGTGTTCTGCAAGCGCTCGCTCAACAAGTTCATGGCGCTCGGTGCGGCGGCGTGGTCGTCCGCGCGGGCGAAGGTCACGCGGCTGCTCAGCGCGGACGAACCGGCGCTTCGCGACGACCGCGCGCTGCGTGAACAGGCGCTGGTGCCGATCGAGGACGCCGAGCTGTGCCTGCCGGTCGAGATCGGCGACTACACCGACTTTTATTCGTCAAAGCAGCACGCGTTCAACGTCGGCTCCATGTTCCGCGGTCCCGAAAACGCGCTCATGCCGAACTATCTCTGGTTGCCGGTGGGCTATCACGGGCGGGCCAGCAGCATCGTGCTCAGCGGCACGCCGGTCCGTCGCCCGTGGGGCCAGACCAAGGCGGACGATGCGGCCGCGCCGGCGTTCGGCCCGAGTCGACTGCTGGATTTCGAGCTGGAGATCGGCTGCTTCGTCGGGCCGGGCAATCCACTGGGCCAGCCGATCCCGCTGGAGCGCGCTGACGAGCACGTCTTCGGCATGGTGCTGGTGAACGACTGGTCGGCGCGCGACGTTCAGAAATGGGAGTACCAGCCGCTCGGACCATTTCTGGCCAAGAACTTCGCGACCACGGTCTCCCCGTATGTCGTGCCGATGGAGGCACTTGCCCCATTCCGCTGTCCCCCGCCGCCGCAGGATCCGCCGCCGCTGGAATACCTGAGAGCAAGGGACGGACGGACGGATGGTCGAAGGGACGAAGGGGAGCATGGGCGTCCCGCCAGTACGGCAGGGGCGCAGCGGCGTCCCGCCGGTTCTGCCGCCCGGGCGGTTGTGCCGCCCGCCGGCTGGTCATACGACATCGCGCTCGAAGTCCTGCTGCAAACCGCCGCCATGAACCGCCCGCAACGCATCTCGCTGAGCAACTTCAAGCACCTCTACTGGACCATTGCCCAGCAGGTCGCGCACCACACCGTCGGCGGCTGTAACCTGCGGCCCGGCGACCTGCTCGCCAGCGGCACCATCAGCGGCCCCACTCCCGACAGCTACGGCTGCCTGCTCGAACTCGCCTGGCGCGGCGAGCGGCCGCTGAAACTGCCCGGCGGCGAGGAGCGCAAGTTCCTCCAGGACGGCGATACGCTGATCCTTCGCGGCTGGTGCCAGGGCGATGGCTACCGCGTCGGCTTCGGCGAATGCACCGGCCGCGTGCTGCCGGCGCTGCCGGGCGACGAGCTACGGAACAGGTGAGACGCCTTCGCACTGCGGCCGTTCAGGCTTCCGTTCACCCGATGTTGACCATCGGACAGCCGCTCACGATGGGATCCGATCCGCCGCACGCTTCGACGACTTTGTCGCCTTGCCGCGCCGCAGGCAGGCCATTGACGCGCACGTGCTCCCCGCCTTGCGTGACGACGCCGGGACCGTGCGGCGGCGTCGGACACGGCGGCGGGCACTGGTGCATGTCGGCCATGCCGGCGATGGCGGAGCAGACGGCGCCCGCGGCGCCGGCCATCGCGCTCTTGAGGCCCTCGGTGTAGGCGATGGTGGCGGCCGGTTCCCCGCCCGGGAGGGTCAGAGGCGCGGGTCAATCGGCTCGTTTTCGAGCGCGAGCACGCCGAAGACGCACTCAGGCGTGCGCCGCAGCGGCTCGCCGCGGACGAAACGCTCCCATGCCTCGATACCCAGCGCGAACTCGCGCAGCGCCAGGGCGCGCTTGCGATTCAACCCGCGGCTGCGAAGCCGCACGATGTGTTCCGGCCGCGTGTATTCCGGTCCGTCGATGATCCGCCGGTACTCGCGCCCGCGGCACTCAACCGCCGGCTGCACCGGGCCGCGCCGCTCGCGGGCGATGAAGTCCAGCGGTTTGACGACCATGCCCACGCCGCACGGCGGCACGGCGATCCTCGCCTCCAGCGGGAGGCCCTCATCCACCAGTTCCAGGCGGTCCTTGCAGCGTCCGCCGAGCGCCGAGCCGTAGACCGGCGCGAGCGAGGCCGCCATCGCGGATGCTCCGCGGTCGCGGCGAAGCACGGCGCCACGAGCATCGACCTGGATGCGGATTTCAAGCGGTCCGCGGCCGCGCCGGACGAGACGCAGCAATGAGTGCAGCAGTCCACGGCGGCCGGGGGCGGAGCGATGCGGACGGCGCATCCGGACAGGAGCGCCGAAACGCTGGAAATTTCACGTGCGTGGCATTGCAGTCAGGCGCAGGCGAAACGGGGGAATGGGCGATACTGGACTCGAACCAGTGACCTCATGGATGTCGACCATGCGCTCTAGCCAACTGAGCTAATCGCCCGCGTGCTTCGGTAAAACGGCGCCTCTGTGTGAGTCTGGCCCATCCGTGCGCATGTGTCAAGGCGTGGATTACGAACGCGCGGAGCCGTTCGCGCGAGAAGCGGTTCGCGCGCGAATCGCCGCTCGATCCCAAACCACGGGGGTAACGCCGCGCGAGCGAGGTCCTCGCGGTAACCACAGCGGCGGCGCAGTCCGCGGGGGATCGCCGGGCGCGGCCGAGCCGCGAGCGGACCGCAGAGCACGATGAAGCGAAGTGTGGCGAAACGCGTGCGGACGCGCCGCCTCATCCGCAGCGGGCGAACACGACGGTATAATTCCGCGTTGGCGGTGCTTCTTGGGGTGGCTCGGGTCAGCGTCGGAGAGCGGCGTGCGCGCGGAATCGGTCGTCTTTGAGTCGCGGAAGTACCGCATCGTGCGGCGCGAGATTCCCGGCCGCGACGGTTGTACGCATGCGTTTGACCTGATTCGACACGCGGGCGCGGTCGTTGTCCTGCCGCTGCTTAGCGACGGCCTCGTGGTGCTGATCCAGGTGCAGCGCCCAGCCGTGGACTGCGAACTGCTGGAGTTGCCTGCCGGCACACTGGAGCCGGGTGAGGACCCGCTGTCGTGCGCACGGCGCGAGCTGGCCGAGGAGACCGGGTACAAGGCGGGGCGAATCGAACCGCTGTGCTCGTTCTTCACGACCCCGGGAATGACCAACGAGCGGATGCACGCGTTCGTCGCGACGGAACTGACAGCGGGGCCGCAGGCGCTCGAAGGCGACGAGCGGATCACAGTGGCGTGCGTACCCTACGACGAGGCGCTGGCCGCGGTCCGCGACGGGCGGATCGTGGACGGCAAGACGATCGCGACCTTGTTGTATTTTGACCGCTTCGGGCGGCCGTAAACTGCGCGGGTCGCGGGCCGGGTGCGGGGTCGAGTGGTCCGACGGGCGGCGCGTGAGTTGGACCCTAGGGCCGTGAGTTCAACTGGCCGGCGTCGGGCGACGCAAACGAGTGGACGGCGAGGTACGCCGGGAAAGGACGAGGCGCAGGATGGACTTCCTCGGCGGATCGATCCGAATCGGGCGCGTGCTCGGCATCGACATCCGCGTCCACATGCTGTTCCTGATCTGGATGGTGTTCCGGTTAATCGACGCCGGTCAGGATTGGCGAAACGAACTGCTGTTCCTCTTGATGCTGTTCTCGATCGTGCTCGTCCATGAGTACGGTCACTGTCTCGGCGCGCGCAGCGTCGGCGGCGACGCGAGGGACATCATGCTCTGGCCGTTGGGCGGGCTGGCGTTCGCCCATGCGCCGATGACTCCCTGGGCGCAGTTCGTCACCGTCGCGTCCGGGCCGCTGGTGAATGTCATCTTCTGCGTGTTGTCCGCCCTGACGCTGATCGTCTCGACCGGCGATCCGTTCGTCTGTTCGCCCAACCCATTCGATCCGCTGCGCTACGCCTCCATGAAAGAGCTCTGGCACCTGTATGTCGGGATCTTCTACTTCGTGAACCTGATGCTGCTGTGCTTCAACCTGCTGCCGATCTATCCGCTCGACGGCGGGCAGCTCTTTATGACGATTCTGTGGCCGTTCATGGGACTGCACCGGGCGACGGACGTCGCCTGCAAGGTCGGCATCGGCGGCGCCGTGTTCCTGGCCGGACTCGGCCTGATGCGATCGCAGTGGATGCTGCTCGCCATCGCGGTGTTCGGCGGAATGACCTGCTGGCAGCGGCTTCAGGCGCTGCGCTACGGCATGGTGTACGACGAACGCGTCAGCACGCCGCGGCGCCCGGGGCGCGGCCCGGGCTGGTGGACGCGGCTGCGCGGTGCGGGTCGGCCGCCGCGCGAGGCGCCGCCCGAACCGCCCAATCCGAACCCCGGCGCCTGGGAGCGCAAGCTGGAGCGCAACGCCGAGCTTGAGCAGGAGCTGGACCGAATCCTGAAGAAGGTCCACGACCACGGGGTCCGCAGCCTCTCCTACAC
>JABRWC010000160.1:0-7489 GCA_039961675.1 Phycisphaerae bacterium
ATGTGCTGCACGCCGGGGCCGCCGTAGTAGTCCAGGTACTCTTCGATCTGGCTTTTCTTTTTGCCCTCGGCCGGCTCGTTGATCGGGAACTTGCACTTGCCGGTGCCGTTTTCCATCACCTTGCTCATCAGCGCGCTGTACTCGGTGCTGATGTCCTTGTCCGAGAAATGCTTGAGCTGCGTGAAGCCCAGAATCTGCTGGTACCACTGCACCCAGTAGTTCATCTCGCCCAGGTAGACGTTCGTGACCATGTGGTCGACCGCCGCCAGGCCGACCGGCCGCGGCGTCCCGATTGGCTGCAGCGGCCGGTAGCCGGGTGCGAACGCGCCGCGATAGCCGCCGCGCTCGACGAACTTGAACACCGTGTCGCCCGCGTAGCGGATGATCCCGGTCCTGAGCACGCCGTGCTCGTCTTCAAATGCCGTCGATTTCTGGATCACCGTGGCGCCGCGGGCCTTGACCTCGCGCATCGCCGCGTCGCAGTCGCCGACCTCGAGCGCGATGACCTTCACGCCGTCGCCGTGCAGGGCGCAGTGCCGAGTGATCTCGTGGTCGGGGCCCAGCGCGCTGCTGAACACGAAGCGCACCTTGCCCTGCTGCATGACGTAGCTCGCCCGGTCGCGGCAGCCGGTCTCCAGTCCCATCTTCGCCACCGGCGTGAAGCCCAACGTCTTCTCGTAGAAATGCGCCGCCTGCTTGGCGTTGCCGACGTAGAACTCGACGTGGTCGTACCCGCGGATCGGAAGAAAATCGCCTGCCGACATGGATGCAAGCCCGTTCTTCCCCGACGAAAGCCCGCCGCCGGCCGGACGGGCCGGCGCGGACCCGCCGGCCCCGGGGGAGGCGGGTCCGGCATCCCCGTTGATTATTGCGTTCCCGACGCGAAGCAACAAACCCCGCCGCGGACAAATTGAGCCGGCGCGCGCCCTCGCCGACAAGGCGGCCGACTTCAAGCTGCCGGTATGATGAGCACGTTCGCCGGGTGGACAACGGCCACTGACGCGGCCGCATCCGCCGCGCAACCCCGGAGCGTGCATGCGAGTCGTCTACCTGGCCGCCGGCGCCGCGGGCATGTACTGCGGAAGCTGCCTGCGCGACAACCGGCTCGTGGCCACGCTGCGCGCGCAGGGGCGCGACGTGACGCTCATGCCGCTCTACACGCCGATCCGCACCGATGAGCACGACGTGAGCGAACGCCGCGTGTTCTACGGCGGCGTGAACGTGTACCTCCAGCAGAAGTCCGCGCTGTTCCGGGCGCTGCCCCGCGTGCTGGACCGCGTCCTGGACAGTCCGCGGCTGCTGCGCGGTCTGACGCGGCTCGCCGCCAGTACGCGGCCGGAGGGCCTCGGAGCGATGACCGTGTCCGTGCTGCGCGGCGAGGACGGGTTGCAGCGCAAGGAGGCCGAGCGCCTGCTCTGCGAGCTTCGTGGGCGCCGCCCGCAGATCGTCAACCTGCCCAACCTGTTCTTCGCCGGCATCGCGCGAAAACTGAAAACCGAGCTGGGCTGCCGGGTCGTGTGCACGCTCAGCGGCGAGGACTTGTTTCTCGACGCACTCCCGCAGCCATACCGTGCCCAAGCGTCCGATTTAATCCGCGCGCGGGCCGCCGATGTCGATGCGTTCGTGGCCGTAACGCGCTACTTTGCGGATTATTCGGTCGCCCGGTTCGGGCTGCCTCCAGAAGCCGTGCACCACGTGCCGATGGGCGTGGCGGTGGAAGATCTTCACGCTGCGGTCGTCGGCGCGAAAAAGGACGCGCCGTTCACGATCGCGTACCTGGCGCGCGTTTGCCCCGAGAAGGGGCTGTTGCGACTCGTCGAGGCGCTCGCGGTCTTGCGAGGGTCGGGCTCAGATTGCCGCGTGCGCGCCGCCGGCTGGCTGGGCGCGGGGGACCGGTCGTACTTCGAGCTAGTCCGCCGCTTCGTGCAGAAAAACGACCTTTCAGACCGCTTCGATTACCTGGGCGAAGTGGATCGCCGAGGGAAAGCGCAACTCCTCCAATCAGCGCACGTGCTGTCCGTACCGACCGCATACCACGAGGCGAAGGGCCTGTACGTCCTGGAAGCGCTCGCCGCGGGAGTGCCGGTGGTCCAGCCGCGGCACGGCGCCTTTCCGGAGCTGGTGGACGACACCGGCGGCGGACTGCTCTACGATCCGGCCGACGTGGACGCGCTGCCGGCGGCGCTGATGCGGCTGATGAACGACGAGCCCCTGCGGGCGCGCCTCGCCGCGCGGGGGCGCGCCGCGGTGGCCGAGAAGTTCACCGCAACGGTCATGGCCGAGCGGACGTGGGCGCTCTACGAGGCGCTCGTCGCCTCCCGCCCGAGTTGAACGACACCTGCGTGGAACGGTACGGATGCCGAAAGGGCACGACGCAAACGCGACCGGCGTGCACGCGGACCCGCACCGCGTGGATGCGGAAGCGGCGCCCGCGCTGGCTACCACCGCAGTGAGCAGGCACTTCCCGACGCGCGACGGCGCGCTGACCGTGCTGCGCGGCGTTTCGCTGACCGTCGCGCACAGCGAGGCCGTGGCGATCATGGGGCCGTCCGGTTCGGGAAAGAGCACGCTGCTGAACATCCTCGGCACGTTGGACGCGCCAAGCAGCGGGTCGGTGAAGATCGACGGATCGGACCCGTTTGCGTTGTCCCCGCGCGAGCTGGCCCGCTTTCGCAACCGCCGCATCGGCTTCATCTTCCAGGACCACCATCTGCTCCCGCAATGCAGCGCGCTCGAGAACGTTCTCCTGCCGACGCTCGCGGAGAGAACGAGCGGCGACCCGTCGCCGCGGGCGCTGGAACTGCTCGCGGCCGTCGGGCTGGCGCATCGGGCGCGCCACGCGCCCGCCGAGCTTTCGGGCGGCGAGCGGCAGCGCGTCGCCATCGCACGCGCGCTGATCAACCGGCCCGCGCTGCTGCTGGCGGACGAGCCGACCGGCGATCTGGACCGCACGAACGCCGAGGCCGTCGCGGTCCTGCTGGGCGAAATCCAACGCACGGAGAACGCAGCGCTGGTTGTCGTGACGCACAGCGAGCGGCTTGCAAGCCGGTTTCCGCGACGTTGCATGATGGACGACGGTCGCCTGGTCCCCGTGAGTTGACGCACGCTGTATGCACTTGCGAACGCTCATTCTCCGCAGCCTCGCGCACCACTGGCGCTCGCACGTGCCCGTTGCGCTCGGTGCGGCGGTCGGTGCCGCCGTGCTCACGGGCGCGCTGTTGGTCGGCGACTCCGTCCGCGGCAGCCTGCGCGAGTTGGCGCTGAGCCGGCTGGGCCGCGTCGCGGCCGCCGTGCATTCCGGCCGCTTCTTTCAGGAGGCGCTGGCCGAGACGTCGCCCGGCGCGGTCCCGGCGATCCTCCTCCGCGGCGCGGCGGAAAACGCCGACACGCAAGCCCGCGCCGGGCGCGTGAACGTGTGGGGCGTCGATGCGCGCTTCTGGTCGCTCGGCGCCGAGCCGCCCGGCCCGCACGCGCTGGAGCGCTTCGCCGGGCAGTCGGTCATCGTCAACCAGGCGCTGGCGGAGACGCTGGGCGTGCGCGAAGGCGGCGAACTGCTGCTTCGCCTGGCGAGGCCCAACGCGGTCTCCGCCGAGACGCTGCTTGGCCGACGCGACCGCGGCGCGGCGACGGTGCGACTCGCCGTTCGCGGCGTCCTGCCGGACCACGGCGTGGCCACGCTCGAGCTGAGTCCCCGCCCGTCGCGTCCGTTGAACGCGTTTGTTCCGCTGGTCCTCGCGCAGCGCACCTCGGAACGTCCCGGGCGTGTGAACACGCTGCTGCTGCCGGTGTCCGGCCCATCGAGCGGCAACGGAACGGGCGACGAATACACGCTCGCCGCTGCGCTGCGCGCGTCCGTCGGTCTTGCGGACTACGGTTTGAACTTGCGCGTGGACCCCGAGCGCGGCTACGTGGCGCTCGAAAGCGAGGCCATGCTGATTGAACCGACGTTCGAGGACGCCGCGGGGCGAGCGGCGGCGGCATGCGGCGCCGACTTCGCCGGCGTTCTCGCTTACCTGGCCAACGAGATTGCGCTGGAAGCGCCCGCGTCCGCGTCGTCATCGAGCGCAACCGCAGATTCCGTGCCGCGCTCAGTCCCGTATTCAACGGTCGCCGCGGTCGATCCGGCGTCGGCGGACTTGGCCGGCATGCTTTCCGGGGCGCCGCTGCGCGACGGCGAGCTGCTATTGAACTCGTGGACCGCGGCGCAGCTCGGTGCGGTCGCGGGCGATTCGGTCACGATCCGTCATTTCGTCCTGGGCGCGTTCGGCTCGATTTCCGAACAACGGGCCGCGTTCCGCGTGCGGGCAATCGTGCCGCTCGAAGGCGCCGCGGCCGACGCGGGCTTCGTGCCGGCGTTTCCGGGCGTGACCGACTCCGATCGGATGTCCGATTGGGACCCGCCGTTCCCGATTGACTTCGGGCGCATCCGGCCCGCCGACGAGGAATACTGGGAGGCGCACCGGGCGACGCCCAAGGCGTTTGTTACGCTCGGGGACGGGCAGCGGTTGTGGGCCGATCGGGCCGAGCGTTTCGGCCGGCTGACGTCGATCCGCTTTCGGCCCGCCGACCGCCAGCGACTCGATCAATTGGCCGCGGCGCTTCGCCCCGCGCTGCTCGCGGCGATCGACCCCGAGACCGCGGGGCTTGTGGTCGATCCAGTGCGGCGGCGCGCGCTGGCCGGCAGCGCGGGAACGACGGATTTCAGCTCCCTGTTCTTGGCCTTCAGCGTCTTCCTGATTTTCTCGGCCGCGATGCTCGTGGCGCTGCTGTTCCGGCTGGGCGTCGAACGCCGCGCGGGAGAGATCGGAACGCTCCTGGCGTTGGGTTTCCGGCCGCGGCTCGTGCGGCGCGCGCTGCTCGCGGAGGGCGCGCTGCTGGGGGCCGTCGGCGCGCTCGTCGGCTTGCTGCTCGCGAGCGCGTACGCACGCCTGATGCTGGCGGGACTGAGAGGCTGGTGGTCCGCAGCCGTGCCGTTGCCGTTGCTCCAGGCGCACGGTTCGTTCACCAGCTACGCAGTCGGCGCGGCGGCAGGGTTGCTGCTGGCGGCGGCATCGATCGCGTATTCGCTGCGTGGGTTGATGCGTCTGCCGCCGCGGCAACTCTTGACCGGCGGCGGTGCGACCGAATCTCAAGCGGCCGCGCCGCCACGACTGCGCGCGACGCGGGCCGTCGCGGCCGTGGGGATTGTCACCTCGATCGGACTGGCGGCCGCAAGCTACACCGGCGCGGGCGGGGTCTCGGCGTCGCTGTTCTTCGGGTCGGGCGCGGCGCTGCTCGCGGGGCTGCTCGCCGCGTTCCGCGTCGGGCTGAGCCGCCCGCGAAGTGTCGCAATTTCCCGCGGCGGGCGGCTGGGCTGGGTCCTGCTCGCGCTGCGCGGCATGTCCCGACAGCCGAGGCGCTGCATGCTCACGGCCGGATTGCTCGCGAGCGCGACGTTTCTGATCGTCTCGCTCGGCGCCTTCCGGCTGGAGGTCGTCGAAGACTACGCGCGCGAGGGACCGACCGGCGGTTTCTTGCTGTACGCGGAATCCGCAGTACCGATTCTGGCAGACCTGAATGACTCGAGCGTCCAGGACGAATTGGGATTGCGATTCGACACGGAGCAGCGGGAAGGATTCGGCGAAGCGGGCGTGCAGGTTCTTCCGTTCCGGCTCCGCGACGGCGATCCGGGAAGCTGTTTGAACCCATACGTTCGCCGCGATCCGCGGATTCTCGGGGCGAGCGAAGCGTTCATCGAGCGGGGCGGGTTCCGATTCGCCGGTGCCTTGGCCGCGACCGCGTCCGAGCGCGCCAATCCGTGGCTCCTGCTCGGCAGACGGTTCCCGGATGGCGCGATCGCGGCGATCGGCGACGAAGCGTCGGTTCGCTGGCAGTTTCACCTGGGGCTGGGGCATGACCTGTCCATCGCCGACGAGCGCGGACGCCCGGTCCGGCTGCGCTTCGTAGCGCTGCTCGCGGGCAGCGCGCTCCAGGATGAGATCATCATCGCCGAGCCAAACTTTGAACGCCTGTTTCCGTCGATCGTCGGCCGCGCGTTCTTTCTCATCGAAGCGCCTCGCGCCGTGGCCGAGGCCGCCGGGCGCGTGTTCGAGCAGCGGCTGTCCGCGTATGGACTGGACGCGGCGAGGGTCGCCGACCGCGTCCGCGACTATTCGGCGGTGCAGAACACGTTTCTGGTCACGTTTCAACAACTGGGGGCGCTCGGGCTGCTGCTCGGGTCCGCGGGGCTCGCGGTCGTCATCCTGCGGAACACGTGGGAACGGCGAGCGGAGATCGCCCTGCTCCGCGCGCTCGGCTTCCGCGCCGGCGCCGTGGCGTGGATCGTGCTGGCGGAGGGCGCGTCGCTCATTGCCATCGGGCTGGCGATCGGCTTTGTCGCGGCGCTGGTCAGCGCGGCGCCGGTTGCGCTAGCGCGTCCGGCCGACGTGCCCTGGCGCCTGGCGGCGTTCGCACTCGCCGGCGTGGGCGCGATCGGACTGGGTGTTGGGGCGGCTGCACTGCACCCCGTGCTGCGGGCACCGATTGTCGCCGCCCTCCGCCGTGAATGACGCGCCCCGCCCGGCACGAACGGCTTCGGAATCTCAGCTTGGATGACCGGTCCAAACTTCCGCCGAAGGTGTAATGGTCCCGACGCGAAGCTCGCCGTACGATCCGCGAATTCAAGCGAGGTGGACGTGAACATCTTCGCCGGGACTTCCGCACGCGCCGCGTCGATCCTGATCGCGCTCGGATCGCTCTGCGCCGCGGCTCTGGCCGAGCTCCCGCCGCCGAAGAACCACGTGGAGGATCGCGCCGGCGTGATGAAGAAGGACGTGCGCGAGCGCGTGAACACGATGCTGGCGAACCTGGAGCGCGACACGGGCGCCCAGGTGATCGTCCTGACGATCCGCTCCACCGAGGGGGTGCCGATCGACCAGTTCTCGCTGGCGACCGCGGAAAGCTGGAAGCTCGGCCAGAAAGGCAAGGACAACGGCGTGCTGGTCACGATCGCCGTCGACGACCGCAAGTACTGGATCGAAGTCGGCTACGGACTGGAGCATCTGCTCACCGACCAGTTCTGCGGGCAGATCGGGCGGGAGCACTTCCAGCCGAACTTCCGCCGCGGCGATTACAGCCGCGGCATTGCTGACGGCGTGTCAGCGATCGTGGCGCGGATCACGGACAAGCCGCCGAGCACGTCGGGCGAAACGGCGCCCCGCCCGTCGGGCGAATCGCGCGTCCCCGTGCCGATCCGGAAAAGCGACGGCGGTTCCCGGCAGGCCGAGCCGGCGCCGTCGCTCGGTTGCTGCCTGCCGGCGGTGCCGATGCTCATTCTCGTGCTGATCGTCGTCGCCGCGGCGCGGAGTCACCGCTATCGCCGGAACTGGGGCGGCAGCTCGATCCCCTGGTGGGTGTGGCTGCTGATGTCGCAGTCCGGACATTCGTCCCGGCGGAGCGGCGGGCGGAGCGGCGGTTGGACCGGCGGGGGCTTCAGTGGCGGAATTGGGGG
>JABRWC010000161.1:0-32400 GCA_039961675.1 Phycisphaerae bacterium
CCCCTACGCGCATCCTGCGCCGAAGTTCTCCAGCAGCGCGCTGAGGTCGGCGAGATCCACGTCGCCGTCGCCGTCCAGGTCGCCATCGCCCGGGTCGGCGCCGCTCGGCGTGCCGTAGTTCGTCAGCAGCGCGCTGAGGTCAGCGAGGTCCACGTCGCCGTCGCCGTCAAGATCGCCGGGGCAACCGGGAACGCCGAGCGAGCCGTCGGGGTTGAGGTTCTGTGCGTAGATGTTACCCGCGTCGCGCCGGTCGTCGGTCCAGGCGAACAGCATCATGCCTGCGTCCGTCTGGGCCGCCTCCAGATCGTCCTTTCCGCTGACCGTACTGCACACGTCGATCATCGCCGGCGTCCAGACCGCGTTGCCGTTCGTGTCCCGCCGCGTCGCGATGATGCGTCCGGGAAACGCGCTGAACGCCGCAACGATCAGCTCGCCGCCCTGTTCGAGCGCCGTTACGAACCCGTTCTGCACCGTGCTGAGCGGCAGCAGCTCGCGTCCGCCGTTGCCCCAGTCTCGTGCGCCGGCGGCGGAGTACTTCTGCGCAGAGATTCCCCACTGGGACTGGAGCGAATTCGCTTCCGTCCAGGCGAGGAAAGTCTCGCCGGTGAGCGGCGCGAACGCGACCGACGGGCTGAGCTGGATGCGCCCGGCGGTCGTCGAGCACGCGACTCCGTTATGCGCGAAAAGCTCCGCGCCCGCGGCGGTGACGCGCTGCACGTAGGCGTGCCGGTTTCCGCTGATTTCATACCAGCCGTACACGCCGCCGCCGGCTTGGTCACTGACGAACGCCGGAAAGTAGCCGTTCTGCACGCTGCCGCCGTCGTAGACGATGATCGGGTCCTTGCTGGCCGGGGTGCCAGGCGTGCGGTCCCAAAGCGCATTGCCCGCGCCGTCGAACTTCTGCGTGTACAGGTGCTTGTCGCTCAGGAAGTTCCCGATCGGCCGCACCCACAGCGCGATCACGTTGTCGCCATCCGAGGCGACCAGGTCGCTGAGGAAGTAGCTGCCCGTCGAGGGCTGAAGCAGCAGTCCCTCCGCGCCCCACTGCGGCGTCCCCGACGCATCCAGCTTTTGCAGCCGGAACCCGTTGCCTACGGACCAACCCACCACGACGTTTCCCGAGGACGTGGCGCAGACGCGCGGCGTGTGCACGTCGGGCGACACGGAGACCTGCACGCCGAACGGGCCCCACAGCGGCGTGCCCAGAGAATCGACCTTGTTGGCGACGATGCGCACGGTGCCCGTGTGGTCGTCGCGGTAGGTGAGGATCGCGTTGTCATCGGCGTCCACGTCCAGGTCGTAGTCTTCGGTCGATGAGAAACCGCAGTCAGCCAGCAGGATGCCGTTGTGCGTCCACTGCTCGAAGCCGGCCGGGTCCAGGCGCTGCAAGTACACGTCGTACCCGCCGGAAAAGTTGTCGAACCACGATGCGTAGCACCCGCCGTCAGAGGTGGCGCAGATTTTCGCCTGCACCTGCTCGCCGGTTCGATCGCCGAGGCTGAGATTCGCGGCGGGATCGGACGGCCATTGGGCGAGGGCGGAGCCGCAGGCGAACCTCCCAAGCAGCAAACTGACCGCGACGCGGGCGAGACGATGGATGGACATGGCGCTTCCCCCCTTTGATGGGCAGGCCGACTCGGTAACGAGAGCAGAACCGCATTATCGCGATCCGCGCGGCGCGCTTCAATCGGAATTCCGCGCCCTCCCGCGGATCAGGACGAAGCGGCCTGGATCGCGGTCACGGCGACGGTGTACACGATGTCGTCCACCGAGCAGCCGCGCGAGAGATCGTTCACCGGCTTCCGCAGGCCCTGCATGACTGGTCCGACGGCCACCACGCCGGCGGAGCGCTGCACGGCCTTGTACGCGATGTTGCCCGCGTCGAGGTCGGGGAAGATCAGCACGTTCGCGCGGCCTGCAACCGATGAATCCGGCTGCTTCAGCTTGGCGACCTCCATGTCCACCGCGGCGTCGTACTGAAGCGGCCCGTCCACGGGGAAGTCCGGGTTGTGCTCCTTCACGATCCGCAGCGCCTCGGAGACCTTGTCCACGTCTTCGCCCTTGCCGCTGGCGCCGGTGCTGTAGGAGAGCAGCGCGACGCAGGGCTCGATGCCGAACGCGCGGGCCGTCTGCGCACTGGAGATCGCAATGACCGCAAGCTCCTGCGGGTTCGGGTTGGGGTTGATCGCGCAGTCGCCGTAGATCAGCACGCGGTCCGCCAGCGGCATGAAGAACACGCTGCTGGCCAGGCCGATCTCGGGCTTGGTGCGGATGACCTGGAGCGCTGGGCGGATCGTGTCGGCGGTGGAGTGAACGGCGCCGGAAACCAGCCCGTCGGCGTCGTCGAAGTTCACCATCAGCGTGCCGAAGTGGATCGTCGAGGATCCCAGCCAGTGCTCGGCGACTTCCGCGGTCATGCCGCCCTTGCGCGCTTGGCCGATCCGCACGACCTCCGAGACATACGCCTCCCACTTTCGCGACTCGCGCGGGTCCAGCACGCACACGCCGTCGTCGAACAGCACGCCGGCGGAATGCGCCGCGGCCTGGATGGCGTCCGGCTTGCCGAGCAGCGTGACGCGGCAGATGTCCAGCTCCCGCAGCCGGCCGACGGCGCGGATCGTGCGCGGCTCGTCGCCTTCCGGAAGGACGATGTGCCGCTGCGCCGCCCGGGCCCGGTCGAGCAGGTCGTCGAGGAAAGACGCCGAAGTCGGCTTGCGCCGCGGGCGCGGCATCTCCAGGCGCGTCCAGAGCCGCTCGTGGTCGACGTACTGGGCGAACGCGGACGTGGCGGCCTGGAGCTTGTCGGCGTCCTGCGGGCGGATGCGCACGTTCATCCGGCGAACCTGGTCAGCGGTCGTGAACGTGTCCGTCTGCACCGAAATCAGCGGAATGTCGCTCACGCCCAGGTCGTCGATGAGCCGGACGACCTCCGGCTCCGGGAGCAGGCCCCCGGTGAGAATGACGCCGGAGAGATTGTGGCGGCGTTCGGCCTTGTGCGCCGCGGCGAGCGCGATCAGGTTCGACGTGCGGTCGCCCGGCATGATTACCAGCACGCCGTCGGTGTCGATGTGCCGCAGGAAGTTGTGCGGCTCCATGGCGCCGATGATGATCTTGGAGGCGGCGTTCGCCAGGTGCTGCCCGCCGCGAAGCACGCGTCCGTCCAGCGCCGAGACGATCTGGTCGAGCTTGGGAAAACCGAGGAACGGCAGTTCCGGCATCACGCCGTAGAGCGCGACGCCGGCCCGCTCGAACGCGTCTTTGAAGCGTTCGACCGCCTGGAGGAAGCCGCGCTGCGGGGCGCGGTTCACGACGGCGCCGACGACCTCGCAGCCCTTCTCCTCGAACTCGCGCTTCGTGGAGAGCACGGCCGTGACGGCCGCGTCGACGCCCGAATCGTCGGCGTCGGCGTAGCCGCGCGCCACGAGCAGCACGGGGGTCTCGATCCGCCGCGCGACGGCCTCGTCGATCTCGAGGTCGAACGAGTTCGCCGGCCGCTGGTTGGTGATCCCGCCCACAACGACGAAGTGCTTGTTCTCGCGCAGTTGGCAGTACGCCGCCGTCACCGGGTCAAGCAGTTCACGCAGGCGCCCGCGCGCCAGGACGTCGCGGGCGGCGGCGTTGGCGACCGGGCACAGCGCGTCGGGCTTCTCGGACAGATTGAAGGCGCCGCGCATGAGCTGCACGTCGGTGTCCTCGCAGCCGGCGCCCACCGGCTTGAAATAGCCGACCGAACCGATCGTACGCTGAAGAATGCGGACCATTCCGAGCGTCACCACGCTCGCCCCGCACTCGGGCATCGCCGAGCAGATGAACACGCCTGTGGACACGGAGCGCCTCCTTTCCGCACGCCGGACGCGCCCGGCTGCGCGGTTCCGCGCAGTGACTGGGGGAAATCCCCCACCGGCACCGGCGACGCCGGCGCGGACCGCGTTCCCCCTGCCACGTGAGCGTGTTGGCAGCAAGCCGCGTGCCACGCGCGGCTGCGGGCAGCGGCCGCGCCGGCGGCGTATAATCCGCCCGTGAATCGAAACCCCGCAATCACGACTGCCGTCCGGCGGTCCGACCAGGTTCTCGTCGAGCAGATCGCCGTGCGCGAGGCGCTCGCCTGCGGCTACGCATACGCGAACGCGGACTTCCCCTCCGTACCCCAGTGTCACGTTCTGACCGAGGTGATGCTGGAAGGCGACTGCTCGGCCGTGGTGGAGACGGTGGACGGCTATTACCGGGGGCGCGGCGCGCGGTGCGGACGCTGGGCACCGGCTCGCGGGCAACCGGTCGAGCCGCTCGAAGCGCTCCTGAGGCCTGCGGGCTTCGTCCGCGTCGAAAGTGTCGCGCTGGGATACGCGCCGCGCGTCGCGCCTCAGCCAAGCGGGCGGTTCCGCATTCTGTCAGGCCGGGCGATGTCCCGCGCGTATGCAAGCATGGTGCGCGAACGCAGCGCGCCGCACGGCGGCCTCGCGGCGGCGCTGGCCGCAGTGCAGCTTGAGCGCCTGGACGATGCGCAATACGAGCCGTTCGTGGCCCTCGACGGCGACCAGCCGGTCGGAATGGCGGCGCTGCTGCACGTGGGCGAGATCGGGCGCGTCTGCGACGTATTCGTGTCGCCCCGCGCCCGGCAGCGCGGCGTGGCATCGGACCTGGTGGCGTGCGCGCTGCGCACGGCGTTGCGCTGGTCGATCCCGATGATCTGCGCCAAGGCAGCGCGCGACGACGCGGCCGGCGCCGCGCTGCTGCGCCGGGCCGAGTTCGAGGAATGCGGTACAATCGCCGCGCTGGTCCGCCCGGAGTTCTTCGAGGTCGGCGGATGATCGTCATCGACCGCCACGAGGTGGAGCCGATCGTCGGGCTCGAGGTGCACGTGCAGCTCGCCACGCGCACCAAGGTCTGGTGCGCCTGTCCGGTCGAGTTCGGCGCGCGACCCAACAGCCGCACGTGCCCCGTGTGCCTGGGGCTGCCCGGGGCGCTGCCGGTGCTGAACCGCCAGGCGGTGGAGCTGGCGGTGCTCACCGGGCTGGCGTTGAACTGCCGGATCGCCGAGGTCGCGCGCTGGGACCGCAAGAGCTACTTCTATCCCGACCTGCCGAAGAACTACCAGATTTCGCAGTACGACCTGCCACTGTGCAGCAACGGTTACTTCGAGCTACCGCGCGACCACAAGATCCAGAAAATCCGCATCCGCCGCGCGCACCTCGAAGAAGACGCCGGCAAGAACGTGCACGACCTGCCGGGATGCACCGGCGTGGACCTGAACCGCGCCGGCACGCCGCTGCTGGAGATCGTCACCGAGCCCGACC
This sequence comes from Phycisphaerae bacterium, assembly GCA_039961675.1. Lineage (GTDB taxonomy): Bacteria > Planctomycetota > Phycisphaerae > UBA1845 > Fen-1342 > JABRWC01. The sequence continues at coordinate 5,295 of JABRWC010000161.1, forward strand.
TGCGCTCGGCCGAAGACACGCGCGACTTCGCCATCGAGCTTCAGCGGCTGGTGAGCTACCTCGGCGTAAGCGAAGGCAACATGCAGAAGGGGCAGCTTCGCTTCGAGCCGAACGTGAACCTCCGCATCCGCAGCGGCGGGCAGGAGGCGTTCACGCCGATCGTCGAGGTCAAGAACCTCAACTCGTTCCGCTCGCTCTTCGGCGCGGTGTCGCATGAGATCGCGCGACAATTCGACGAGTGGCGCCGGACCGGAGAAGCCGCGCGGACCGGGAACAAGCGCAACCGTGGCTGGGACGACGAGCGCGAGGTGACGGTCGCCCAGCGAGAAAAGGAGGAAGTCCACGAATACCGCTACTTCCCCGACCCGGACCTGGCGCCGCTGAAGGCCGATCCGGCCTGGATCGAGGAGCTGCGGCACCACATGCCGGAGCTTCCCATCCCGCGCACCGAGCGCTTTATCGCCGAGTACAAGCTGGCGCCGAAGGACGCGCCCGCCCTGGTCGATTGCCGCCGCAGCGCCGACCTGCTGGATCACGCCGCGGAAGCCGGCGGCGACAAACTCGTGCTGGGCAAGCAACTGCTGAGCTTCTGGTCCAAGCTCGCCAATGAGCGCCAGACGACGATCGCGGGGCTGGGCGTCGCGCCGCGGCGCTTCGCGGAGCTGGCAAACCTGGTCCGCGACGGGCGGATCAGCGCGACCGCGGCGGCGCAGGTCGCCGAGTCGATCGTGCAGGCCGTGGACGGAATGCTCGGGGAGCGCAAGCGCCCGGGCGCCGGCGAGTGCCTGGGTGAATTTCCCTGCGTGGACTCAGAGCACCTCGCGCCGCAGGCGGTCGCCGAGCGCCTCGGGCTACTCCAATGCAGCGACGCGGACCAGATCGCGCTGTGGGTGCAAGAGGTGCTCGAGGCGAATCCGCAGGCGGTGCGCGACGCGCAGGGCAACCCGAAGAAACTGGCCGCGGCGCGCGGCTTCCTGCTCGGCCAGGTGATGAAGGCATCGGGGGGAAAGGCCGACCCGCGGGTCGTCGGCGACGTGCTCGCGCGCCGCTTGCGGGCGCCTGGCGCACCGTAGCGCGGCGCCGGCGGCGCGCTTACTCTTCCTCGTCGTTGAAGACCAGGCACTGCCGGTCGATCTCGTACAATCCGGCGTAGGTGTCCTCGATCGGCTCCTCGCTGACGAACTCACGGATGCACGCGTTCTGCTCGCCGAAGCGGTGCAGCGTGTCGGTGATGGAAGCCGCCGCGTCGTCGCGGTCGGGCGCCACGACCTGCACGTTGCGCAAGTAGCGCGTGAAGCGGCCGGAGCGCTCGCTCTCGCGGTCCGGGACCTCGACCAGCCCGGGGCGGTAGTCGGCCTCGATCAGCACGCTGAACCACGTCGCGCGGTCGTGGTGGGCGCCGGTGGCCTCGCGGTGCGCCTCGCACAGCTCGACCGAGCAGGCATTCGCCCGGTACGCCTGCTCAAACAGCGCCTGGCACCAGGCCATCATCTCGTGCCGCGAGGCGAAGTCCATCGCCATCTCCAGCGCGTACGACACCTCCTCGGCGTCATCGCTGTGGAGCACGCGCAGCGCCTGCTCGTACGCGCCGAGCGCCTTCTGCACGTCGCCTTCCTCCTCGAAGATGAACGCGCGCAACAGCCACGGCCGCGTCCGTTCCGGCTCCAGCCGCTCCAGGTACCGCAGTTGCTGCTGCGCCACGTCGAGCTGCCCGGCGCGGACGGCGGTCACGCCCCAGTTCAGCCGCAGGGCGACCGAGTCCGGCGCCACCTGCTCGGCGGCGCGATAGCAACTGAACGCCTGCTGGTACTCCTGCTCGTCGCTGTGCAGCACGGCCAGGTTCACCCATTGCTGCGCGTCGTCCGGTTCCAGCGAGAGGTAGCGGCTGAGCGTGGCCTTGGCGGCCTTGAGCTCGCCCAGTTCGTTGTGCACGGCGGCCTTGCGCTGGAGCAGCCAGTCGATGTCGGCGCCCATGTTGATGGCCTGCTCATAGAGCTCCAGCGCGCGGTCGTACTCGCGCAGCTTCTCGTACACCAGCGCCAGGTTCGCGACGGCTACCTCGTCCTCGGCGTCCAGCCGGCAGGCTTCCTCCAGCTCCGCGCACGCCTCCTCGTACGAGCCGGCGTTCGAGAGGATCACGCCGCGCGTGCCGCGGAGCCGCGCCGATTCGGGGTGCTCCTCGAGCACCGGTTCGACGACTTCGAGCGCCTCGCCGTGCCGGCCGAGTTCGGAGAGCGCCCAGCCCTTGAGGGCGGCGAATTCGATCTCGTCGTCGGGTTCGAGCCGCGCGCCGTCGAGGCGGCGCAGAATGTGCAGCGTCTCGGCGGCCTTGCCCGCCTCGAGCAGCTCGTTGGCCTGGTCGAGAATCCGCGCGATCTTGCCCGCATCCATGAAAGGTCGCCGCTCCCGGGGCGGCGGGCGGGCGGCGCATACCCCGCCGCGCGGCCCTCCGCCACGCGCGCCAGTATACGCATTCTCTCGGCAGGCGGTGCAAGCGGGTGCGCGCGACGCGCCTCCGGTTTGCCGGTCGGCGAGCCGAATTTGCGCCGGTCCATCGGAGTCAGGGCCGGCCGTCCGCGGCCGGCCGGGGCGAGGATGTCGGCGCGCTGGCGGCCGCGCGCTGGGCGCGGGTGAGCAAGCCGTCCAAGCGCGGCTTCAATTCGCGTTCGAAGATGCGGTCGATCGGGGCAGTCAGCCGTTCCATCCGCGCGTTCAGCTCGTCAAGTTCGCCGCTGCGGCGTAGCTCATTGATACTCTCCGAGGCGGCGAATCGCTGCTCGATCCGCTCGAATTCCGCGCGATTCGCATCGATCTGCGCGTGCGCGCGCTGCTGGCAGTCCGCGAGGATCGCGACCGCCTTCTGCGTCTGCTCGTCGGTCAGGCCGTGACGCCCCACGAACCCCTGGACGTAACGCTCCCAGTCGCTGGGGCGCTGCGTGACGGCGTCTTGCGAGAGCCGCTTCTGCCAATAGAACCGCTCCTCGGGATGCGGCGGCGCAGCGTCCTCCGCGTAGGCCTGGACCGTCGGCCCGAGCGTGATCCGGCCGGCGCGCCGTTTCTCGCGAAACGCTTCCACCTCCAGCGCGGCTCGGCCATCCCAGACGCGGCGCTCCGGGTCGCCGACCTTCTGCGCCGTGAGAATCTGCGTGCCGACTTCAAGCGCCATGTCCTCCAGACCGAGCGGCCGGTTGGGCGGGTTGGGATCAAAGCGCGCCTGCTCCACGCGCACGGTGTAGACCGGCTCGCGCCCGGGTGGTCCGCGAAACAGCTCAACCGACGCCGGAAACCACACGCCGTCGAACTGTTCGAGGGTGACCTGTGCGTCCAGTTCCAATCTGCCCTCGTTCAGGAACTGAATGCGTTCGGCGTTCCAGCCTTTGTTGGGGTTGATTTCCCAGACGATCGCCTCGCCGGACGCGAGCCGGGCCGTAACGACATGCAAGTCCCCGCGTTTCTCTGTCGTATAGGTCCGCCGGGTATCCGGGTCGGGGAAGCCGCGCAGGGCGTTGTCGAGCCTCCGCGTGCCGTTGAAATCCGGACACAGGCCCAGGGCGCGGATATCGTGCATGCGGCGCATCGAGGCCAGTTGCATCTCGTCGCCGACGCCCGCGGGATACACGCGGCACTCGGGGAACCGGCCCAGAAACTCCGCAGAATACTGCGGATTTCGCAGGTAGCGCTGCTCCGATCCGAGCCGCGGCGCGCCGGTCCGATCGTACTCGACCACGCCTTCGTCGTTTTGAAGGCGCTCCAGTATCTCGGACTCGCCCCGGCAGCGGTTTCTGTAACGCAGCGTCCTCCCGGCCCGCGGCCCGGTGGCCTCAGCAATCGTCCAAACGACATCGATCGACAGCAGCGTCCGACGGGCCGTCTCCATCCGGAATAATGGTTCCGGCACGTTTTCCGCGGTGTTTCCCACGTACCGGAGGGGAATCGCGCACACGACGAGTGTGACGGGCAGCATGGTCCTGTTCCAGACTGACTACGGGACACGGAGACGCGAACCGCGATGCCTCGCTCCTAACACCGATTGCCGCACCGCGGCGAGAAGTCGCCAGCCCTACGCGTCGCCGATATCATTGTATTTGCAACCGGCTGCGGCGCGCCGCCGCAGTCGTGCCGGTATTTCCCGCGCGCCGCAACGAGCGTTCAGCCGCGGCGCCCGACGCGGGGTTCTTTTGCCCGGATGGCTCAACCGATGGTGGTGCATCCGGACAACTCCGGCAGACCGCGTGGCATGGGGGGCATCGCGGGAGACGCCTGCGTGCTCTCCCGACAGATCCTGCGCATGGCGAACCAGGGCGGTTCGCGGATCGAGTTCCTGTCCGAGGTCTCGCGCCTGCTGCTGGATTTCTCGCGCTGCGACGCGCTCGAGATCTGGCTCAGCGACCACGAGCTGCATTACATCTGGCACTGTGCCCGTCGGCCCGCCGCGGCGTCGCAGTTCCAGGTCGTCCCCGCGGGCGTATTCCGCGACCAGCTCCCGCCCGAGGCGTACGGAGTGGCGGCGCGGCTGCACCGGGTGTGCCAGGCCGTCCTGGCGGACCGCTCGCCGCGCGGCGGCGACGGCTACACCGCCGCCGGCAGCTTCTGGAGCGCCGACACCGCAACGCTGGCGGACGAGGCGGCCGGGGGCGTTGCCGACGCGACGCGGGCGGCGTACCCCTATCGCTCGATCGCCGTCATTCGCTTTGTGGTCGACGAGAACTGCTGCGGCCTGCTTCAGCTCAAGCACACCTGCGCACACCGCTTCGCCCGCAAGCGCGTGGAGCTGTACGAGGCCATGGCCCAGACCCTCGGCCTGGCCGTCGCCGACCGCCGCGCGCAGCACGCCCGCCGCGAGCGCGTCAAGGAGCTGACTTGTCTTTACGGCATCGCGCGGGTCGTCGAGCAGGACGGGCTGCCGCTGGACGCCCAGCTTCGCCAGATCGTCGAGCTGCTGCCGCCGGCGTGGCAGTTTCCCGACATCGCGGGCGCCAGCATCGCGGTCGATGCGCAGACGTACTCGACGGCGCAGTACGGCCCCAGCGCGCACGCGCAGCGGGAGGAGCTGTCCATCGGCGGGCGCGTCCGCGGTTTCGTCGAGCTTGTTTACCGTGGGGAGAAGCCCGAATTCGCCGAGGGTGCGTTTCTGCGCGAGGAGCGCTCGCTGATTCAAAGCGTCGCGCAGGCGATCGAGCAACTGGTCGAGCGGCACGAGGCGCGGCAGGAGCGCGAGCGGCTGTTCGAGCAGCTCCGTCACGCGGATCGGCTGGCGACGATCGGCCAGCTTGCGGCGGGCGTCGGACACGAGCTCAACGAGCCGCTCGGGAACGTGCTGGGGTTCGCGCAGCTCCTGCGCAAGTCGCCGGAGCTTCCGGAAAGCGCGAACGTCGATCTCCAGAAGATCATCGACGCGGCCCTGCACGCGCGCGAGGTCATCCGCAAGCTGCTGCTGTTCTCGCGGCAGACGCCGCCGCGGCGCACGGCGGTGGATCTCAACGCGTTGGTTCGCGACGGGCTGTATTTCTTGGAATCGCGCTGCGCCAAGCACGACATCCGGCTGATCCGCGAGCTGGCGCCGGACCTGCCGACGATCGTGGCCGATCCCGGCCAGATGCAGCAGGTACTCGTGAACCTGATCGTGAACGCGATCCAGGCCATGCCCGGCGGCGGGCGGCTCACGGTACGCACGGTGGCCGATTCCGACCACGTCACGCTGACGGTCGAGGACACGGGCCACGGGATGTCGGCCGAAGTGGCCCGGCACGTGTTCGATCCGTTCTTCACGACCAAGGACGTCGGCGAGGGGACCGGACTGGGGCTGTCGGTCGTGCATGGGATTGTCACGTCGCACGGCGGGAGCATCCGCGTGGAGAGCGCGCCCGGTTGCGGCGCTCGGTTCTATGTCCGCCTGCCGCGCAACGGCGCGGACGGCCCGCCGGGAACAACGGCCCATGAGTAACGCCGGCGAGCATGCGCGGATTCTCGTGGTGGACGACGCCAAGCCCACGCTGGAGGTGCTCCAGCGGAACCTGGCGTCCGCCGGCTACGCCGTCTTCACGGCCGGCGGCGTGGCGGAAGCGGTCGAGGTGCTGAACAAGGCCGACATCGACCTGGTCATCACCGACCTGAAGATGCCCAAGATCAGCGGGTTGGACCTGGTGCGGCACGTGCGCGAGAACCTCCCGGACACCGAGGTCATGATGATCACCGGCTACGCCTCGATCGAGGGCGCAGTCGAGGCGGTGAAGTCCGGGGCCGACGAGTACCTGGCCAAGCCGTTCACGGACGAGGAGCTGTTCAGCGCGGTGCGGCGTTCGCTGGACAAGCTCGCCAATCGCCGCGCGGTGCGCAGCGCCACCACCGCTGGCCCGGCGAACATGCCCGGCTTCATCGGGCGGTCCGAGGCGATGCAAGCCGTGTTCCGGCTGATCCCCAAGGCGGCGGCTACGAACGCGACGGTGCTCATCACCGGCGAGAGCGGGACGGGCAAGGAGCTCATCGCTCGGGCAATTCACTACAACAGCCCGCGCGCCGCGGCGCCGTTCGTGCCGGTGAATTGCGGCGGCATCCCGGAGACGCTGCTGGAAAGCGAGCTGTTCGGGCACCTCAAGGGCGCGTTCACCGGGGCGAGCGAATCGCGGGCCGGGTTCTTCCAGACCGCCGAGGGCGGCACGATCTTCCTGGACGAAGTGAGCGAGACGAGCCTGGGAATGCAGGTCAAGCTGCTGCGCGTGCTCCAGGACAAGGAAGTGTGCATGGTCGGGGCCACGCGCGGGCGGAAGGTGGACGTGCGGATCATGGCCGCCACGAACCGCGACTTGCGCGAACTGGTCCGCAAGAGCGCGTTCCGCGAGGACCTGTTCTTCCGGCTGAACGTGATCAACATCGTCGCGCCGCCGCTGCGCGACCGCGCGGACGACATCCCGGCGCTGCTGCGGCACTTCGCCGCCAAGTACGCCCGCGACGCCGGCAAGCCGCCGCCGCAGTTCACCGACCGGGCGGTGGAGGCGCTGCGGGGCTACGCGTGGCCGGGGAACGTGCGCGAACTGGAGAACGTCGTTCAGCAGCTCGTGGTGATGTGCGAGGGAAACGAGATCGACGCCCGCGATCTGCCGGCGCTGATGCGCTTCTCGGTGCACGCCGGGTCGAACCTCCACCGCAGCCTGGCGCAGGTCGAGGCGGACCACATCCGCGACGTGCTCATCAGCGTTGGCGGGAATCGCACGCAGGCGGCGAAGATTCTCGGCATTGACCGCAAGACGCTGCGGCAAAAGCTCAAGACCTACGAGCTTGAGCCGCAGGAATAGGGCGCTCGTCGCAGTGCATCGACCCGAGGCGAAACGCCCCAACGGTACGTTTCTCCTCGGCGTTTCTTCCGGCCAATTCGTACAATCTGAGTGCGATTCTCCTGCACGATCTACGCGCCACTTGCCGTAATCCGCTGCGGCGTAGCCAGTTGCGCGGAACAGACCCTCGCCGCGGAAATCGGACGAATCGACCAGCGCATCGGCCCGCCTGGCACGCCCGTTGCCCCATCCCCCTGCGCGAACGCGAGTTCGATCATGAGATCGATCGCGAGCAATGAGGAGCCCAGTCATGAACGCAGCCAATGCCAACAAGTCCTCTGCGAACGCCGACGTGCTGTCCGCGACGGCGTCCCTCGAGCGCGCCGCCCATCGTGTCCTCTCCAAGCGGCGACACCCCGACGCCGAAGACCGGCGCGTCAACCCGGAGCTCGGCCTGTGCGGAACGTGCTCGCGCGCCGCGGAGTGCAACCTGCGCGCGAAGCTCGAGCCGCCGGTGATCTACTGCGAGGAATTTGACGACGCCGTCGAGCAGGTGCGGGAGCCCGAGCCGCAGGTCGAGAACCTGCCGGCGGCGGCCGCGCTGCGCGTGTCGCCGCTGAAGGGGCTGTGTGTGAACTGCGTCCACCGCGACACGTGCACGCTGCCGAAGTCCGAAATGGGCGTCTGGCACTGCGAGGAATACGAGTAGGCGGCGCGGCGCGCTTCGGGCGTGGGGCGCAGGCCGCAGAACAGGAATGCCATCGGGACGCGACGGGGCCGTTTGCACGCCGCCGCGTCCGCGGCGCAAGGCACACAGAGGCAAATCATGAAAACGACAGAAGCACGGCAGGTCACACACCTTCGCGGCAAGCACGAAGCACCGCCGCCGGCGGAACGTCCTGCGCGGCGTGGACTGTTCGCCAGCGTGTTGGAGCAATTCGACCGCGCGGCGGGCCTGATGGAACTGAACCCCAACATCCGCAAGATTCTCTCCAACACGATGAACGAGATCGTGGTGCACTTCCCCGTGCGGATGGACGACGGGCGCGTCGAGGTCTTCACCGGCTACCGGGTGCAGCACAACAACGCGCTGGGGCCGTACAAGGGCGGGCTCCGCTTCCACCCATCGGTGGAACTGGATGAAGTCCGCGCGCTGGCGGCCTGGATGACGTGGAAAAGCGCCATTGCGCAGATTCCGTTCGGCGGCGCGAAGGGCGGCATCCAGATCGATCCCAGCCGGTACACGATGAGCGAGCTGGAGCGCATCACGCGCCGCTTCACGTTCGCGCTGGGCGACAACATCGGGCCGGAATACGACATCCCCGCCCCGGACGTCAACACCAACGCCCAGATCATGGCCTGGATTCTGGACACGTACCTGACCACGGTGCCGCCGCTCGAGCGCGGCCGCAGCATGCACGTCGTGACCGGCAAGCCGATCGAGTCCGGCGGCAGCCTGGGCCGCGACAAGGCCACCGGCCAGGGTGTCGTCTACTTGATCGAACGCTGGGCGCAGGAGACCGGCTTCAACCTCCGCGGCGCGCGGTTTCTCGTTCAGGGCTTCGGCAACGTCGGCTCGTGGACGGCGCGGCTGCTCCAGAAGCTCGGCGGCCGGCTCGTCGCCGTCGAGGACGTCACCGGCGCCATCGCGCACGCCGACGGCATCGACGCCGAAGCGCTCGCGGTGCACGTGCAGATCAACGGCGGAGTGCGGGACTACGCGCACGCGGAGGCGGTCGATCACGAAGAGTTCATCGGCGCGGACGCGGACATCTTCATCCCCGCCGCGATGGAAAACCAGATCGACCAGGCGGCGGCGCGCAGCCTGAAGGTGCGGCTGGTCGCCGAGGGCGCCAACGGCCCGACCACGCCGGACGGCGACCGTGAGCTGGAGGCGCGCGGCATTCACCTGATTCCGGACATCCTGTGCAACTCGGGCGGCGTGATCGTGAGCTACTTCGAGTGGCTCCAGAACAAGCGCAGCGAGTTCTGGGAGATCGAGGAGGTGGACGCCAAGCTGCACAAGAAGATCACTGCGGCGTACCAGCGCGTGCACGAAACGGCGGAGAGCCTGAAGACGGACTGGCGCACGGCGGCCTACGTCGTCGCGCTGACGCGCCTGGAGCATGTGTACAAGGAGCGCGGCTTGTTCCCGTAGTCGGGCGATCGCTTGCGCTCGCGGAGCGCTCCCGTACGGTCACGGCTCGGCTGGGGCGCTGGACCAGTGGGCTTCGGGCGCGGATGGGCCCGGTTTCCCGGAACGCCCGTATACTTTCGGCGGGGATCACCCGAACCGCGGTGCTCCGCGCAATGTCGCCCGCACACGAGCCTTCCGCCCGATCGTCGCCGACCAGCGGGTCGGGCGCGGCGGGGCTGTCCGCGCCCGATCAGCTTGCCGTCTGGGAATACGCCGGGCTGCTGGTCACGTACTGGTGCAACGCGCGCTGTGCGTTCTGTTACGTGTACAGCTCGCCGGACCGCGGCGGAGAGCTGCGGCCGGCGGACGCGCTGCGGGTGTGGCGCGGGCTGGACGAGCTCGCCGCGTCTCACGGCCTGAGAATGCGCATCCACCTGGCGGGCGGGGAGCCGCTGGGCGACTGGCCGCGGCTGCTGTCGATCGTTCGCCAGGCGCGCGACGCGCGCCTCACACCGCTTGAGAAAGTCGAGACCAACGCCTTCTGGGCCGTCCGCGACGGTCTCACGCGGGCGCGGCTCGAGCAGCTTGATGCGCTCGGCATGGAGAAGCTGGTCGTCAGCGCCGACGTCTATCACCAGGAATTCGTTCCGTTCGAGCGCGTCGAGCGTTGCGTCCGAATCGCGCGCGAGGTCCTCGGCCGCGGGCGCGTGAAGGTGCGCTGGTGGGACTTCTTCCGCCAGCCGACCGTCGTGCGTCGCTCGGACGGAGCGGCCCGCCGCGAGGCGTACGCCCAGGCGCTGGCGCGGCACGCCGACCGGCTCACCGGGCGTGCGGCGGACATGCTGCCGGATTTCTTCGAGCGCCATGCGCCCGAGCACTTTGCGGACCAGCGTTGCGTCCGGGAGGTTCTGCACAGCCGGCACGTGCACGTCGACCCGTACGGCAACGTCTTCCCCGGCGTGTGCAGTGGAATCATCCTCGGCAACGCGCTCGCGACCGACGTGCCCGCGCTGTGGCGCGAGCTTGCGGAGCGCTGGAACGACCACCCGGTCGTCGCGGCCGTCGTCCACGGCGGCAGCTTCGAGCTGTACGAGCGCGCCCGCGCGCTGGGCTACCTTCCGCTGCCCGACGGCTACACGAACAAGTGCCACCTTTGCCAGCACGTGCGGCAGTATCTCTTCGAGCGCGGCGGCTGGGAGCGCTTCGTCGGCCCGGCCGAATGCTACGCCAACGCGCGCGACAAGCGCGAAGCCGCGGAGTGGACGAAGCGCGTGCGGTTGACGCGTCCGCCGGCGCCCGCTTCCGTCGCGTCCAGCCCGCCATAGCGTGCGTCACCACAATCCGCCGTGCGGCGTGCCGTACAGCGCGATGAACGTGCAGATCGCGGCGGACAGCGCACCCTGCCAGGCGACGAGCGTCCAGCCGATCCGCGTCCGGTAGTTCGCGAACAGATGCAGCAGCGCGATCGGCACGATGTAGTAGCGCATCTCCGCCAGCCAGTGCGGCAGCAGGAACAGCGCGCCGCTCGCCCAAACCAGCGCCAGCAGCGCCCGCTGCGGCTGCGCGCGCGTGACCCACAGCAGCAGCGGCCCGGCCGCGGCGAAGACCGTCGCAGCGCCGGCGCGCAGCGGCAGCGACGTGTGCAGCGCGACGAGCAGCCGGTTCCGCAGGTACGCCGGGTCGCCGTTCCACGGGTGTGGATTGACGTACAGCATCTCCAACGTGCCGGCTGCCGCGATGAATCCCGCGCAAATGCCGCCCCAGCGCAGCCGCACCAGGATGGCCGGCCAGTGGCGAACGAGCTCACGGGCCAGCAGCGGCGCCCACAGCACGACGACGACGGACGCGAACAGGTAGAACTGCGCGGGATTGAAGCGCGGCCGGTTGTCGTGCGCCGGACCGACCGTCACGCCGCCGATGATCGCAAAAAACACGGCAGCGCCGGCGACAACCAGCCCGTACGGCCAGGCGGAGCGGGCCGCTTGCGCCGCGCTTCGCACGTCCAGCGTCAGCAAGTCGCGCAGCCGGCCGCCTTCGCCCACGCCGGCGCCGTCGAGCATCCGCCAGCCGACGAAGAACGCCGCCCAGAGGATGTTGGACTGCCGCACGACGCACGCGACGGCGAGCGCCAGCGCGGCCCAGCCGTGGCGTCCGCGCAGCGCCGCCAGCACGGCGCCGACGATCGCGACCGTCGCCGCGCCCTCCGTATACACCATCGCGCACAGCGGCAGCAGGATTGGGTTCCAGGCGTAGAGCAGCGCCTGCATGCCGCGCTGCCCGGCCGGCCGGCCCGCCGTGCAGGCGTGCAGCAGCAGCACGCCGACCAGGGCGACCGCCGCATTCACGGCCCGCGCCGCATTCAGCGATCCCCCCAGCAGCCACGTCGCGCCGGCGATTGCGTAGTGGTACGCCGGCAGCATTGGAATGAGATTGGTCGAGAGCGCCTCGCCCTGGAGAATCTCCTCCACCAGGCCGAAGTGGATGCGCTCGTCGGCGATCCGGACGGGGTTCACGACAGCCAGCGCCGCATACCAACCCACGACGCTGCCGAGCGCCACGAGCAACGCCGCGTGATCGCGCAGCCGGGACATGCGCCAGGCGGTCGCGCTACGTCGCCAGGTGGGCGAAGAGCCGCGCCACGGCTTCCGCCCCGCGGTCGAGGTCCGGCAAGTACGCCTTTTCGTTCGGGCCGTGCGCGTTGCAGCTCGGGCTGGCGAAGCCGAGCATCAGGCACTTGGCGCCCAGGTGTCGCTCGAACATCGGCAGGATCGGCAGCGAGCCGCCCTCGCGGATGAACACCGGCTCGCGGTCAAACGCCTCGCGCAGCGCGCGGGCCGCGGCCTTCATGGCGCTCCAGTGCAGCGGCGTCACGTACGCGTCGGCACAGGAATGATCCAGGATTTCGCAGCGTACGGTCTTGGGTACGCGCTCGCGGACGGCCTTCTCGAACTTGGCGCCGATGTCGTCGCCGCGCTGGTTCGGAACCAGCCGCATGCTGACCTTGGCGCCCGCCGTCGCCGGGATGATCGTGTTGGCACCCTTGTCCATGTAGCCGCCGTAGATGCCGTTCACGTCGAGCGTGGGGCGCATGGCGCGCAGCTCCGTGACGGTGTAGCCCTTCTCACCCGAGAAACCGGGAACACCCAGCTCCTCGGCGTATTTGCGCTCGTCCATCGGCAGCGCCGCGGCAGCCTTGCGCTCCTGCGGCGTCAGGTCCACGACGTCGTCATAGAAGCCGGGGATGTTCACGCGGCCGGCGGCGTCATGGAACGAGGCGATGAGCTGCGCGAGCGCGTTGGCGGGGTTGGTCACCGGGCCGCCGTGCGTGCCGCTGTGCAGGTTGAACTTCGGGCCGTGAAGGATGACCTCCTTGTACGCCAGCCCGCGGGTTCCATAGGTGATCGTCGGCAACCCGTCCTCGTGCATGCCGGTGTCGGAGATCAGGATGCCGTCGCACTTGAGCAGCGCCTTGTGGTCCTGCACGAACTTCGGCAGGTTCGGCGAGCCGATTTCCTCCTCGCCCTCGATCAGCAGCTTGAGATTGATCGGCAGCTTCTTCTCCGTCGCCAGCCAGGCCGCCGCCGCACGCACGTAGAGCAGCACCTGCCCCTTGTCGTCGGCCGATCCGCGGCAGACGAGCCAGTCGCCCTTGATCGTCGGGTCAAACGGCCCGGCGTCCCACAGCTTGAGGTCTCCGGTCGGCTGCACATCGACGTGGCCGTAGGCGAGGAACGTCGGCGCGCCGGGGCCGGCGCCGCACCACTCGGCGTACACCAGCGGGTGCCGCGCCGTATCGTGAATCTCCGCCTTCAGCCCGGACTTTGCGCACAGGTCGCGCGTCATCTCGACCGCCTTGCGCACATCGGCCTTGTGCTGCTCCTGGGTGCTGATGCTGGGAATTCGGCACAGCTCGATGGTCCAGTTCAGGTGTTCCTTGCGGTGCTGTCGCAGGTACTCGACGGCTGTTTCCACGGTGGACCTCCCTCTCGCGTGCGGCGTGCGGCCGCCGCCGGCACGGCGCATGTCCGCGCGGATCGTACTGCGCACGCGGTAGCGTGTCATTCTGGTCTGGCCGTTCAACCGCAGCGGCGTTGAGTGGGTCCCCGCTCCGTTACGGCCGCGGCTCGGATGCGCGGGGACCGGCGGCGCGGACGGCGTCGGACGCCGTGGCGAACTTTTCGAAGTTCTTCACGAACAGGCGCGCCAGCTCCGCTGCTTTCGCGTCGTAGGCGGCGGGATCGCTCCAGGTGTTCCGGGGACGCAGGACTTCCTGGGGCACGCCGGGGCAGCTCCGCGGCACCCAGACTCCAAAGACCGGGTCTGGATCGAACTCGACCTTGTCCAGCGCGCCGCCCAGCGCCGCGGTCACCATCGCGCGTGTGTAGGGCAGCTTCATGCGCCGCCCTACGCCGTACGGCCCGCCGGTCCAGCCCGTGTTCACGCCCCAGACGCGCGCGTGGTGCCTGGCGATCTTCTCGCCCAGCATGCGCGCATAGACCGTCGGATCGAGCGGCAGGAACGGGGCGCCGAAGCAGGTCGAGAACGTGACCTGCGGCTCGGTGATGCCCGCTTCCGTCCCGGCCACCTTCGCCGTGTAGCCCGACAGGAAGTGATACATCGCCTGGTCGGGCGTCAGCTTGACCACCGGCGGCAGCACGCCGAACGCGTCGCACACCAGGAACACGATGTTTTTCGGGTGGCCGCCGACGGAGACTTCGAGCGCATTGGCGATGAAATCCAGCGGGTACGCGGCGCGCGTGTTCTCCGTCTTCGAGGCGTCGCCGTAGAGCGGCTCGCTCGTGACCGGGTCCAGGACGACGTTTTCCAGCACGCAGCCGAAGCGGATCGCGTTGAAGATCTGCGGCTCGAACTCCGCCGAGAGGTTGATGACCTTCGCATAGCACCCGCCCTCGAAGTTGAACACTCCGGTGTCGGACCAGCCGTGCTCGTCGTCGCCGATCAACCGCCGGTTCGGGTCGGCTGAGAGCGTGGTCTTGCCGGTGCCGCTGAGGCCGAAGAACAGCGCCACGTCGCCGTCAAGACCGACGTTCGCCGAGCAGTGCATGCTCAGCACGCCATCGAGCGGTAGCACGTAGTTCATGATCGTGAAGATGGACTTCTTGATCTCGCCGGCGTACGCCGTGCCGCCGATGAGCACCAGGCGCTTGGCGAAGTTCAACAGCACGAACGCTTCGGAGCGCGTGCCGTCCGACGCCGGGTCGGCCAGGCACCCCGGCGCGTCGATGACCGTGAAGTCCGGCTTGTGCTCGGCGGTGGCCTCGGCGGGCGGCCGGATGAAGAGCTGCCGCGCGAACGCGCTGTGCCAGGCCAGCTCCGTGATGATGCGGACGTTGAGTCTGTGCTTGGGGTCTGCGCCGGCATACAGGTCCTGAACGTAGATGTCGCGCGCGGCCAGGTACTCGAAAACCTTGCGCTCCAAGCGGTCGAACAGCGCCGCGTCCGCGGGGACGTTCACGTCGCCCCAATGGATGTTCCGTTCGCTCGACGGCTCGCGGACGATGAACTTGTCCTTCGGCGACCGACCGGTGCGCTTGCCGGTCTCGGCGACGATGGCGCCCCGGTCCGAAAGCTGCCCTTCGCCGCGGAGCAGCGCGTCGCGCGCCAGGTCCGGCAGGCGTAGGTTCCAGTGCTGGCGGCCGCGGTGCGCCAGGCCGATCAACTCCAGCCCGTAGCGGCTCGGTTGAACGCCCGTGGTGTCCCTGTTCATAACGGCACCCCCGCAAATCGCGCAACGAAGTCCGGGAAACGCTACACACACCCGATCGGTGTACGGAGTTTATCGGCGCGGTACGCGGCCTGCCAGCGCGTCGTCGCCCGGGCGGCACGATTCCGATGCTGTTCACGGGTGGCGCGAGGAGATTCGATACTCATCAGGGAACCCGTTCGACCCGGAGCGCGCATGGACCCGCTGGAGATTGCGAAGGTTATCGGTGTCGAGGGCGACACGGTCGAGGCTCGCATCACGCGCGACGACTTGCACCTGGAGTATCACGGCAAGGTCTACCGCGTCGGCAAGCTCGGCTCGTATGTCACGATCCCGCTCGATCGCCGCACGCTCATCGGTTACGTGACGCGCGTCGGCCGCGTCGGCGCCGTGGCCGCCTTCGAGCCGCCGGACGCCGGGCAGTACCGCACGCTCGCGTTCCAGCTACTGGGCACGATCCAGGGCGACCGCTTCTCGCGCGGCGTGAACGAATACCCGACGCTGGGGGACCGCGTGCGGCTGGGCGTGGACGAGGACTTCGAGCTGATCTTCGGGTGTTTCGACGAGCTGGCGGGCGCCGGCGGACAGCGGCGTTCCTTCTCGATGGGGCGCTTCGCGATCGATACCGACTTTGAGGTCAAGGTGCTCGGCAAGGAGTTCTTCGCCAAGCACGTAGCGGTGATGGGCAACAGCGGCTCGGGAAAAAGCGTCTCGACCGCCAAGATCGTGCACGAGGCCACGCGCTTGCCGCACTCGCAGGTCGTCATGTTCGACATGCACGGCGAGTACCTGCGGGCCTTCAGCGACGAGCACGGCGAGCCGCTTCCCAACGTGACGTACTTGTCCGACCGCAACCTGATCCTGCCGTACTGGATGTTGGCGTTCGAGGAGTTCGAGCAGCTTTTCGTGGACACCAGCAATCCGCTCAACTTGAGCGCCCAGCGCGTGTTCCTTCGCCAGGCGTTCGAGCGACTGAAACGCCCGGCTGCCACCGAGCTGGGCCTGCACGGCGAGTTCACGATCGACACGCCGGTGTACTACTCGCTCGAACAGCTCCAGACCTACGCGCTGAACATGAACGAGGCGCGCTTCGTGACCAACACCGACACGTACGCGTTTTCGCGTCTGCCGTACCGGCAGCTCCCGCGAGAGGAGCAGGAGCGGCTGCTGCTGGCCAAACGCATGGAATTCAACCCGGCCGCCAGCGAAGGCGAGACCGCGCATGCGACGTTCAACGGCCGCCTCCTGGGGCTGATCAACATGGTCGAAACGCGTCTCAACGACCGCCGCTACGACTTCCTGCTGCGGCCGTTCGAGCAGGCGCGGCGCAACGTGGACCTGGCGTCCCAATTTGATCCGAACGCGCTGCCCGGGCGCAAGAGCGCCACCGTCAGCGCCGTGATCCGACAGATGCTGGGTCTGCTCCAGCCGCGCCGCAACCTGACGATCGTGGACCTGTCCGGCCTGCCGTTCGAGGTCGTGGACGTGACCGTGGCGGTGCTGACGCGGGCGCTGTTCGACTTCAACTTCTGGTCGCCGCCCGAGCGCCGCCAGCCCGTGCTGCTGGTCTACGAGGAGGCGCACAACTACCTGCCGCGCAAGCCGCTCGAAGGCCGCAAGACCTTCGCCCGCAACGCCGTCGAGAAGGTCGCCAAGGAAGGCCGCAAGTACGGCGTCTCGGCGATGATCGTCAGCCAGCGGCCCAGCGAGATCTCCGAAACGATCCTCAGCCAGTGCAACTCGATGGTGCTGCTGCGGATGAACAACCCCGACGACCAGGAGTACGCCGCGCGCGTCGTCAGCGACCAGTTCCGCAGCCTGATCAGCCTGCTGCCCAGCCTGCGGCCGGGCGAGGGGTTCATCATCGGTGACGCGGTGCTGATGCCGATGCGCACGCTTATCGACCGCCCGCCGAAGGAGCCGCAGAGCGCCAACGTGGACTTCTACGGCTTGTGGGCGGCGGGCGAGTCGCAACGCGACGTGGATGAAGTCATCCACCATTGGTGGCGGCAGGAGCGGACCGCGTACGTCCCGCCGGCGCCGGAGAACCGGAATCAGCCGTCCGTCGATCAGCCGCCAAGCGAACCGCTTCCCGCTGGCGTATTTGATCCCGAGGAGCCGGCGCGAGCGCAATCAGTCGAGTTCGATCCGGCGGCGGACGAATCGCGGTCGACGGGCTTCGACGCGGCGGATTCCGCGGCCTCCGAATCGCCGCTCGACGAGTCGCCTGATGCCGGGGCGGAATCGGACCGTGCGGCCGCGACGGAGCCGGCGAAGGTCTCGCCGGCGCAGCAGCAGTTGGCGCGGTTGGCAGCGCTGATCGGGCGCAAGCGGTCGGGATGATCGAGGAACCCCGCGCTGCGCGGGGCGCCTCCGAACCTCGCACGAGCTGCGGAGCGTCACGCGCGACTCCGGTCCCAGGTTCGGATGCTGTCGGCGCGAGCGATCACGATACGGCTCGCAGCACTCGCTCGCATACTGTCTCTGCGCACAGCAATCACAGCCCGACGCGCAAGCGAGGGAATCCGGGCGTCCGATGCGGCGTCCCTCGCTTACGCCTCGGGCTGTGACGGGATTCTCGGACTGAGGGCGCGAATCGAGAAACCCGATCGAGGCCACGGGTCGAATCGGAATCCCCACTCCGCGCGCCGAAAGTGCGTCGCCCCTTGGCAACTCCGCGACCGGTGCGATACATTCCGCCGCTTCGAATCGAAGCGAACCACCGGCGCCGCCGGTCCGCACGCGAGGGAGAGACTTACGTGGCGATTCAGAAGGCGACGAACATCACCTGGCACGAAGGGCACGTGGACCGCGCACAGCGCTTCGCGCTCCTCAAGCAGCATGGCGCGACGGTGTGGTTCACGGGACTGAGCGGCTCAGGCAAGAGCACCGTCGCGTACACGGTCGAGCACGCGCTGGTCGAGCGCGGGCACCTGGCGTACGTGCTGGACGGCGACAACATCCGCCACGGCCTCAACAAGAACCTGGGCTTCTCGCCCGAAGACCGCACCGAGAACATCCGTCGCATCGGCGAGGTCGCCAAGCTGTTCGCCGACGCGGGCGTGCTCGCGTTCACCAGCTTCATCAGCCCGTATCGCGCCGACCGCGACCTGGTCCGTAAGATTCACGAGGACGGCAAGCTGGCGTTCATCGAGGTGTTCGTCAGCGCCTCGATCGACACCTGCGAGCAGCGCGACCCGAAGGGCCTCTACAAGAAGGCCCGCGCAGGCGAGATCAAGGAATTCACCGGGATCTCCGCGCCGTACGAGGAGCCGCTCAAGCCGGAGCTTGTGCTGGACGCGAACGCGAAGACGCCGCAGGAACTCGCCCAGCAGGTGATCGACTACATGACCCAGCGCGGGCTGTTGCGCGGCGCTTAGAGCGAGCCGCTGCCCGTCGAGCGCAGCCGAACGGGCGTGAACCGCGCTGACAGTCCGTCGAAAACGCTGTTCACCGATTGGGGGACCGGCCACCAGGCCGGTCTTGGAGACGCCTCAGCGTGCGCTTCCGCGCTGAATCAACGGACGGGTAACGGCCCCTGGAAAAACCTGTGGTACGGTCGTCCCGCCCGTGTTTTCATCGGCGAGACACCGGCGCCACGGCGAACTGCTTGGGTTCGTCAACGCGCCGCGCGTGTCCTGCCTCAGAAATTCGCGGCATGATTCCGGGGACGGCAAACCTCGGGTTCGCCACGCAAAGCAGAGCTTTGCTCTCACCAACGTTCGGGACGTATTTGTGAGACTGGACACTAGTCCCGCCCCTCGCGGCACTCGTCGCGTTCACGCTTGTAGTCGGCCGCCTGTCTGGCGAGCCGGGCGTTTTCGCGCTCGAGGTACTGGATGTTCTGATACGCCTTCGCCAACTCGCGCCGCGCCTCGTCGTGCGTGGCCGTGTCCGGGACGCGCGAGCTGTCCACCGGCTCCGGGCGAGCGCGACCGCCGATCTCGATCCGTTCGGGCGCTTTGACGCTCACGCAACCGCCGATCGCACCCATGACAAGCAGCAACCCGGCACAGGCCGTCACCGGCCCAACAACCCGTCGCGTCGGCATGACGTCTCCTTGCGAGGTCCACGAGAAGCCCAGCCGGATTCGACCGCGTGCTCCGCAGCCGCGCGCTAGCGTCG
Source organism: Phycisphaerae bacterium (assembly GCA_039961675.1). GTDB lineage: Bacteria > Planctomycetota > Phycisphaerae > UBA1845 > Fen-1342 > JABRWC01. The sequence continues at coordinate 24,553 of JABRWC010000161.1, forward strand.
CGACGCGGCGCGTGCCCGCGTTGACGGATGCGCGGCCGTCCGAGCGGCGCCCGTGTCCGCGGTCAATGCCAGTGCCGCGGCGACGATGCCCGACTCTTGCGGGAGCACGTGGTTTGCGGCCGGACCGAGCGGAATGTACGTATCTTCCGCACACACTCGGGCCGAGCGGATCGGCGCCCGAGACGCCGCGCCGCCCTCTCTCGGCGGCTGCGCTTCTCGCGCCGCCAACGTGTTGAACTCCGCGATCGAAGCCAGGATCGGCTCGGCCATGCCGCCCGTTCGGCGACACTCATCGACGACGAGCAGCTGGCCAGTCGCGGCGGCGTGCTCGCGGATGAAGTCCACGTTGAGCGGATTGAGCCAGCGCAGGTCGAGCACACGCGCGCGGACGCCGTGCTCGCGCTCCAGTGTGCGCGCGGCGCGGAGCGAGAGATGCACGCCGTTGCCGTACGTGACGATGGTCAGGTCTCGTGCGTCCTCGTGATACACGCGCCCTTCGCCGATTGGGATGAACTCGCCCGGTGGCGGATACTCGAACAGCCAGGCCCGATCGCCGGCGTCGTGCAGGTCCTTGGTCATGTACAGGGCGATCGGCTCGATGAACGCGCACACGCGCCCGTCCACCTTCGCCAGCGCCAGGCAGGTGCGGAACATTTTCACCGCGTCGTCGCCGCGCGATGGAAGCGCCACGACCAGGCCGGGGATGTCGCGCAGCGCGGCGACGCTGTTGTCGTTGTGGAAGTGCCCGCCGAACCCCTTCTGGTACGCCATGCCGGCGATGCGCACCACCATCGGGTTCGCGAACTGCGCCTTGGAGAAATACTGGAGCGAACAGGCCTCGCCGCGGAGCTGGTCCTCGGCGTTGTGGTAGTAGGCGAGGTACTGAATCTCCGGGATGGGCAGCATGCCCAGTTGCGCGGCGCCGATCGCCATGCCGAGGATGCTGGTCTCGTCAAGCAGCGTGTTGAACACGCGCGCCGCGCCGAACGTCTTCCACAGTCCGGCAGTCACATGGTACACGCCGCCTTTCTGCGCCACGTCCTCGCCGAAGACCGCCGCCTCCGGGTACTTCACCAGCGTGTCGTGCAGGCCCTGATTAATGAGCACGGCCATGTGCCGCGGGCCGCGCGTCTCCGGCAGCGCACCGTCGCCCCCGAACGCGGCGGCCCGCGCCGCCGGGTCTGGGCTGCGGGCGGCTTCGGCGCGGACGCGCTCCGGCGTGTACGGCGCGAGCGGGGCGACGACTTCGGCCGCGGAAGAGAGCTTCGGCGCGGCGGCGGCAGCGAGGGCGGCCTCGCGGACGCGCTTTCCGATCGCGTCGTACAGCTCGCGTATCTGCGAGGCAATCACGTAGCCCTGGTCCAGCAGCAGCCGCGCCGAGGCGAGCAGCGGGTCGCACGCTTCGACGGCTTCGATTTCGACGATGCTGTGGTACTCCGTCTCCACGTCGCTGCCGGCGTGGCCCAGCATGCGGATCGTCGTCAGGTGCAGGAACGTCGGCGCGCGTTTCGTCCGGCAATAGGCGACGGCCTGGGCCGCGACTTCGTACGCGTTGACCAGGTCCAGCCCGTCGGCGCGGAAATACTGAAAGCCCGGCTGCCGCCGCATTCGCGTCTCGACCCAGCCGGGCGGCGTGTGGACGGAGATTCCCAGACCGTTGTCCTCGCAGACGAACAGGATCGGAACCGGCACGCCCTGGTACGCGCTCCAGCTCGCGCTGTTGAACGCCGTCTGCGCGACGGCGTGATTCACGGAGGCGTCGCCGAAGCTGCACAGGACGATCGCATCGCGCGGGACGCGCAGCGGCAGCCGCTGCCGCTTCATCTTGCCCAGCGCGATCGCCATGCCGACCGCCTTGGGCAGATGGCTGGCGATGGTGCTGGTCTGCGGCGGGACCCCAAGCGGGACGCTGCCGAAGACCTTGTGGCGTCCGCCTGCGATCGGGTCCTCGACGCTGGCGGCCAGCGAATGTGCGATGTCCCGGACCGGGTCCTGGCCGGGGAGCTGTCGGGCGCGCTCCACCATGAGTGCGCCGCTGCGGTAATGCAGCAGCGACGGATCGGTGTGCCGGACGAGGCGACCCAGCACCACGTTGCCTTCGTGTCCGGCGCTGCCGATGGTGTAGAAGCCCTCGTCGCGGGCGCGCATCTCGCGCGCCACGATGTCCAGCAGGCGGCAGGTCACCTGCGATTCGAACAGTTCCCAGAGCACGCGGCCGGTAAGCCCGATCGCCGGGTCCGCGTCCTGTGGGGGCGCATCAAGCGGACGCGTCGCGGCGGCGCCGTCGCGCTCGGCCTGCCAAGCCTCCAGGAATCCGCGGAAGTTCTCGTCGACGATCTCGGCCCGATTGCGGATCATTCCCGCAGGATACTGAATCGGCGCGGCCGCGGCGAGTGCGAACGCGGACGCGAGAGGACGGGGGCGACCCGACCTCTCGCGTACCTGCGGGAGGGAAGCAGAGTCCGCTTCGCTGGGCGCGAGATCAGTACGCGTCGATCTTGACGGTGATCACACGCGGCTCCTCGGAAGTGCCGTCTTCATAGTGCGTCGCCGGCATCCGCGCGTTGACGACCAGTTCCAGCGCGATGGACCCATCCTCCAGCTCGGTCGGGACATAGCACCACGTCAGCGTGGCCTCGCCCTCCCGCTCGCCGGCCCGCCGCAGCGCCGCGATCGCACGGGCCACGATTTCCGGCACCGTCAGGTCCGACCGCAGCTTGTGCCCGGTGGGGGCCAGCGGCGGCCAGTTGATCAGGGCGCGGTTGAACGACCCGTCGCGATGGTGCGTGAGCACGGCGCGGCTGCCTTCGATCGGCACGCCGTTGATCCCGCGAAAGACGAAGGTCTTGTAGCGGTGGACGATCGGCGGCGTCGGTTGCTGCAAGTTGTCGGACTCGTGCTGCACCAGGACGCGGCGCTGGAGCACGCGCTGCACTTCCGTGGCCGGCAGTCCCCAGGCGCTCAGACGCTGTAGCGAATCCAGGCGCAGCGCGTTCTCGTCCTGCGGCTGCGGATCGACCGGCACGGGTTTGCGCAGGGCGAGGACAGCTCCGGTCAGCTCGTTGCGCTCCAGGTACCAGGTCGTTGATTCGAAGTACTCGCGGTCGCCAATGGCGTCCACGAGTCCCGGCTGCTCGCTGGACTGCACCAGCCCGCTCCAGATCGCCTCGACCGCGAACGCCGAGGCCGGGAGTCTCTGCTGCGGCAGCGTGTCCGCCGGCCGGTTGGCCAGGGCGCTGGCGTCGATCTCGAACCCGCCCACGTCTGACCCGCCTCCCGGCGGCTGCACGGGGCCACCGGCGAAAAAGAGGATCGTCACCGCATGAAGCATCACATTCGAAAACATCGTGGTTCTCCTGATTCGTCGTGTTATGGCGTATTGGGTGTCAAGCGAACGTCCGGCTACGGAAGCACCGTGCCGCTGTCGGGATCGCAGCCCGAGATGTACCAGATCGTGCTGCCGGTCTTGTCGCCGGTGTCTTCGATATCCAGCCAGCCGCCGTACTCGTACATGTGCTCGCGGTCCGCCGCATTGTCGCCCATGACGATCGACGTCGGACAGTCGTCGTTGTTGGCGCTGGACGAATCGTCGTACGCCTCGTCGATCCAGTTCTCTCCCACGCCGTTGTAGTCGCTCTCCTCGGCGTAGTCCTCGACGTAGCCTTTCACGAACGATCCGCAATCGCTGTCGCCGTGGAACGCGTTCCACACCCGCAGGCTGCTGGTCGAATCGGTGATCTGCTGGCGGTATCCGCCGTTGGACCACACGCCGTAATCGCCGCTCTGGCAGGCCTTGATGATCGCGATGTCCAGGTCGTCGTCGAAAAACATGTCGGCATCGGTCTCCACGCTGCACTCGTCGGCGTCGCTGCCCATGGAGATCGAGCTGTTCGTGTTCGCCACGTGTCCGCCGTGCGTGTGAATGAACACCACGTCCGCTTCGTCCGCGCCATAGCCCGCGTGCGAGTCGTCGCCGGTCGCATCCTTGCTCGGATCGGACCAGTAGCCGCCGCGGCAGCTCGAGTTGTCGCGCCGGTCGACGTCGTCCCAGTCGCCGGCGGCGATCAGGTCGTCGAAATGATCGGCGAACCGGTCCGCGGTCTTGGTGTGGACCTTGTGCGTATCGCTCTTGTCGAGACACTCGCCGGTGTCGCCGAACTCCGCCACACCGTAGGTGTGCGCTTCGAGGATGGCCTGCGCCGCCGGAAGCGACGCGGCCGCCAGCGCCGCCGCCAGGGCCAGGCGCGTGCCGCTCAAACGCCGCCGCGAATGTCGGATCGGCTTCGTTGCCAGGAACGCTCGAAACATGCTGATCTCCTTGCCAGAGTTCTGGTCGCCACACCCGGTCGCCGGCTGCGGACGCCCGGCCGGCGAGCCTGTCGTCTGCCGAGTCTTGGCGGCGGGTGGCCGGGTCTTACAGGAAAACCGCCGGAAGGCCGGCGGGATGGGTAACACGCGGCCGGCCGCGGCCGGGGCGCGTTACCATGCGAACCGCGTATCTCGTGCCGCAGCGTAAGGAGCGCACCTTGCGAGTTGGGCTGATCTCGGACACGCACGATCGTTTGCCCGCCATCGATGCCGCCTTGCGGTGGTTTCGCGCTGCCGGCATCGACGTGCTGATCCACGCGGGCGACGTAATCGCGCCGTTCGCGGCGAAGCGGCTGGCCGAGTTCGGCGGCGTGCTCCATATCACGTACGGCAACAACGACGGCGAGCGCGCCGGGCTGAAACGCGTTCTGCCGCAAATTCAGGACGGCCCGCTGTTCGTGGAACTGGCGGGGCGGCGGATTCTCGTGCATCATTTCATCGATTGGTGCGCGGCGTCGGACGTTGCCCGCGCCGACGTCGTCGTGACCGGACATACCCACGAGCCGGTGATTGAGCGGCGCGACGGGAGACTCTTCGTGAATCCGGGCGAATGTTGCGGGTGGGTTACGGGCCGGGCGACGATCGCAGTGCTCGATCTGTCGCGCGCCGAAGCCGAACTGATCGAGGTGCCCCAATGACCCCTTTTCGGCGGTCCGCACCACTGGCGCTGACCGCGACACTCGTGCTCGCCGGCGGCTGCGTCGAGCGCACGATGAAGATCGACACCAGCCCGCAGGGCGCGCGCGTCTTCGTCAACGACGAGGAAGTCGGCCTCTCGCCGGCGCGCTTTTCGTTCACCTGGTACGGCGATTATGACATTCTGGTCCGCAAGGAAGGCTACGAAACGGCGCGCACGCACTACCGCGTGAACCCGCCCTGGCACCAGTTCCCGCCGTTTGACCTGATCGCGGAGACCATGCTCCCCGGCACGATCAAGGACGAGCACACCGTGCCGACGATCGAGCTCCTGCCGCTGGGCAAACCCGAAGTTCACGCGCTCGTGCAGCGCGCGGCCGAGACGCGCGACCAGACGCTCTACAAGCAGTAGCCGCGCCGCCGGTCTTCACGACGAACCCGGCGAGCTCGTAATCGTTCCTGATTCGCGGCACGTCGGGATCAACGGCCGCGCCGACCCCGACGACCTTCGCCGTTGGCCGCAGGTGAGCGACCATGACGATTCCCGCCTGGGGGTAAACACGTACTGTGGGCGGTGGCCGGGGGTGGAAAGGCCCACTCAGCCACGAGCGCAAGGGATGGGTATTCCCAGCCGCTGCATGACCTGCTTCAGGTCTTCCCAGGCCTTCGCTTTCTCGCCCGGGCTGCGGAGCAGGTACGCCGGATGGAACGTGGGCATCACCACGCATGCAGGAAGCCCGAGGTGTGCGAGGGCCGGCGGGGGAAAATCGTGAAATTCGCCGCGCAACCGACCGATCGGCGCGTTCGTCGCGAGCAGACACTGGGCCGCCGGGCGCCCCAACGCCACGATGACCCGCGGCCGAAGGATCGCGAGCTGGCGCCACAGGAAAGGCGAGCACGTGCGCATCTCGTCTTCGGTCGGCGTGCGATTCTCCGGCGGCCGGCACTTGACCGTGTTGCAGATGTAGACCTGGTCACGCGTCAGCGTCATCGCGCCGATCATCCGCGTCAGCAACTGGCCCGCGCGACCCACGAACGGCTCTCCCTGGGCGTCTTCGTCCGCCCCCGGACCTTCGCCGACGAACGCCAACTCCGGGCGCGGGTGCCCGACGCCGTAGACCGTCTGCGTGCGCTGCTTGTGCAGGACGCAGCGCGTGCAGCCGCGCACGAAGTCTCGATCCAGTGCATCGAGAGCCTGCCGGGCGTCTTCCACGGAAAGCTCCCGGTCGCACAGCGGCGGAAAGCCGGTCGCGTCAGGGACAAGCAACGGGACTTGCGTTGGCGGAAGCGGCGCGCGGCGGTCCGGCGCCCCCGAAACCGCGGGCGGCGTGCTGGCTGGCGGCCGAGGTGCGGGTGCGGGCGCAGCCGCCGCGCGGCCGCGAGGCGGAACTGGCACGAACTCGACGCCCAACCTGCGCTCGCTCAGAAGCCAGGATTCAAGGCCGTTTCGGTCTCGGGGGTCCACGGCGGGGACCATACGAGGCTGCGGCGCGAATGACAAGCGCCGCACTTCGTGGCTGAAGCAACGCTTGCGCAAAGACGCACGCGACACAACGCCGGGATTCCACGCCTCGCCGGCGCTCGGTCCGGAATGACGCCGGCGAGATCGTGGGGTGCCGCCCGAGATCCAACCAGTTAGCGGACCACTTGTTGGAGGCTCCGAGCGTACGACCTGCGCATATCACGTACGAATCCGGCGGCCGCGTGGCTCCACTGGAGCGTAAACCGGCGCCGGCCCGCGTGGGCGTTGCCTTGCGGAGATGAACGCGCCGCCGCCACGAGTTGCGAGGCGCGCAGCGGCACGCTAGAGTCCCGCTCCGCGCGTAGTGCAAGTGCAGGTCCGCGATGACGATAGGACTGATGCCGGGGGACGCCGAGACGGCGGATCCACGAACGCAGCCCCGTGCCCGCTCCCGGTCGGCGCCGCAACGGTGGCGTTTGCTTTCGAGGGGAGGCTCGGCAACGTTGAACAAGCCGCCGCTGAAGCCGTTGTCGCTCACGATCACGTTCCCGTGCTACAACGAGGAGGCCAACGTCGAGCGCGTCACGCGCCAGGCGGTGGAGGTGGGACGCGCGCTGGCCGACGATCTCGAGGTGGTCGTGGTGAACGACGGCAGCAAGGACCGCACCGGCGAGATCGCCGAGCGGCTCGCGGCCGAGCTGCCCGAGGTGCGCGTGGTGCACAACAACCCGAACCGCGGCTACGGCGGGGCGCTGGCCCGCGGCTTCAAGGAAGCGACGAAGAACTGGATCTTCTACACCGACGGCGACGGGCAGTTCGACATGTGGGAGCTGCGCGACGTGCTGCCGCTGCTGGAGCGGTGCGACGTCGTGTCGTGCTACCGGATGGACCGCAAAGACCCCCTGCTGCGGAAAATCAACGCCTTCGCCTGGACCACGCTGGTGCGCTTGCTCTTCGGCCTGCGGCTGCGCGACATCGACGGCGCGTTCAAGATCTATCCCAAGCCGTTCATCGACGCGATCGAGTTGCGCAGCCGGGGCGCGTTGATCGACACCGAGATGCTCGCCAAGGCGCGCAACTTCGGCCTGAAGATCGGCCAGCGCGGCGTACACCATTATCCGCGCACCGCCGGGCAGCAGACGGGCGCGAATCTCAAGGTCATCCTGCGGGCGTTCAAGGAACTGTTCACGCTGTATCGACACATCCGCAGCGTCCGCCGAACGCATTGATCGCACGGCGTGTACGACCCGAGCATAGAGGGTGCATCGGCCATTCCGAGCTGAGCGAGAGCGAAGCGAGGATTCCCTGAGTCAAGTCGCGCGCGGCCTGGCGCACCCGATGCTCCGGGCCCGGCTTGAACTCGGAACCGCCATCGACGGAAG
>JABRWC010000162.1:0-18668 GCA_039961675.1 Phycisphaerae bacterium
CCCGCAGCGGCGTGTACCTGATGCATCAGGTGCTGCTGCGACTGCCGCGAACCTGGCGGCATCTGAAGTCGGCCAACCTGTGCAGTCAGGTGCCGCTCCCAGAAGTGAGGAAGAGCAAGGCGAAGTCGAAGTCCCACGCGGCATGAACCAACGTGACGGATGCCCCGAAATCAATTTACACAGGAATTGACACTGCCCCGACGATGAACATCGGTCCCGCCAACCTCGTGCTGCTCAACGATCGCCGGACGCAGCTCCGCAAGCGCAAGGAAGCGCTCGAGGACGAACTCCGCAGCGAGGAACGATCCAGCGGCAGCGACGACATCGCCGCGCTGCGGAAATGGGCTCGGGAACGGCTGTCTGGGCTTTGCGAGGCGATGGCCGGCGCCCGCAACGACCGCACGCGCGACGTGATCGCATCGTACGTCGAACGGATCATCGTCTGGCCGTCGCAGAAGCGCGGCGAGATGCTGCTGAACCCGGCGGCCGGACCGCTCTGGAAACAAAGCGACCGCCCAAGCAGGCGGTCGCGGGTAAACAAAGTCGGGGCGACTGGATTCGAACCAGCGACCTTCTGCACCCCATGCAGACGCGCTAACCGGACTGCGCCACGCCCCGGATGCCGGCGATCGGCTTGCCGAACGCCGACAATACGTAACCTATGAACTCGCGTCGTGCCCGTCAAGCGAGAAGCGGAGACCGCGCGGCGCGCGGCGTCTGTTACGCAGAGCGCGGCGTGTGGTGCGCGGCGAGCGGCGTGTGGTGCGCGGCGAGCGGCGTGTGATGCGCGGCGCGCAACAAGCGCACCGGATCACCCCGCCGAACCGATCGGCCGAGCGCAGATGGCGAACCGCCGCTGTGCGTGTGCTGACTTTGGCGAGCCACACCCGTCGGTCGCCGGGCGCGGCCGGTGTTTCCGGGCCGTCGAACCTGTTTCGAAGCTCGCGGCTGTGCGCAGCTTACCTTGACTTTTTCTCGCGGAAGTTCGGTGAGCCGGCCAACGTGAACAGCACGATCTCCTCGCCGGTGAGCGTACTGATGTCGTGGTGCAGGCTGACGACCTTCACGCCGGTGACTTCCTGGACCATCGTCTCCAGCACGGGCCGGGCCGTCTCGATCAACTGCGTCCGAACCTGCTTGAGCAGACCGCGCCCCCTCTCCGCCGGAAGCGAGCCGACCAGTTGCTTCTCGGCGGCGGTCAAGACGCCCTCGAGCCGGACGAGCAGAAGCTCGCCGATCAAGTGCGTGTGGATGTCCTTGGGGCCGCGGCCCATGTAGTCCAGCTCGAACCGGCGCATACCGTCACAGATAGCGGCTTCGATTTCTCCCTGGGTCTTCATCGCGCTCTCGGGCTGCCGTGGCACGCGGACGGAGGTTGCTCGCGCGACGTTGGCGCTGGCAATTCCGGCCTCACGCGTTCCGCCGGCGTGGAAAAAATAATAACGTCCTCGCGGTTGCGTTCGCTGGGACGCCCTTTATCATACCGCGTGCTGGATTGAGCACGACCAACGTGCGCTGCCAGCGATGGTGGACTGACGCGCATCGGATGACGATTTGAAGGGCAACCCGGCCGTGCCGGGGGGCCGTTGACGAGTAAGCCGATGTGGCCGTGTGCGCGACGAACGCGTGCCCGGCCACATCGGCTTTTGTTTTCGACCGCGGCCAGGTGGCAACGGCAGCCGCGAAGGACAGAGGGCATTGGACAACCCACGTTCGGAGAAGGCACGCCAGATCGCGCATGCGGCCCGTTTGTTCGAACAGGAGGCGACCGGGCACGATCCGCGCTCGGTGACGGTGGTGCTGAGTGACGACTCGCTGGTGATCACGCTTCACGGCGCTCTCTCGGAGGCAGAGAAGGCCCTGGCCCGCGATCCGGACGGCGCCGCCAAAGTGCAGGAGTTTCACCAGCAGCTCTTCGCCAGCGCCGCGCATGTGTTGCGACGGGAAATCGAGCGGATCACCGGAGTGAAAGTGCGCGAGGCGGCGGCGGAGATCGAGCCCAGCAGCGGAACGGTCGTCCGGGCGTTCACAAGCGGAACCGTGGTGCAGATCTTCCTTCTCACGCGGAGCGTCGAAACCGAGGTGTGGAGTAACAACCGGCCGGCGGAACCCGAATCGCCGGATCCCTGAGGCTTTCGGGAGATTCGCTGCTCGCTCGGCAAGGCGAAAGGACGGTGACGGATGCTGAACGTGACATCTGCGGCGCGCGAATGTCTGCTGTCGAAGCTGAACCGCAAGAACGTCGCGGAAGACGTGGCCATGCGGTTCATGCGCAAGGAACGCGGCTGGCGGCTGCGGCCGGACCGTGCTGGACCGGCGGACACGGCGTTCACCTACGAGGGCAGGAATGTGCTGGTGCTGGATGAGGCCGTGTCGAAGGCGATGGCGAACATGGAGCTGGACGTCCGGGCGACCGAAGCCGGTCCGCGCCTCAGGCTGCGCCGAATCACGAAGAGGAGTCGCTGATCATGGAATTGCCCCGCCGCGAACGCGGCGACGAGTTGCTGCGGCCGGGCGAACTAACGCACCTTCGCGCGCGGCTGAGGCTGCTGGCCCGGCAGCACGACCTGGTCAGCGTGATCGCCTGCGCCTTTGATCATCGGACGCGGATGCTGCCGTTCATCTACGCCGACATGCGCATGGCGCCGGCCGGCGTGCGTGCGATCGGTTCGGCGATGGCCGATGTCGGATTCGAGAAAACGCGCATCGTGCTTCAGCAGTGGAACCGAAACTTCCGGCCGTCGCAGATGCGGCTGGAGGGGCGGATCCCGGACATCTTCATGGTGTCGAGCATGCAGCTTCACACGGCGGCATGCAACGAGCTGATCCGCGACGCCTGCCGGATCGACGCCGCACACCGGCCGCTCATCATCGTGGGCGGACCGAAGGTGATCTACGAACCGTGGGACGTGTTCGGGGCGGACCCAAAGGACCCGTGGGGCGCCGACGTGGCCGTCACCGGCGAGGAATTCGTGCTGTTGAGCCTGATCGAGGCGCTGCTGAGCTTCCGCGGAGCGGGAGAGTCGATCCGATCGACGTTTCTGCGCGCCCGCGACCAAGGCGCGCTGCACGAAATCCCGGGGCTGGTCTACGCCCGCACCGGGTGCAGCGGCGTTGCGGAAGAACTCGTGGACACGGGGATCCAGCGCCTTCTCGGAGACCTCGATGAGCTGCCTCACCCGGTGCTCGGATATCGGCTCCTCGAGCCGCCGAGCCGGGGGGCGACGCTGGCGGCGCACGCGCTGCCGGCTGGCCAGGTGCGGCGCTACAGCCCGATCGGCTCGCTCGTGCTGACGTTCGGGTGCAAGTTCGCCTGTCCGTATTGCCCGATCCCGGCGTACAACCAGAGGCAACACCGCGCAAAAAGCGGCGAGCGCATCGCGGACGAGATGATCCGCATCCAGAACGAGTTCGGCGTACGGAGCTACTTCAGCGCGGACGACAACTTCTTCAACCACGAGCAGCGCACGCTGGAAATTGTCGAAGCGCTCGCACGGGCGCGCAAGGACTCGGGTCGAAGACGTCGGTTCCGGTGGGCCACCGAAGTCACCGTGCACGATACGTTGAAGCTCAAACAGCATCTTCCACTGGTCCGCAAGGCCGGCGTGCGTTCGCTGTGGCTGGGCGTTGAGGACATGACCGGCACGCTGGTCAAGAAGGGGCAGAGCGTCGACAAGACGAGCGAGGCGCTCGGCCTTCTGCGACAAAACGGCATTCAGCCGATGCCGATGATGATGCACCACGACGACCAGCCGCTGATCAGCTTCGGACCGGTCCCCTACGGACTGCTGAACCAGGTGCGATTGCTGCGCAAGGCCGGCGCCGTCAGCATGCAGGTGCTGATGCTGGTGCCGGCGACCGGATCGAAGCTCTTCGCGGGGACGTACGCCTCGGGGATGGCGTACGACAGCGTGGGGGGACGCCGGGTCGAAGAGCACATGCTCGGCGGCAACTACGTCATCGCGTCGCACCATCCCAGGCCCTGGCGCAAACAGATCAACATCCTGGCGGCGTACGCGTATTTCTACAATCCAGTTCGATTTCTGCTGGCGCTGCTGCGCCCGAAAACCAAGGTCCACTTCTCGGACGCGGTCTGGCAGGTGTTCGGAATGTGGGGGCTGGCGCAAACGTTTCGGAAGACATTCGGGTGGGTCCTGAGGCTGCGTTTCGGGAAAATCCGTCGCAGGCTCGTTCCACCCACGAGCCGCGTGCCGATGCGCTCGGTCGACGGGTCGCGCGCCGTTCACGCGCTGTCCGTCTTAGCGCCGGTGAACCATGAGGAGCCTACGGGCGCCGCCGCAGCCGTCGTCCGGCGCCTCGCCGTGATTGCCGGCGGCGGCCCGCAGGGGCACCTCGTGCGCTGACCGAGCCTGCGCCCGAAGACGGCGCGCGGCGCGACAGGGGCGAACGAACGCCGTCAGCGAACAGGGTCCGAAGGTGTGCGCGTGGTCAGGAGGCTCGTTCGGACGAGCCCGGAGCCTCGCCGGCCGGCTGCGTCCCAACGGCGATCGGCGCGTGGCCGCCGCGCCGGTCGAACCACAGGAACAGGGCCAGGATGGAGACGCCGCCGACGAGCAGCATGTCGGCCACATTGAAGACCCACGGCCACAGGTCGCGCTCGCCGAAGATTTTTGTCGGAATCTTGATGAAATCGCGCACGAAGCCCACCTCGCGGCCCGGCTCCTTGCGGACCAGCCGCAGGCCCTTCTCGCTCGGTGGATACTCTTCGAAGACGTAACCCTTCTCGTCCTGGCCGGCCGACTGCACCCACACCGCGCCGCGCGCCGAGCGCACCGGCTGCTCCAGCAGCCGCACGTACGCGCGGTCGTACATGTTCCCCAGCGCGCCGGCCAGCACCGAGCCCAGCGCCACGTGCAGCAGCCGCCGGCGCGGCGAGCTTTGCACGAACATCCAGCCCACAAGCAGCAATGCGAACGCGGAGGCCAGCAGAAACAGCGTGGTCTGGCCGCCGCCGATCCCGAACAGGGCGCCCGGGTTCAGCATGGTCTGGAACTCGAGCGCGTGCGGAACGATGACCCAGCGACCGCCCTGGCGCAGGGTGTGAAACGCCCAGTGTTTGCTCCACAAATCCAGCGCCAGGCCGCACGCCGCGACGCCGAGGAACCGCGCGCAGCTCGGCGCGTGACGCCAGGCGCGCGGCGCCGCCGCGTGCAAGCCCGGTCCGAGCGATGGTGCGTCGGGCGGCGCGCCCGCGTCCGTCCGGTGCACGGAGGTCGACATCCGGCGTTACGTCCTGCGGCCGCCCTTTTCGAGGGCGAGCACGTATTCGTAGCTGTACTTGGTCCAAGGCTGGGCGTTGAGCCGGGCCTTTCCGATGGCGCGGCCTGTGGCGGCGCAGATGCCGTACGTTCCGTTGGAAATCCGCTGAAGCGCTTCGTCGATGTCGCGCAGCAGCGCTCGCTCGCTTTCGATCAGGCCAAGGGTGAACTCCTGCTCATAGTTGTCCGTGCCGAGATCGGCCATGTGGATCGGCATGCTGGAGAGGTTGCCGGACGATTCCTGGCGGTTGCGGTTCAACGCCTCGTCGCTCATGGTCCGCATGTCGCGCACCAGCAGGGCGCGCTTTTCCAGGAGCATCTGCCGGTAGCGGTCGACGTCTTCGGGGGAAAGGCCGCTGGCTTCCGGCTGGATCGCGGCGTGCGCCGGCGCCGCGACCGGTTCGGCCGTCCCGCGGCGACGAACGCGGCCGGATTTCGGCTCAGTCGCGGAGGATTTCGACGCAATGGCGGCCGCCGGCCGGCGGGCGCGGGCGGCCTCGGTCGCGGTGGGGGCGGCACGGGCAGATCGCTTCGCGGGCTTGACGGCGCTGCGCTTGCCCGCGGCCGTGGAGCGCGGCTTAGCCGCGCGTTTCGAGGCGCTCTTGGCGGCGCGTTTCTTCTTCACCGATCCACCTCGATCAAGGAAACCTTCGGGTCGCGGTGCAAGTTCTTTCCCCGCAACCACCTAGGTCTGTTCCGCTGGGTCGCGCGAGCAAAGTATGCTAGTTCGCCCGCCCGTGTGTGTCAACGGGGCGAGTGCTGCTGGCACTCGTGAAGTTCGGCTCCGACCGAGCGGCGACCGGAAGGTAGCGGGGGTTGGCGCAAGCCATCCGCCTCCCCCGGTTCCTTGCGGCCGCGGCCCGGATCAAACTGTAGCAGCAGCTCTGTAGTTGCCCGAGTCTGCGGGGACGCGCGGCGACAACGAGACAGCCGCGGCGCGGCGTCAGCATGACGCCCGGGGCGTCGCGGCGCGAGGAAGGCCATCCGCCGCGCGAGGCGCCCCGGTCCGGTGGGTTGGTCAGCGAAGGGCGCTCACCTTCTTGGGTAAGACGTTGTTGTGGAAGTAGCTCTGAGCCGAAGACCAGATCGGCGTGATGTGCGCTCCGCGCATTTCGATGATCGGTCCCAGGTTCACCCATTTGACGGATTCGAGCACGCCGACCGACGAGTTCCAGCCGCCGTTGTACGTGTAGGTCGGCCGCGAGACGATGTACATCCCGGGAACGTACCAGCCGAAGCAGTCCACGTGCCACAGGTCGCGGAACTCGTTGTCGGCGTTCACCCAGTACTGGTGCAGCTTGACCCACGCGGTGTTGACGTTGTATCCCGGTGGCAAGCCGCAGCGGCCGAGCATCTCCATGTCCTGCATAATCTTGAAGACGATTCCCGCCTTGTCGAACGGCGAGTAAAACAGGAGCACAGACTGGTTGTACTCCTGGAGCCCGCGAAGTTCCTGCTGGAGATTCGTGTCCGGCACGCAGTTGCGACCGCCGGTGCAGTTGTTCGGCGGGATGCCGGTGACGCTGGCATGGGCGCGGTCGATGTTGTAGCGGCGCAGTGCGGGGTGCGCCATGAGCCAGCGGATGCGCGGATACGTCCGGTTCGCCGCGTTCCCGCCCGCACGGCGCGTCAGCGGGAACCTTGCCTGTAGCGCCCGAAGGGCGCTGGCGACGGTTCGGTTTCCCAGGCTCTCGGCGTGGATCATGATGCCGCGCCAGTCGGGATCGTCGATCACGTCGTTGTTCTGGTCGGCGCCCTGTTCCATGCCGTCCTTGATCGTCACGATGTCCGCGATCAACGTCGCGAGCACGCGCTCGCCGCAGTCGCGGGCCAGCGCGTCGTCCCAGTTGAACCAGCAGGGCGACGTGTCGAGCTGGCGGATCAGCGGCCGCCAGTCGCCCGTCCACAAGACGTGCAGGACCGGATAGTCCTGCGTAACCACCGGGTCGTCGTTGGACGTATCCGCGTACAGGAACCCGTGCTGCTCGTAAAGAAACTGCACGTACGGCCAATAGCCGCGCGGCATGTCGTGCGCCGTGCTGGTCATGATGTCCGGCGCGTCCGAGTCGTTCCGGTAGCCGTGGACCACGAGCAGCACGCCGCGGGTGTGCGGCTGAATGATGCCGGCGTTTTCCAGGCCCGTGCGACCCTTGGCGAACGCCGCGCGCTGGAGCTGAATCCGCGGCGCGGCGCCGTTGAGCTTGGCGTTCTCGGCGATCGGACCGTTGAACGGCCGCAGGGCGCCCGCGGCGCGCTGGTCCATCCCGACGAACGAGTACTCGAACAGTCGGTATGTGGGATTGCCGGCGTTCGTGCGATGCAGATAGAGCGGCGGCGTTACCGCAATGCTCTGGAGCGATTCGGTCTTGCTTAGCGCGCCGGTGATGAGCGCCTTGTTGGCGCGGACGATATTGCGCAGCCCGTTGAGCGGAATGGTGGAGACGCCGCCGGGATCGAAGCCGGTGCGGTCGATGTTGCCGGCGTAGGTGTAGTCGGCGCGCATGTCGACGACGTAGAACTTGTTCGCGGGCATGCCCGGGCCCATGATCTCGTTCTGCGTCAGGCGCGTGCGGCGGTTGTTCATTTCCGCGATCGCGTTGACGCGCGCCTTGTCGTAGCGGCGGTTGCCGAGCAGCTTGGTTTCGATCAGGTCAGTCGATGGCGGCCAGTTCTGCGGCTGCACTTCGACGGCCTGGTTTGCCGACTCGGACTCCTCGAAGGACTCGTGGATCGGGCTGCTGTAGATGCGGGCGGTCGCGCGCGGGATGTTGCCGTCGGCGGGGCGCACGAGCAACGCGCTGACCGCCGAGTTGCCGCAACTGTCCGTGCCGTCGAGCACGACGCCGACGATGATGAGTTTCATCCGCGCACACTCGGCCTTGATCGTCTGCACCGGGATGTCGGGAAGCAGGCGGAAGTTGATGAGCTGCGGTCCGCGGCCGAAGTTGAGCCGCAGGAATGCCTGGATCGACGTGTAGCTCGGGTACTTCGAAAGATCGTTATTGAACGAGTCGTAGATGCGCGGACGGAGCGCGTCATCGGCGGCGTCGCCGGCGTGCATCTTGAACTCGTGCGGCCCCTGAAGTACCTCAATTCCCTGGGCGCGGATTTCACGCAGCACGTTGTTGTCCTGGCCGCGCAGCGGCCCGAAGTCGCCGAACCACTGCGGGAAATCGGCCGCCAGGTCGCTGACCAGCTCGCACTCCACGTTCTCGACATCGACGTTGCGGACGTTGAGCGCCACCTCGCGCGTCGCAATGTCGTTCGGGTCGAGCTGGACCTCGACGAGCGAGTAATTCGGCGGATCGGTCATGCGGTAGCCGGCGAACCGGATCCGCCCCAGTTCGATCCCCGGCACGCCGACGCGCAGATCGTGCTCCAGCGCCCGGTCAGCGGTGGGGTCCTCGGGCGGCATCGGCGTACGCAGCACGCGGCCCATCAAGGAGAACTGCTCCGGCACGCTGAAGTACGGGTCGACTTCAGAGATCACGAACGGCTCGGTCACGACGAAGCCGTTCTCAACTTGCGGCGAGACGCTGATCTGCTGGATCGCCTGCCCATCCGGCGTCACCAGCTCGAGCGTGATGCTCGGGTAGTTCAGCAGCCAACCTGCTGCCGCCTCGTCGCCGAACACCAGCCGCTGAAAGCTCGGGTTGAACGCCTGGCCGGCGTCGGGATAGACCTGCTCGTCCACGACGTCCATCCGATCGCTGGCCCAGCCGCCGAGCACGTTGTATGCGGACGCGGCGACCTCGGTGCTGGTGTCCGAGCGAATCACGCGATGCGTGAAGAAGCCGTCGCTGTCCGGCAGAACGATGTCCCCGTTGACCATGAGGAGTACCGGGTGCTCGTCGCCGCCCATGAGGTCCGTCGGCGAGAACACGCGCCCGGCGACGTTGACCACGTCGTATTCCACCTCGTCGATCGTCACGGTCTCCAGTGTCGTTTGATCGTCATAGAACCGAACGATCGGCGTGATCGGATCAAGGTGGTGATACTGGCGGTTCATGGGCGGGTATGTCGGATTCCCCACCGGGTTGCCCGGCTCAAGGTCGGCGTCGCCGAACTGAAACTCCTGAAGCTGGGTCTGCACAACGGTGAACGTGGTCAGCCCCACTGCGTCCGCTTCCCCGTCTGCATCCACATCGAAGACCGCTTCAACGTACGCCTCGCCCGGGGCCGACGGCGCGAGCGCCCGCAAATTGAACGTCGCGCCGTCGCCGCTGAGCGCGATCGGCGCGCCGGCATAAACAGGTTTCCCGTTGTCCGTCCACAGCTCGACTTGCGGCGAATGGCGAACCGTCAACCAGCCGCCGCGCAACGGCCGCGGGCCTTCCACATGGACTCGGTACGGCTGGTAGTCCGACACGCGCACGATGTGCCCCAACGTCGGCGTCGAGTCGGCGGCACCGCGGTGTACGGCCCCGCGACCGACGAGCAGCACGCACAGCTCACGCGATTGGGCGGCACCCCCGGGTTTCGGCGCGGCGGCGTCGGCCGGGCAGGGAACGGCTGCCGCAACGAAGACGCAAGCACGCGAGAGCAAGACCAACGGACTTGGCGAAGACATGCGACCGCTCCCGCCCCCGGAAAGAAATGTCGCAGCGGCGCGACGACCAGCCGGCGCGCGGAACGCGCAAGCCGTCGGCCGATCGCGGCGCTGACCCGCGCACAATGCATGCTCGATTGGCGCGCAACAATGTGCCCTTCGACCAAGCTCATACGATATCCGGGGCGATCCCGAAGGGCAAGATTTTCTGCTACCCCGTTCGATCAGTCGAACCGCTGAAGCTCGTGCGGTCACGGCCTGGGCATGACCCTACAGAGTTCCTGTTCACGAGTCATAGCGAGCGACGCGGGAAATCTCAGATTGAGGATGTGCAGAGCTTGAAGGCGCGAAACTCCGGCCCAGGAGTTCGACCACGTCGTGGTCTGCGCCACAACGCGTGCCGGCGCGATGACGACGGCTACAGGATCGCCGCCCCGGCGCCCGCGCCGGTCGCAAAGAGCGCCTGCGCGCCGGGAAATTCCGTCGCGCGGTGACGCTCGACCGCTTCGCTCACGGCGCCGATCGCATCCTCGCGTGCCAGCGCCACAACGCACCCGCCGAATCCGCCGCCGGTCATTCTCGCGCCCAGCACGCCGTTGGCGGCTCGCACGCGTTCGACCAGCCGGTCAATCGCCGGCAGCGACACTTCGTAGTCGTCGCGCAGCGACCGGTGCGAGGCGTCCAGCAAGCCGCCGAGTGCCTGAAGCTCACGCTGCCGCACGGCGCGCGCGGCGGCCAGCGTCCGCTCATTCTCGCTGGTGACGTGCAGGGCGCGCGCCGCGGCGACCGGTTCCATCTGGAGCGCGTGGCTGCGGACCGTGCTCGATGCGACGTCGCGCAGCGCACGCACGGCGGGGTTGAGCCGCCGAAAATACTCCAGCGCGATCTGGCACTCGTGCTGGCGTTTCGCGTACTCGCCGAGCGCCAACTCATGCCGCACGCCCGAATCGATCACGAGGATTGCGTGGTCGCCGAAGTTCAGCGGCACGTGCTCGACTTCGCGCGAGCGGCAATCGAGAAGCAGGCCGTGCCCGCGCCGCGCAAGCAGCGAGACCGTCTGATCCATCAGTCCGCACGGCACGCCCGCGAATGCGTGCTCGGCGCCGCGGCACAAGTCGATCAGCTCACGCGCTTCGAGCGGCTCGCCGGACAGGTGCGCCAGCACGAGCGCCGCCGCCAGCTCCAGCGCCGCGGAGCTGGAAAGTCCGGCGCCGATCGGCACGTCGCTTTCGATCCACAGATCGGCGCCGGTCAGGTGCGCGCCGCGTGACGACAACAGGCTCGCGACGCCCGCGACGTAGCTCGTCCAGTGCGGGTAGGCGTCGCGCTGCCAATCGGCGAGCGGCCACTGCGCTTCGTGTCCCAGTTCGCGCGACGCGACGCGCACCGCTCCGTCGCCGCGCGCGGCGGCGGCGACCCACGCGCAGCGCGTGAGCGCGATCGGAAACACATAGCCGTCGTTGTAGTCGGTGTGTTCGCCGATCAGGTTCACGCGTCCCGGCGCGCGGGCAACCGCCTCGCACGGGCGGCCGAAGCGCTCGGCAAATCGCGCGCGAACCTGTTCCGCGCGAGCTTCGGGTTCAGGGGGAACAGTAGACCGGCTCGTCGTGGAACCTCGCTCCCGAGTCATCCGGCCGAGAGCGGGAACGGCTCCGCGGCGCGCACGCTGGACGTAGACGGCTTGCTGGTGGCGGTGTTGCTCGCGCTGTCCGGGATCAGCAACGGGCGGAAAATGTCCTCAAGAAGATTCACGAATGCGTTCAGTTTGACGCCGGATTCGATCGCATCAAACAGCGCGCCGAGGAGCGCGTTGCCCCAGCGCACCACGAACTTGGGTTCCTCTTCGGTCGGCGTGTCCGTGCCGTTGGTCTGGAACGTCGATGTGCCCTTGAGCCGGTTCACTGAGCCGCTGGTTCCGCTGGAGTTGGTCGATCCGGTATTGCTGCTGCCGGACGGGAACACGTCGTTGATGTCGATCCCGAACTGCTCGAGCAGCGCGATGACCTCGGGCGTGATGTTGGACGGGACCCCGCTGCTCCCGCCGGTCTCGGTCGATGAATCGCCCGTCGAGCTGCCGCTGCTGCCGCCGAGCAGATCACCCACGCCGCCGAGCAGTCCGCCGCCGAGGATGTCGCCCAGCAGTCCGCCGAACATGTCGCTGCTGGAACCGCTGCCGCTGTCGCTGCCCGAGCTCCCGCTGGATTCGCCGTCGCCGTTGCCGACGTTCCCGCCTGAACGCTGTCGCTCGAGCCGGTCCGCAGCGAGCTGACTGTGGCGCGCCAGCGCGTCCTGTACAATGTTGCCCGGTGCCCGTTCGCTCACCGCGCCGCTGCGAACGTTCTCCGACGGCGCCCGGTCGGCGACCGTCTCCGTCGTCGTGCTGCTGGTTTGGGCCGAGGCCGAGATCGTGAACAGTGCCGCCGCGACTACGGCGGCAGGCGCCAGGAATCGGAACATGCGCATATCCTCACGCTTGGGCTGCGCAGCCAGATGCGCTTGCCACTCCTGTCATTATACGCAGGATCGGTCATGTGGTGGACGGCGGCCAAGAAGTGAATGGCGCCCGGCCCGCCGGGACGCCGCTTGCGGCGGGATCGACCGGTGTCGACGGCGCGCGTGCATATCGCTTTATGCTGTTTTCTGCACGGTACTTACCGCGTGCAACACCGTCCCGGGAAGCGGGAAGGATCAGCCGGGCTACCCTCCGGACGCGCTCGTGGTGATTATTGGGCCACCGGGCGACGAGCCGCGCTGGCCGGCGGTCCGCGACGGCGCGCGTGCTCACCTTGCGCAATTCCCGCCCCTGCGCTTCCACGCCACGACGCCAGCGAGCGCCAGCGCACGTGACATGGAGCGCACCATCAAGGAAGTGCTTCATCTCACACCTCATGCGGTCTGCGTTTGGACCGACGGCGACGAGCGCGTGGATGTGGCGCTCACAACCCTGGTTCATAGCGGCATCCTGGTGGTTACGTTCGGGCGCCACGCCGATGTAAGCGGGTTGTACGGTGAGGTGGAAGTGAACTGGCCCCAAGCCGCGGAGTTGCTCGGACAGGAGCTGCACCGCATCGCCGGCGCGCGGCGCAGCTATGCGCTCATACACGAGAAGAGCCGCAGTCCGCGCGGCCGAACGCTCTACGACCGCTTCAACGCCGTCGCCCAACGCCAGCACGGGTTGAGCGGGCTCGCGGAGGTTGACCTTCACGACGAGGCCAACCCGGGTGTTGTCATTGGCGGCGTACTATCACGGTTTCCAAACGTCGGTTTCGTTGTAACACTCACGGCGGCGCCGTGGCTGGAGGACGACGGCCGCCTGCTGCGCGACGCGCAACCGTCGTTCGCGACCGTCGGCGCCGTCCCGGCACTCTGGCCGGCGATACGCTCGGGGCGAGCGCTGGCGCTGGCCGGCCCGATCGACGGGGACATCGGCCGCGCCGCAGCGGCGGTCGCCGTCGCCGGCCTCACCCGCAGCGAACCGTTCGGCGTGTATCGCGGAATTGCGTGCGAATTGGTCTGGCCGGCGACGCTGGATGACTTCTCGCGTCGATACCGCGCCGCAGCCGGGTGGAGCGCCGGGTCGGCTGGTTCGCAGTCCGGGCGCGATGGGGTCACGCCGTAGCCGCGACTATTGTGAGGCGCCCGTGTCGGGAACAGAGGCCGCCGCCGCTGCCGCCACCCGGCTGAGCGCCTCGTTCATGACCTCGATGCCGCGGTCGATGTCCTCGGCCGTGATGTCGAGCACGGGGCGGAAGCGGATCGAGCGCTCGCCGCAAGCGAGGATGACCATCTGCGAGCGCCAGCACTCGGCGCGGAGCGCGTTGCGCACGCCGGCGTCGGGCAGGTCGAACGCGCACATCAGGCCGCGACCGCGGACGTTCGAGATGATCGAATGCCGGGCGGCCAGCTCGTGCAGGCGATCGAGCAGGTAGGCGCCCATTTCGGCGGCGTTGTCCACGAGGTTCTCGTCGCGGATGATCCGCAGGTACTGCGTTCCGCGGACCATGTCCACCAGGTTGCCGCCCCAGGTCGAGTTGATCCGCGACGGCACCTTGAACACGCCGTCCACCTCGTCGAGCCGCTCGCTGGCCATGATTCCGCAGGTCTGAAGCTTCTTGCCGAAACAGAGGATGTCGGGCAGCACCTGGAAGTGCTCGCAGGCCCACATGCGTCCGCTGACGCCGACGCCGCACTGAATCTCGTCGAAGATCAGGATCAGCTCGTTCTCGTCGGCGATACGGCGCAGGGCGCGCAGGAACTCGCCGCGCACGTGGTTGTCGCCGCCCTCGCCCTGGATCGGCTCGATGATGATGCAGGCGATGTCCGGGCCGTAGCGCTCGATCGTCTCCTGAATCTGCCGCAGGGACTGCTGCTCGCGCGCGGCGACGTCTTCCGTGCGGCGCGGCTCGGGCAGGTCGAAATTGATCGACGGGTGGTCGATTCGCGGCCAGTCGAACTTCGGGAAGTACAGCGTCTTGGCCGGGTCGGTGTTCGTCAGGCTCATCGTGTAGCCGGAGCGGCCGTGAAACGCGTGGCGGAAGTGAATCACGCGGTGGCCGATCTCGCCCCGGCCGGCGGCGAGGTTCTTGCGGACTTTCCAGTCAAACGCGGCCTTGAGCGCGTTTTCGACCGCCAGCGCGCCGCCCTCGATGAAGAAAAAGTGCTTCAGCCCCGGAAGCCCGGCGACGTCGTCGAGCGTCTGGACGAACTCCGCGAAGTAGCGCGTGTATACGTCAGAGTTGGCGACCTTGGTCGTGGCCGCCGTAAGCAGGCGGGCCTGGAACTCCGGGTCGCGCATCCGCGGGTGGTTGTAGCGGATCGGCTGCGAGGCGAAGAACGCGTAAAAGTCGATGTATTCCTGCCCGGTCAACTCGTCGAACAGGTACGCGCCGTGACTCGCCTGGGGGTCGAGGACGATGTGAAATCCGTCAACCAGTATCCGCGAGCGCAGAATCTCAAGTGTCTGTTCGGGCGTCAGTTCCGGGCTGGTGTGCAGCGTCGTCATGCGGAAACCCTCGTTCCCGCATCCTATCGGTTCATCGTCGTTGTTTTCAACCGCAGGCAGTCGTTCGCGACGAGTACGCCGACGGACGTAAAATGGTTCAGCCGGCGCCCGGCCGCGAGCTCGGCTCGCCCCCGGAAATTACCGGCCGCAGGCCTGACGTAGGAGGCATCGCGTGCGAAACCGTCCGTACTCGCAACTCGGCGTGCTGCTCGGTGTGCTGGCGGCGCTGGTCGTCGTCGCCACCGGCATTCCGGACCGCGTCCTGACGCACATCGCGTACGCCACGCAGCGCGGCCGGTTGCAGGCCGCCACCGAGGAACTCAGTCGACTGGAGGAGATCTCGCACGCGTTCCGGCTCGTCGCGGACGTGGCGCGGCCGGCCGTGGTGCAAATTCAGGTGCGCGGCGTGGAAGCCGACCGCCAGGCGTTCGAGGAACTCGAACAGCAGCGCGGGGCGCTGCGCGAGCAACTCGAAGAGCTGGAGAAGCGCGGCCGCGCCGATGACGACGGCGGCGGCGAGGAACTGCTCAACCTCATGCGGAAGCTGCGAGAGCTGGAGGAGCAGCGCGAGCGGCTGATCGAGCGCATGCACCAGGCGTCCGGAAGCGGCATCGTGCTCGACGAGCAGGGGCACATCCTCACCAACAACCACGTAGTCGAAGGGCGCAGCGACATCCAGGTGACGCTCCACGATGAGCGCGAGTTCCCCGCCCAGCTCGTCGGCGCCGACCCGAAGTCCGACCTGGCGGTCTTGAAGATCGACGCCGCCGACCTTCACACGCTGCCCTTTGCGGACTCGGATCGGGCCGAAGTGGGGGATTGGGTGCTGGCCGTCGGGGCGCCGTTCGGCCTGGCGCACACCGTCACGCACGGCATCATCAGCGCCAAGGGCCGAAACCGGATCGATGCGCCAGGCCGCGAGATCGTGTACCAGGACTTCATTCAGACCGACGCCGCGATCAATCCCGGGAACTCCGGCGGTCCGCTGATGAACCTGCGCGGAGAGGTCGTGGGCGTGAACACGGCGATCGCCACCAACGGCGGCTCGTACAACGCGGGCGTGGCATTCACGATTCCGTCCAACATGGCGCGCAAGATCGCCCGCCAGCTCGTCGACGCGGGCCGCGTGACCCGCGGCTGGCTGGGCGTGCAGCTCGCCGAGCTGGCGCTCGAGGACGCTCTCGTGTTCGGTCTCGGCGATCGGCGCGGCGTGATGGTCGACGTGGTCTACCGCGGCGCGGCCGCGGACAAGGCCGGAGTGCTTTGCGAAGACATCATCGTGGCGGCGAACGGCACCCCGGTGCCGAGCATCGAGAAGCTGCGAGCCGTGATCGCGGACGCAATGCCGGGCGAGGTCGTGCGGCTCGAACTGGTCCGCGACGGGGAGACGCGCCGCATCGAGTTGCCCGTCGATCCGCAGCCGGACGACATTACGTCGTGGATCCGCGCCGCAGAAGCCGTACGCACCTGCAAAGCCGACCGCCTCGACCTGGAGCTTCGCTCGCTGCGCAGCCAGGAGTCGAAGTTCCTGGCGCAGAATTGGGGTATGGCGCCGGTGCGCGGCGTGTTCGTGTGGCCGGCGGAGCGCGAATCGCCGAAGGATGCGCCGATCAGCGGGGGCGAGATCGTGGTAGCCGTCGATGGCCGCGAAGTGCGCTCGGTCCGGGAATTCAACGACGCGGTGCGCACCGCAGGAAACAAGGACCGCATCGCGCTGGTCGTGCTGAATTCCGAAGGCCAGCGGCGGACGGTCGAGCTCACTCCGTAATCCGCACGTGCACGCCGCAGCGCGGGTCCGCGCTTACGCGTCCACGAAGTCGATCGCGCCGCACGCCGGGACCACGCCCGCCTTCGCTCCTTCGGCCAGCAGCCGGCGGATCGCCTCGCGGCCGCGCGGACCGTAGTCAAGCGTCCATTCGTTGACGTACATGCCGACGAAACGGTCGGCGAGCTTCTCGTCCAGTCCGCGGCCGAAGCGCAGCGCGTACTTTACGGCCTCGTCTCGATGATCGAGGCTGTAGCGGATGCTGGCTTTCATGATGCGCGTGACGGCCTGCATATGCTGCGGGCCCAAGTCGCGCCGCACGACGTTCCCGCCCAACGGCAGCGGCAGGCCCGTGCGCTCCATCCACCAGCGGCCCAGATCGACGACCAGCGAAAGCCCCTCGCGGGCGTACGTGAGCTGCCCCTCGTGGATCAGCAGGCCGGCGTCTACGCGGCCCGCCGCCACCTCCGCGCCGATCCGGTCGAACATCACCACGTGCGGAGTGAAGCCGTCGCGTCCGAGCAGCAACGACAGCGCCAGGTACGCCGTGGTCATCTTGCCGGGCACGGCGATGATCCGGCCTCGGAGCCACTCCACGTCCCGCGGCTCGCGCGTCACGATCATCGGGCCGTAGTTGTCCCCCATGCTGCTGCCGCAGGCGGTGAGCTGGTAGCGGTCGGCGACGTACGGATAGGCGTGGATGCTGATCGCAGTCATCTCGTACTCGCCGCGCATGGCGCGCTCGTTGAGCGTCTGGATGTCCTCCAGGACGTGCTCAAAGCGGTACGGGCCGGGATCGACCGCGCCGATCGACAGGCCGTAGAACATGAACGCGTCGTCCGGGTCGGGGCTGTGCGCCAGACGGATCAGCATGTCGGCTCCATTGGACCGCTCGCGGCGGCATTCTTCGCGCAAGCGGACGCGGGGTCAATCGGCCGTTTCGCGGCGAGCGAGCGCCAGTCCGAACCCCGCAAGGCAGTGCGGGGCGACGGCCAGCGGCCAGTCCGAACCCCGCAAGGCAGTGCGGGGCGACCCCTCGCTTCCTCGAGGGGTTCGGATTGCGGGCGAGACATCCGTGCTCCACATGTCGGCGGCGTCCCGGCCCGCGCGATGGGATACTCAGGGTTTGCCGCACATAGCGTGACCGCGGTCACATTCCGACGACGCGGACGACCGCCGCGCCGCGCGCTTGCACTGCGACCGCCGGCTTGTATCGATTTCGTTTACTCGCGTCGGCTGCGGGTTCCATAATATCGAACAGACACGTCATCGCATCTCGTCGTGTTCATCCCCGGGGAGGTTTGCCATGTCCCGTGCGATTTTGCTCATCGTTGCGGCCAGCGTGCTTGCGTGTGCGTCGGACGTCCGGGTGTCCGCCGGCGAGCTGATCCGGCCGGAGAGCATCGGGTTCAAGCGTGCGGTGTATCACGCTGCGACGGGGTGCTGGAACCGGCGGACAGCGGGGCGCAAGTCCGTGGCAGTGCTGTGATTTGGCGGAGCACGGACACCTCGGGTTATTTCCTGGGACTGGGCAACTGTGGGCGACCGAGCGAGGTCGACGAGATTTGGTTCGACTGGGGCGATCTTTGGCACCCGGCGTCGATTGATGGGTTCGAGATTGCCTATGGGACGGACGCCAGTGAAGGCCCGAACTCCATCGTGCTCGCGGTGCAGTTCTACAACAACTCGAACGGGTTCGCGGACAACGAATGGCCGCCCGTGGCGGGTTTCTCGCTTGCGTTGCCGGGCAAGCCTGCGGGTTACGAGTACCAGTACTTCGGCTGGTTCGTCACGGTAGACCTGGCGGGCACGAGTCTCGAATTCATGCTGGGAGACGATGACTTGGACAACGACTACCTCCCAGACTTCGGGTACTCATACCGCGTGCTGGATTACGGCACAAGCATGGCGACCGGGCCACTGTTTTCGGAGCCGAACGACCCGATCAGCGGGCCAGGGGCGGAGGACGCGATCGATCTCTACATCCGTGACCTCAACGCGGCGAATCCGTGCGATCCGAACACGCCGTTCGTGTACTGGGTGTCACCGGGCGGGTTGAATCCAGCCAGAGAT